>NZ_JAWOTP010000018.1:0-105480 GCF_033338935.1 Vibrio sp. Vb0598 | reverse complement strand
ATTGAAGACTTAGTGGATTTTATGGTGGCGAGAATTCTTGACCACTTAGGTATTGAGCAAGGTTTGGTGCCTCGTTGGGGTTATGACCAGCGCTCGTGAGCTGATTGTGTAACCACTCAAATACCTTTACAATCCATCCAACTCATCGGGGAGCAAACCCATTTAGCATTGAGTCAATCAATGCATTGGGGCGCTGAGACCTAAGTGTTTAACTAGGGACCCGTATTACCTGAACCAGATAATGCTGGCGTAGGAATTGAGTCTGGATATTGGAAGTCCTTAATAGCCGCCTCAAACCCTGTGCCGCTCAACTTATTTCTCTGAAATACTCATGGAGAGCGAGCAGTGAAACCCACTCTAAATCTGATTGCCCTAGCTGCAATTACTTCAACTTCAGCGTTTGCTGCTGAAAACCCATTAACTATTTATACCTACGATTCTTTTGCCGCAGATTGGGGGCCGGGTCCTAAAATCGAGCAAGCTTTTGAAGCAAAATGTGGCTGTGACGTTAACTTCGTAGCGTTGGACGATGGTGTGTCGATTCTGAATCGTCTTCGTCTTGAAGGCGGTAATAGCAAAGCGGACATCGTATTAGGTTTGGATAACAATCTGATGGCAGAAGCGAAGAAAACCGGTCTGCTTGCCGAGCACAATGTAGATACGTCCAATACAGTGTTACCAAACGGTTGGAGCGACACGACGTTTGTACCGTACGATTACGGCTACTTCGCGTTTGTGTACAACAAAGAGAAACTGGCTAATCCGCCGAAAAGCATGAAAGAGCTGGTGGAAACGCGCGACGATCTGAAAGTGATTTACCAAGATCCGCGGACTTCAACGCCGGGCCAAGGCTTAATGCTATGGATGAAATCTATTTATGGCGACGATGTGACGCAAGCGTGGCAGAAGCTAGCGAGCAAAACCGTAACGGTCACGAAAGGTTGGTCTGAGGCGTATTCTATGTTCCTCAATGGTGAGTCCGATTTAGTGCTTTCTTACACCACTTCACCTGCGTACCACTTAATTGCGGAAAACGATTCGAAGTTTGCTACGGCGAATTTTGCTGAAGGCCACTACATGCAAGTTGAAGTAGCCGCCAAAGTGAAAGGGGCAAAAAATTCAGAACTTGCTGATCAATTTATGAGTTTCATTTTAAGTGATGAGTTCCAATCGGCGATGCCAACGGGTAACTGGATGTACCCAGTCACTGACGTTGAGTTACCTAAAGGTTTTGAAACTTTGAGTGTTCCAAGCAAGTCGTTGAGCTTTAGTGCTGATGAAGTGGCAAAAATGCGTAAGTCTTGGATTCGCGAATGGCAAAGCGCATTGACGTTTTAGCTGACGTTTCCATCCTCATCTGAATGAGATAGGTTTTACCTTTGAATTCTGTTCCAAAAATAGGTTTAGGGGTCGCGATGATCATCGCGACCTTTGTTATTTCTGCCCTAGGTGCTTTGATTGTTCAAGCCCCTTCACTTGATGTGTCTGTGGTATGGGGCGACCCGTACTATCAACATGTCACCAAGTTCAGTTTCTACCAAGCGTTTCTTTCCACATTGCTCAGTGTTGGCTTTGCCATTCCAGTAGCGCACGCACTTTCGCGTCGCCAATTTATTGGTAAATCATTACTGCTTAAGCTGTTTGCATCGACACTGGTTTTGCCGGTTTTGGTTGGTGTTTTTGGGCTGTTAGCGATTTATGGCAACAGTGGTTTGTTGGCGCAGTGGTTGCAAAGTTTCGACACTAAACTGCCATTCTCTATTTACGGTTTGAACGGCATTTTACTCGCCCATGTGTTCTTTAATTTACCTTACGCGGCACGATTGCTTCTGCAAGCCTTGGAGTCTATTCCTGCCGAGCAGCATAAGCTTTGCGCGCATCTTGGGATGAGCCATTGGGATAAGTTTCGCTGGGTAGAATGGCCGCGTTTAAGGCAGCAGCTTCCCCACGTTTGTGGGTTGGTGTTTATGTTGTGCTTTACCAGTTTTGCCACTGTAATGGCGTTGGGGGGCGGGCCAAAATCCACCACCATTGAATTGGCCATTTACCAAGCGATTAAGTTTGATTTTGATTTACAAGCTGGGGCGTTATTGGCGCTGTGGCAGATGCTGTTATGTGGACTGCTTGCTATTGGAGTGCAGAAGTTAACAAGGCCTGTTTCTATCAGTGCTGGAAGCACATCGGTACAGCAATATTTAACGAAGGATCATGGGTGGTCAAAAGCTTGGGATAGCTTTTGGATCATAGGTGCCTTTTTACTGGTAATACCGCCGTTATTGATGGTGTTACTGAGTGGCATCAACCAACAAGTTTGGACAGTATTAACCGATGAGCGTTTTTGGTCTGCGCTATTGAACTCCCTCAAAGTCGCCTGTGTCGCTAGCGCGCTTGCGGTCGCTGCAGGGGTGTCCATACTATTGACCAGTCGCCGTTGGCGGTTGCAGTACAAAAACACGCGAGCCGATCAGATAGAGTTAATCGGCACCGTTATTTTGGTGACTCCAGGTCTGGTGATTAGCACCGGTTTATTCTTACTACTGCGCGCATTTACCGATGTTTTTAGCTTGGCATTTTTTGTCGTGATTTTGGTGAACGGTTTGATGGCTTTGCCTTACGTGATCAAAACGCTAGCGCAGCCAATGCTGCACATTGAACAACAGTATCAGTATGTATGTGCCAGCTTAGGCATGCGTGGCTGGCAACGGTTTAAAGTGGTGGAGTGGCAGGCGCTACGCAAGCCGTTTGCACATGCGTTTGCGATCAGCTTTATGTTTGCGATTGGCGATTTAAGTGCTATTGCGTTGTTTGGCGGACAAGAGTTCCGCACTTTACCTCTGTATTTATTCCAGCTGCTTGGCAGCTATCAGATGGACGCGGCTGCGGTGGTATCGGTGACCTTATTGTTGTTGAGTGTGGGCTGTTTTGCCTTGATTGAGAAAGTATTGAAAACGAAGGAGAGAGCGTAATGTTAGTGTTGGATGATGTGCAGTACACCTACCAACGTGAACTGTTTCGTTTTGACTTAACGATTGAGCAAGGACAGATTGTGTCGCTGATGGGACCAAGTGGGGCAGGGAAGTCAACCTTGCTGGCGTTGGTGGCAGGATTCATCCATCCTGACCGTGGTGATATTTGTGTTGATGGTGAGTCCATTGTGCGTAAAGAGCCTTATCTGCGTCCGTTCTCTATGTTGTTCCAAGAGCACAATTTGTTTGCTCACTTATCGGTGCGTGACAACATCGGTTTGGGCTTACACCCAGGGCTAAAGCTTACGGTGGACCAAAATCGTCAGATTGAACAAGCCGCGCAGCAAGTTGGTGTTGCAGAGTACCTCGACCGTTTGCCAGAGCATCTTTCTGGTGGCCAGCGTCAACGTGTTGCCTTAGCGCGTTGTTTTGTTCAGCCTCATCCCATGTGGCTATTGGATGAGCCGTTCTCGGCGCTTGATCCGGTGTTGCGTGAAGAGATGCTGAGCTTGGTAAAAAAACTCGCAGCAGAGCGGGGAATAACCGTATTGATGGTCACGCACCATTTAAGCGATGCCAAAGCGATTGCCAGCCACTTTGTGTTTGTGGCAGATGGTAAAGTGGAAGCCGCGGGTGATATGTCTGCATTGAGTGAACAGCATGCTAGTGAGAAGCTTGCGGCATTTATCCGAGCAGCATGCTAGTGCCTGATAGTTGCTAGGTTATGCTTCTCCGCAACACAAACCATGCCGAGGTCCAAATTCAAATTGAGATCTTAAGCTCATGATATGGTCAATCATTGCTTGTACACGCCGTGGGCGGTTTGCTCCAGGACGATAGACTAAATAAATAGGCATTGGTACCGTGTGCCATTGCGGTAACACTCTGACTAAGGTGCCACTTTCTAGCTCTTGCGTCATGTTCTGCACAGGTAAGTTAGCGATGCCTAGTCCTTTAAGTGCGCCTTTCAATATTGCTTCTACAGTTGTACTTGAGAAGTTACTGGTTATTGAAACATTGACGGTATTATCGTGTGAGATCAGCGTCCAAGGCCCTATTTCTGAAACATATTGATACCTCAAACAGTTGTGTTTTGTCAGATCTTCTGGCGTTTCAGGTACGCCGAACTCAGCTAAATACTCAGGGCTAGCAGCCAGGACTCGAGTGGTATAGCCTAATTTTTTTGCGATCAATCGATCATCAACTATCTGACCGACTCGAATTGCCATATCAAAGCCGTGTGAAAACAGATCAACAAAATCGTTCGATGCTTCTAACGCAATTTGTACTTTTGGCCATTGTTTTAAAAATGGCAAAAAGATGTGCTCCGCCATATACGCATCCAACGCTGGTGGCGCGGAAATCCGCAGCCGGCCTTGGATCTGTTGTTCCATCTCCTGAACGTCATGGCCAATTGAGTGGAATTCCTCAACTAAGCTTGCAGCACGCTCTAAAACCATTTGGCCAGCTTCGGTGATCACTAACTTTCGGGTTGTGCGCTCTAGGAGTTTGGCTTCAAAGTGTTGTTCGAGTTTGGTTATGGCTTTGCTAACAGTAGATTTTGGTAGGTTTAACTCCAGCGCGCACTTGGTTAAGCTCAGTAGTCGACAGCTTGTGACAAAGATAGAAAGCGTTCTAAAGTCAATTGTTTCTAAATTGCGAACAATCACTTTCAATTATCCATATTGTTTCAATATTAATCTGATTATAGTCTGGCATCTCATCCTTAGCCATCAAGTTATTGTCATTTGAGGTAAACAACATGTCCAACTCTGTAGACTTATTTTCTCCTATCGAACTCGGTCAATTAGCATTAGATAACCGTGCCATTATGGCGCCTTTAACGCGAGCTCGTGCTGGTGCGGACCATATTCCTAATGACCTTATGGTTGAATACTACGCTCAACGTGCGAGTGCCGGACTTATCATTGCTGAATGCACCATGGTGATGGAAGGTACGTCTGCTTTCATGGCAGAGCCGGGCATTTACAGCGAAGAGCAAATCGCAGCTTGGAAAAAGGTAACGGATGCGGTTCATGAGAGAGGCGGTAAGATTGTACTGCAAATTTGGCATGCGGGACGAGCTTGTCATCCTGATCTGAATGAAGGAAAAACACCTGTAGCGGCGAGCGCATTGGCCATTCGTGATGAATTAGTCCATACCCCTTCGGGTAAGCAAGCATATACGGTACCACGAGCACTCGAAGTGGATGAGATAGCTTCCATTGTTGCGGCGTTTAAACAAGGTGCAGAAAACGCCAAGAAAGCCGGCTTTGATGGGGTCGAGATACATGGCGCCAATGGTTATCTTATTGATAACTTCCTTCGTGACGGTTCAAATTTACGTACCGATGAATACGGTGGCTCGGTTGAAAATCGTGCTCGATTTTTACTTGAGATAGTGAAAGAAGTCGTTGAGGTATGGGGACCTGGAAGAGTCGGTCTGCGCACATCTCCGCTAAATGGATTTAATGACATGAAAGACAGTGATCCAGTTGGCTTGGTGCGTTACTTAGCAGAGCAACTTAATTCTTTCGATCTTGCTTATTGGCACGTGATGCGTGCGGATCTGAAAGGCGTACAAAAAGCAGATGTTCTCAAGCCAGCACGCGAAAACTATCAAGGTCACTTAATGGCGAACGTGGGCTACAGTGCACAAGAAGCGGCAACAGCAATTGCAGAAAACAAAGTTGATGTGGTCGCATTTGGCGTTCCCTTTATCGCAAACCCAGATTTAGTTGAGCGATTTAAGAAAAATGCACCTCTTAATGAGGCGAAACCAGAACACTTTTATTTGGGTGGAGCAGAAGGTTATACCGATTACCCAATGATGGCATAACCCTTACTTGTTTAATATAAAAAGGACGCTAATGTTAGCGTCCTTTTTCGTTTCTGTATTTACTTAGCCTTGCGGTTTTACGACCATCACATTGATTGGAGAATATTCCACAACCTTACTCGCGACAGAGCCAAGCATTACTTTATTGATTTTAGAGCGCTTGTGACTTGGCATAATGATGAGATCAGCGCCTAAACGTTCTGCATAATCAAGAATGGTCGCGTAGGCCTTGCCTTCAGCAACATGCACTTGGTAAACCACATCTTCAGCAATATGCTCATTAGCGAAAGTTTTTAGTTGCTGCTTCACGTCTTGCTTCATTTTGGCCGCAGCATCTTTCGGAAAGTATGTGGCAACCATCGACATGTGAATACCAGGTAGTACCGTCAGAAGATGGATTTGAGCATTTGCTTGCTTTGCCTGCCAAACCGCTAGTTCAACCGCTCGGTCTGAAAAGCCTTGGTCATTTAGATCAACCGGAACAAGAATTTGTTTGTACATTCAATGTCTCTCATTAAGGCCCCTTTATCCTCGGGGCCAAATCGGTTATGCGCTCAATTGTTCCTTACGAGCACGACGTTTTTGGTTCATTGCAAGCACCAGCAAAATCATTAAGCATGGTACAAACACCCACTCTTTCATCGGACGGTCTGCATCCTGGATAACCCACTTGATTTCCCAATCAAAGTCGATACCTGCGGACTCTGCTGGACTACCAAATTCAACCATATCGACAATCATTTTGTTGTCACTTTCGGTCAGCATCAGACCCATAGATGAAATACGTGCGTCTGCTGTTGTCGCACTGTCTTCGAATGGAAGACGAACCGTTTTCTCAATGTAGTCGCCCTCAAGGTTTTCACCGGCAACACGTAACTCCAATGATTCTCCTACATTTAGTGTTTCCGTGATTTGAGCTACCTCAACGCCAGGAGAAAGAACTTTCGCTGGGTACAGCATGTCCCACCAAAAACCTGGACGGAAAAACGAAAATGTCAGTACTAATAATAGGACTGTTTCCCACCACTTGTTACGCGTGAACCACCACCCTTGAGTTGCCGCAGAGAATATCAGCATTGCAATGATCGATGAGATGACTGTGAGTGCCAAATGCCACCAAGAGTCGATCCCCATTAACAATAGCTGGGTATTGAACACAAACATGAACGGCAAAATAGCGGTTCGAATATCGTAAGTAAAACCTTGGATACCAGTACGAATTGGATCTGATTTCGCAATTGCTGCTGCTGCAAAAGCCGCAAGGCCTACAGGTGGGGTATCGTCGGCCAAAATACCAAAGTAGAAAACGAACAAGTGCACCGCTATCAACGGAATAATTAAGCCATGCGCTGCGCCGAGCGTAACAATAACCGGCGCCATTAGCGTAGAGACCACGATGTAGTTCGCCGTTGTTGGCAGACCCATCCCCAGAACCAAGCTAATGATGGCGGTAAACAGCAGCATAAGAATGATGCTGCCACCAGAGATAAACTCGACGAAGTCGGTCATCACTAGGCCGATACCCGTTAGTGTAACAACACCAACAACGGTGCCCGCTGCCGCGGTTGCAACGCCGATACCAATCATATTGCGCGCACCAGAAACTAAGCTCTCGGCAAGATCGACAAAGCCATCTTTGGTTTGCTGAAGCATGTCACCTTGCTTTGACAGCAGTGCAATCAACGGACGTTGAGTCAGCAAAATGAAAATCATGAATACCGTTGCCCAGAATGCCGAAAGGCCAGGTGAGAAACGTTCGACAGTCAAACACCAAACCAATACGACGATAGGGAGTAGGTAGTGCAAGCCTGACTTAACGGTTGGGCCAGGATCAGGTACTTCTGTTAATTCTGCATCAATCTCAATTGCGCCATCTTGCACGTGATTTGCTGATACTTTCACCAACCCAACGTACGCGATTAATAGTGCGACGGTAACAATCGGTGTCGCGGCATCACCAAAGACGTCCTTTGTCCAACCCACTCCGTAGTAAACCAATGCGCTGATCACACACAATCCTAAGATTGTACCAGTAAAGGACAGCAGACTTTGTACTAGTGTTGGGTTGTGGCGACGAGGAAGGCCTGTCATGCCTGCTTTACACGCTTCAAGGTGAACAATGTAAATTAAAGCAATATAAGAGATTAGCGCTGGAAGTAGGGCGGCTTTAATCACCTCAACGTAGGAGATACCGACGTATTCCACCATCAAAAATGCTGCTGCACCCATGATTGGCGGTGTTAACTGACCATTGGTTGAAGCCGCTACCTCTACCGCACCCGCTTTTGTGCCGGGAAAGCCAACACGCTTCATCAGTGGAATGGTAAAGGTGCCAGTTGTTACTACGTTTGCGATTGAAGAGCCAGAAACCAGACCAGATAAACCTGATGCAACAACGGCCGCTTTAGCTGGACCACCTTTCATATGGCCAAGTAACGAGAAGGCAACTTTAATGAAGTAAGCACCAGCACCAGCGCGTTCCAGCATTGCTCCAAACAATACAAACAAGAAGACAAAAGAGGTAGAAACACCTAGCGCAACCCCAAATACGCCTTCTGTTGTTAGCCACAAGTGAGACATGGCCTTGTTCAAGCTTGCCCCTTTGTGTGCGATAACGTCAGGCATGTAAGGGCCTGCAAAGGTGTAAGTAAGGAAAACAGCAGCCACGACCATCAATGGTGGACCAAGAGCTCGGCGTGTTGCTTCTAAAAGGAGGATCATACCGATAACAGCAACGACGATATCAACCGTTGTCGGTGCGCCTGAGCGTCCTGCTAGCTCGGTATAAAAAAGGTATATATAGGCTGCTGAAAAGCTGCCAGCCAACGCGAGTATCCAATCAACAAGAGGGATATGATCGCGAGGAGAATTCTTCATCGCTGGATAAGCAGTGAAAGCCAAAAAGATCGCGAAAGTAAGGTGGATAGATCGCGCTTCCGTGTCGTTCAGTACGCCAAAATTGAAAATAAATGGTAACGGGGATGCGTACCATAATTGAAATAGTGACCAACACAGAGGAACAAACCAAAGGATTCGTCCTTGCATTCCCGAAGGGCTACGTGCCCCTGTGTCTGCCTGAGCCACCATTTCTTGCACATCTTGTGACGGAGCTTGATTCGTCGCCATGTACTTTTTCCTTATTATTGATGGTCCTGTCTGATTTTTATCGAGAACCACACTTCGCCTCTATCAGTGTAGTGAATGGAGCGAAGTTTGCTTTCGAGTATTTTGCTGCCTGAACTCAAAGTGTTGATTGTTGGATACTCTGTTAGGCGGCGTTTAAGTTTTCTTGGGTATGAGCTCGCAGTTTTCAGAAGAAAACTGGCGAGTGAAGCATACAGTTAGAACGTGCTACAACCTGTATGCTCAAACAGGCAGAAAATATTCTTTCCTGCCTGTATGTAGAGTCTGAGGAAATTACTTAATTAGACCCATTTCTTTGTAGTATTTTTCTGCACCTGGGTGAAGAGGAATAGAAAGACCAGCTTTCACCATGTCTTCTTTCTTCAAGTTTGCGAATGCAGGGTGTAGACGTTTGAAGGTATCAAAGTTTTCAAACACAGCTTTTGCCACGTTGTAAGCGACATCGTCTGAAACATCAGAGGTCGTTACCATTGTTGCTGCAACACCAAAGCTGTTTACGTCTTTGTCTGTACCGCGGTACATACCAGCCGGTACTGAGCTAAAGGCGTAGTATGGGTTGTCGGCAACAATTTTATCGATTTTAGGGCCTGTTGCTGAAACTAGCTTCGCATCGCATGATGTGGTTGCTTCTTTGATTGAACCGTTCGGGTGGCCGACCATGTAAATGAAGGCGTCAATTTTGTTATCACAAAGTGCCTGAGAGCGTTCAGAGCCTTTTAGCTCAGACGCCAATTTGAAGCTGTCGTTTGTCCACCCCATCGCTTCCATGACAACGCCCATCGTTGCACGGTCACCAGAGCCTGGGTTACCGATGTTTACACGCTTACCTTTCAGGTCTTCAACGTTTTCAATACCTGAATCTGCACGCGCAATGATGTTGAAAGGTTCTGTATGAAGAGAGAACATTGCGCGTAGCTTCTTGTACGGGCCTTGTTCTTCAAACTTGCTCGTACCGTTGTAGCCGTGGTACTGCCAATCCGATTGCACGATACCAAAATCTAATTCGCCTGCACGGATAGTGTTAACGTTGTAAATTGAGCCACCAGTCGATTCTACTGAACAACGGATGTTGTGGTCTTTACGACCTTTATTTACCAACTTACAGATAGCACCACCAGTTGGGTAGTAAACACCTGTCACAGAGCCAGTACCGATGGTAATAAACTCTTGAGCGTTAACTGCGCCTGCGCCCATTACGGCTGCAGCGATAGCGCCTACTTTGAGAAGTTTGTTAAATGCCATGAATTTCCCTTCCTTATATTCATTATTTACCCGGAAATAACCATAAATCACTTCTGGAGTTTCCTATTTGGAAACGGCACCTTTTTCAATCCAATCGTTTGAAAAAGCGAGCGAATCATAACAAAAAATTGGCAGAAAATTATCCAATTGTTAAATGTTATAGTTGATAAGTCTGAATTTTGTATCAGGGGATAGGATTCAATTTGTGATTTAATTCTTTTTATAACAATTACTTAATTAACGTTTAGTGACTGAAATGAAAAAGATCAATTGCGTGATGTTAATCACAAAATGGGTGGTTAAAGAACGAGCGGAGTAAGCAAAAAATTTACATAAATTATGGGCTACAAAATGAGACTTCTTTTATAACCCACAATGAGTTAGCTGATTGAAGCTTTATAGAACTTAACCAGTATATTCGAACAGCTCGCACACTGATTTGAAGAGTTGCTCAGTCGTAATTGCCATGGTTGGCGTAATGAAAATGGTATCGTCACCCGCGACAACGCCAAGAATACCTTCGGATTTACCGAGTGAATCAAGCAAGCGAGCAATCAACTGTGCTGCACCTGGGCCGGTGTGAATTACCACTAACGCTGCATTACGATCGATGTCTAGTACCAGTTCACGCAGAGAGCTGCTGACTGTTGGGACACCTAGCTCAGCAGGAAGACAGTAAACCATTTCCATTTTTGCATTGCGCGTACGGACGGCGCCAAATTTAGTCAGCATACGTGAGACTTTAGATTGGTTGATACTCTCAAACCCTTGCTGTTTGAGTGCGTCAACAATCTCGCCCTGTGAGCCAAAGCTTTCTTCTTTTAACAGGGCTTTAAAGGCGCGAACTAAGTTGTCTTGTTTTTCTGAATTGCGCATAGTCATTACAAATCTCTTATTACGGGTCAGCAATTTTGCATATTCTCGCATATATATTCAGGCGGTGCCAAAGAGTCCCAGGATTATGTTAGATGCGTCACTGTAAACTATATACCACATAGAATTCTTTAGCGCGCTGAAGTAGGGCTGTATCTGTTTTCTTGAATTCCTTGTCATTTCAACAGAATAAAAGAATAATCCAAGCCCCATTTGTAGCACGGTAACAGCGAGTTGCGCGAGGTCGCAAAGCTAGCGTTAATTGATTGTAATCAAGTTGTGATTCCGATAGCTTTATTTAAGTTGGTTACAAACTACCCTACGAATACGTTTATAAGAGAAATACTCTCAAGGAGAACTACATGAAAGTAGCCGTTATTGGTGCCGCTGGTGGCATCGGTCAAGCCCTGGCCCTTCTACTTAAGAACCGTCTTCCTGCTGGTTCTGATCTAGCCCTATATGATATTGCTCCAGTAACTCCTGGTGTGGCCGCTGATCTTAGCCACATCCCTACGCCAGTTTCTATCAAAGGTTACGCTGGTGAAGATCCTACTCCAGCACTAGAAGGCGCGGATGTTGTGCTAATTTCTGCTGGTGTTGCGCGTAAGCCAGGTATGGATCGTGCGGATCTATTTAATGTAAACGCTGGTATCGTTAAATCGCTAGCGGAGAAGATTGCGGTTGTTTGTCCGAAAGCTTGTGTTGGTATCATCACAAACCCTGTAAATACAACAGTGCCAATTGCTGCTGAAGTTCTTAAAAAAGCGGGTGTTTATGATAAGCGTCGTCTATTTGGTGTAACAACGTTGGATGTTATCCGTTCAGAAACGTTTGTTGCTGAGCTAAAAGACAAAGATCCAGGTGACGTTCGCGTGCCAGTAATTGGTGGTCACTCTGGCGTAACGATCTTACCTCTACTGTCTCAAGTGGAAGGTGTTGAGTTTACAGCTGAAGAAGTAGAAGCATTAACGAAACGTATTCAAAATGCAGGTACTGAAGTTGTAGAAGCGAAAGCGGGTGGTGGTAGTGCAACACTATCAATGGGCCAAGCTGCATGTCGCTTTGGTCTGTCTCTGGTTCGTGCTCTTCAAGGTGAAGAAGGCGTAGTTGAGTGCGCTTACGTTGAAGGCGACGGCGAACACGCGACTTACTTTGCGCAACCTGTGAAACTGGGTAAAGAAGGCGTTGAAGAAGTACTAAGCTACGGCAAACTCAGCGATTACGAAAAGTCTGCATTAGACGGTATGCTAGAAACACTAAATGGCGACATCAACATTGGTGTTGAATTCGCAAAGTAATCTAGAAAGCCTATATAAGAAGAAAGCCGATCATTTTGATCGGCTTTTTTGATCCTTGATTTCTCAACTTCGTAAAAATGGTCGAATAAAACCACGTAGTGAAGGAGAAGATGATGGAAGCGAGTCGAATCCGTAAAGGCATGGTTGTTGAGTGCCAACAAGGCGTCGGTACGATATTAGTGGTCGACCATGAAGCAGAGACGGTATTGTTGTCCAAACAAGGGACTGAACAGCAACTCGCCGTTAGCTTTGATGAAATAGAAGATGATCCACAACTGCATGGCGGTAGTGACAGATATTACTAGCGCCTCGGGCGTCGTCATTAGGTATCAAACGTAAAAAAGGAAGAGTATGCTCTTCCTTTTTGCTATAAGTCTTGCGTTATGGGTAGCTATTGATTACTTCGTGCGTTGTACTGCGACATGAGCCAGAGTAACAAGCGCTTGTTTGTATTCAGACTCTGGCAACACTGATAGTTCTGCGATTGCTTTGTCTGCTTCTTCTAGAGCTTTTTGCGTTGTGTATTCCAGAGAGCCTGCTTCTTTCATGACCGCAAGAATTTCTTCTAAGCGATCCATGCCATTCGCTTTCTCAATCGCTTCACGAATCATGATGGCGTTTTCTGGTGTGGTATTACGCATAGCATGGAGTAGAGGTAAAGTTGGCTTGCCTTCGGCCAAGTCATCACCCACATTTTTACCCATGTCTTCGCCATCAGAAGTGTAATCCATGACGTCATCAATGAGCTGAAACGCAGTGCCTAGATACTTACCGTAATTTTGCATTGCGATTTCCACATGCTCAGGAGCATCATTTAAGATTGCACCGATTTGAGTTGCGGATTCAAATAAGCGCGCAGTCTTAGAGTAGATGACTTGCATGTAGCTTTCTTCTGTCGTGTCAGGGTCGTTACAGTTCATCAACTGCTGTACTTCACCTTCGGCGATCACGTTTACGGCATTGCTCATTAGTTTAAGGATCTTCATGGATCCTAGTTCCGTCATCATCTGAAATGAGCGTGTATAGATAAAGTCCCCAACTAATACGCTAGCCGCATTGCCAAATGCTGCATTCGCAGTGGCTTTACCACGGCGCATGTCTGATTCATCTACCACGTCATCATGCAGCAAAGTCGCTGTATGGATGAACTCAATAAACGCAGCTGCCATTGTATGACCATTGCCTTGGTAACCAAGTGCACGGGCTGACAGTATCGCTAAAAGCGGTCTTAGACGTTTGCCTCCACCACTCACGATATAAAAACCGAGCTGGTTGATTAAAGAGACATCAGAATTAAGTTGGGCTTGAATTGTTTCATTCACTTTTGCCATGTCATCGGCAGTAAGCGCTTGGATAGTTTTAAAATCCATCGTATATCCGGCTGAAGTTAGACCCTGCAAGGCTTATTCGATTTATATAATTGTCGAATAATACACTAAAAAACGTTGATTAATACATTACTAAAGGGCATGATTGCCGCACTTTTCTTTGGCGATTAGCTTTTCGCCAATTTTTTCAAAATATGGCTTGTCATAGGAGCATCTATTCTGTAGAATCTGCGCCCTATTGATGATTAGTTTAGCGCACACCCTCAAGAAAGGCTGTGCGGAAAAAGCGGAGTAAAATATGTACGCTGTTTTCCAATCTGGTGGTAAACAACACCGTGTAAGCGAAGGTCAAACTCTTCGTTTAGAGAAATTAGACGTTGAAACTGGTGCAACTGTAGAATTTGATAAAGTTCTTCTTGTTGCTAACGGCGAAGACATCAAAGTTGGTGCTCCTCTTGTAGAGGGCGGCAAAATTGTTGCTGAAGTTGTACAACACGGTCGTGGCGATAAAGTTAAAATCGTTAAGTTCCGTCGTCGTAAGCACTCTCGTAAGCAACAGGGTCACCGTCAGTGGTTCACTGAAGTGAAGATCACTGGTATCAACGCTTAATCTATTAGGAGAGTTTAACAATGGCACACAAAAAAGCTGGTGGTTCTACTCGTAACGGCCGCGATTCAGAAAGCAAACGTCTAGGTGTTAAGCGTTTCGGTGGTGAATCTGTACTTGCAGGTAACATCATCGTTCGTCAACGTGGTACTAAGTTCCACGCTGGTAACAACGTAGGTATCGGTAAAGACCACACTCTATTCGCTCTTACTGAAGGTAAAGTGAAGTTCGAAGTGAAAGGTCCTAAGAACCGTAAGTTTGTAAGCATCGAAGCTGAGTAATTAGGTTTTTAACCAAATTACTTAATAGCTTTAAGCTGAATTCAAAAGCCCTGCCGAATCGGCGGGGTTTTTTATTTGTGGCAGTCGACATATCGAAGTTTCTCGCTAAGATCCTAAGCGATTTGAATCTGGGAGCTTAGATCTGTCATCTGCTAAAATTGTCGGATGACATAGTAAGATTTAATCCACGCACGAAGTAGTCGGAGTAAAAGATGAAGTTCGTAGATGAAGCGGTAGTAAAAGTTCAGGCTGGTGATGGCGGTAGTGGCGTTGTCAGTTTCTGGCGTGAAAAATTCATCACTAAAGGTGGCCCTGATGGCGGTGATGGCGGTGACGGTGGTGATGTTTATATCCAAGCCGATGAAAACCTAAATACCCTGATTGATTACCGTTTCCAGCGCTTCTACGAAGCTGAGCGTGGTGAAAACGGTCGCGGTGGTAACTGTACAGGTAAGCGTGGTAAAGACATCGTTCTTCGTGTACCTGTGGGTACGCGCGCTGTGGATATCCACACAAATGAAATCGTGGCGGAAGTTGCTGAGCACGGTAAGAAAGTGATGATCGCAAAAGGCGGTTGGCACGGTCTAGGTAACACGCGTTTCAAATCTTCAGTAAACCGCGCGCCTCGTCAGAGAACATTGGGTACAAAGGGTGAAGTACGCGAAATTCGCCTTGAGCTATTGCTTCTTGCTGATGTGGGTATGCTTGGTCTACCTAATGCTGGTAAATCAACCTTTATCCGCGCAGTATCAGCAGCAAAACCGAAAGTCGCTGATTACCCATTCACGACTTTGATCCCAAGCTTGGGTGTCGTAAGTGTCGTACCAGAGAAAAGTTTTGTTGTTGCAGACATCCCTGGTTTGATCGAGGGTGCAGCAGATGGCGCTGGCCTTGGTATTCGATTCTTGAAGCACTTAGAGCGTTGTCGAGTGTTGCTGCACATGATCGATATTATGCCAATTGATCAGTCCGATCCGGTGCAAAATGCATTGACGATCATTGATGAACTAGAACAATACAGCGAAAAACTGGCAAGTAAGCCGCGCTGGTTAGTGTTCAACAAAGTTGATCTAATGCCTGAAGAAGAAGCGAATGAGAAGATCCAAGAAATCTTAGACGCACTAGGTTGGGAAGACGAGTACTTTAAGATCTCGGCGATCAATCGTAACGGTACTAAAGAGCTTTGTTACAAACTGGCTGACTTTATGGATAACCTACCTCGCGAAGAGGAAGAAGTGGCTGAAGAAGATAAAGTTAACTTCATGTGGGATGATTACCATAAAGATGCGATGGCGGGTAAAGACGTTATCACTGAAGATGACGACGACGATTGGGATGACTGGGACGATGAAGAAGATGACGGTCACGTTGTCTACGTTCGTGACTAATCAGAACGGTCAAACAATGCCTGTTTGCCTATAATTCATTAAGCCGCAATTATTTATTGCGGCTTTTTTTGTATCTAAATCATATTTAGGTGATGTGATTTACGGCACAATAACCGATACGTCGTGTTTTTTGAGGGTTAGTTTGGCCCTCGCGCGTATGAATGAGTAACACCCTAAAAGGAATTAGACTTATTTATGACTCTAGAAACCATACCGCCTAGAGAGTTGGCGGTATCTACTCAACGATCGATTTCTCGTCTTGTCGCCCAAGCCGGACAAATGCTACTTGCTCATGGTGCTGAAAGTACTCTTGTGAGCGATATTATGCGTCGTATTGGCCTAGCTTGTGGGGTGAATGAAGTTGCGGTAGCACTATCAGCTAATGCATTGGTTGTGACGACGGTAATGGATGGGCATTGCATCACCACCACCCGAAGCTGCGCTGATCGTGGCATCAATATGCGCGTTATTACGCAAATTCAACGAATCTGTATCATGATGGAGCGTGGTCTGCTCGATGCAACCATGGCGCAGAAAAAGCTGAACGCTATCAGTCCAGAGCGTTATAACCGCTGGTTGGTGGTGTTTATGATTGGCTTGTCTTGTGCGGCATTCAGTCATCTAGCTGGTGGTGATTGGGGAGTCTTCATCATGACCTTTTTAGCTTCAGCTGGTGGCATGATCGTTCGCCAAGAAATTGGTCATCGTCATTTCAACCCTCTATTGAACTTTGCTGCGACCGCTTTTGTGACTACCTTAATTTCAGCACAGGCGGAAATTTACCAAATCGGTAATCTACCTACCGTAGCAATGGCATCGTCAGTATTAATGCTTGTACCTGGTTTCCCACTCATTAACTCTGTCGCAGATATGTTGAAAGGCCACATTAATATGGGCATTGCTCGATTTGTGATGGCTAGTTTACTAACGTTGGCGACATGTTTGGGGATCGTTGCTGCGATGAGTGTAACTGGAATTTGGGGGTGGGCAATCTAATGAGTTTATTTGAATTGATGTTTGGCCTGTTGAATGACATGTTTTTTGCGGCGATTCCCGCCGTAGGATTTGCATTGGTTTTTAACGTGCCACAAAGAGCTTTAGTGTATTGCGCTGTTGGTGGTGCGATTGGTCATGGTAGCCGCTACTTGATGATGCAGTTTGGCATTCCTATTGAGTGGGCAACCTTTTTTGCCGCGACGTTAGTTGGGATGATTGGTGTGTACTGGTCTCACCGTTTTCTCGCGCATCCAAAAGTGTTTACTGTGGCTGCTTTGATCCCGATGGTGCCGGGTGTGTTTGCGTACAAAGCAATGATCGCTATGGTAGAAATCAATCATGTTGGCTACTCACCCGAGCTTGTCGCAACCTGTATGGAAAACTTTCTTAAGGCCATGTTTATTATTGCAGGTTTAGCTGTTGGTCTTGCGGTTCCAGGGCTGTTATTCTATCGCCGCAGACCAATTGTATAAGGACCTAACATGATCATTAGTATGATTGCCGCGATGGCCGACAATCGCATCATTGGCAAAGACAATCAAATGCCTTGGCATCTTCCCGCCGATTTCGCTTGGTTTAAGCGTTGTACCATGGGAAAACCGGTTGTGATGGGACGCAAAACCTATGAGTCTATTGGTCGCCCTTTACCTGGTCGCTTGAATATTGTTATCAGCCGTGATGAGACACTAAAGATCGAAGGCGTCACTACCGTAACATCGATTGAGCAAGCTTTGGACGTGGCTGGTGACGTGGAAGAAGTGATGATCATTGGTGGTGGTGCGATTTACGCATCTTGTCTGCCTATGGCCAATAAACTGTATGTAACACACATTGAAGCGGCCATTGATGGTGATACTCAGTTCCCAGATTGGGGAGACGAGTTTAAGGAAACTTACTCAGAAATGTATCAAGCCGATGAGAAGAACGCCTACAACATGCGTTTTACGGTGTTAGAGAAGTAATTCGAGATTAAAACGGGGTAATGCCGTTCGTATAGCAGCGAGCGGTCATCCCAACCTACCGTCATCCTGAAAAGCGACGAACGAGCGAGGTTCAGGAGCCTCTATACGAGTACTTTGTTGTCAAAGGTATTTCTATCTATTCGCAGCGCGAGGATATTAGATTCCTAGTCTCGTTAAGGCTCGTTGGAATGACCCTACAGGAGGTGTTAAGTGACAGGTATTCCTCCTACTATGGATTATCGACTGTTATTCAGTGTTTAACTTAACGCATCCTGAGTAAAAATTTTCTTATCTTCCCAACGGATCATGGTTAGGCTTCCGCCCCAAACACAGCCAGTATCTAGCCCGATGACTTCGTTGTTCATATAACCTTGCAGTGCAGCCCAGTGCCCAAAGAGCACCGCTTTGTTTAAGTGGATACGTTTAGGCACCTCAAACCATGGAATAAGTTCGTTACCGGAAACTTGTTGCGGTGGCAATTTACAATCCATATCCAAACGACCATCAGGGAAACAAAAGCGCATCCGCGTAAAAGCATTGATAATATAACGGTATCGGTCCAAACCCTGTAGAGAGTCATCCCAGGAATCAGGTTGATTGCTGTACATGTTTTTTAATAGCCAAGGCAGCTCTTCACTTTGGATGATGCGCTCAACTTCACGGGCACACTTTCTCGCTGTTTTTAGATTCCACTGCGGTGATATGCCAGCGTGACACATCACGAACTCGTCATGCTCGGCCAATAGAGGTTGCTGAGCTAGCCATGTCAGTAGTTCCTCTTTGTCAGGGGCCGTGAAAATAGGTGCGGTTCTATCTTTGTCTTTGACCTTTTTTATCCCGTGAGCCACTGCGAGAAGGTGAAGGTCGTGATTACCAAGCACCACGATTGCGCTTGCGCCAAGTGACTTCACAAAGCGTAACGTTTCTAGTGATTTAGGCCCTCTGGCGACCAAATCACCAGCAAGCCAAAGTTGGTCTTTTTTCGCAGAGAAAGATACTTTTTCTAGTAATCGCTGCAATTCATCAAAACAGCCTTGGATGTCACCAACAATATAGGTAGCCACTGAATCTCCAATTTACTAATTTAAAACATTTGGAACAGCCAAGCGAAATGGTTCGATTTCGGTGATGAACTCTTGCCCTTTCTCATCCAGCATTTTGTAGTGTCCTTGCATAACGCCGACAGGGGTTTCTAACGCGGTTCCGCTACTGTACGTGTATTCATCATTGCTTGGAATAAAGGGCTGCTGGCCTACCACTCCGTCACCTTCAACCGTCATTTGCTTGCCATTCGAGTCTGTGATTAGCCAGCGGCGGCTCACTAACTGTACGGTTTGTTGGCTAAGGTTTTTGATGGTGATGATATAAGCGAAAACGTAGCGTTGTAGCTCTGGGTTGGACTGTTCTTCGATGTATTTGGTGTGAACTTGAATTTTGATGCAAGGTTGAATGACGTCCATGTGCACTCCTCAGAAACGTAATATCCCAATAATAATAAGCCAAACCTACAAGGGTTTGGCTTATTGTTTGAGTTCTTAGTGCTGCGGGTTATCCGCAAGCCAGTTCGCCATTGCGACGAATTGTTCTAGCGTCAGGTTCTCTGGACGCATGCTTGGATTAACACCTAGCTCTTCTAGTACTTCTGTGCTTAACAACGATTTGTAGCAGTTACGAACTGTTTTACGACGTTGGTTAAAGCCTTCACGACAAACGCGATCGAGCAAACGCAGATCTTTCGCCGGGCATGGCAGCTCTTCGTAAGGCACTAAACGAACAACGGCAGAATCCACTTTCGGTGGTGGAACGAATGCCGTTGGCGGTACTTCCAGTACCGGTACTACTTTACAGTAGTACTGAGCCATTACCGTTAAACGGCCGTAAGCTTTGCTGCCAGGGCCGGCGGCTAAGCGGTTTACCACTTCTTTTTGCAGCATAAAGTGCATGTCTTGAATGTCTTTATGGAACTCAAAAAGGTGGAACATCAATGGTGTAGAGATGTTGTATGGCAAGTTACCAAAAATGCGCAGCTTGTTGTTTGGCTTCACTAATTGAGTGAAGTCAAAACGCATAGCGTCACCCTCATGGATGGTCAACTTATCCGCCAGTTCAGGGTGAGTACGTAGGCGTTCTGCCAGATCGCGGTCTAATTCGATAACTGTGAACTTATCCACTTCACGACCTACCGGCTCAGTGATTGCACCAAGACCAGGACCGATTTCAACCAGGTTTTGACCTGGTTTTGGGTTAATCGCTGATACGATTCCATCAATAATGTATGGATCGTTCAGGAAGTTTTGACCAAAACGTTTACGCGCTTTGTGTCCTAAATGGACATCATTTCTCATTGTTTCTTCTCTACCAAATCTATCGCATGCGTGAGCGCTGTTCGGAAACTCCCTGTATCCGCTTGACCTGTCCCTGCCAGATCTAATGCAGTACCGTGGTCCACCGATGTTCTAATAAAAGGTAGACCAAGAGTAATATTTACTGAACGACCAAAGCCTTTGTATTTTAATACTGGCAATACTTGATCATGGTACATGCCTAAAACAGCATCAGCATCATTTAAATATTTTTCATTGAAAATGGTATCAGCCGGCAGAGGGCCGATCAGGTTGATACCTTTTTCTTGTCGAATTTTTTCCAGTGTCGGAGTGATGGTCTCGATCTCTTCACGACCTAAGCAGCCATCTTCGCCAGCATGAGGGTTAAGCCCGCAAACGTAGATGTTTGGTTGTGCGATAGCAAACTTTTCTACAAGGTCTTTATGAAGAATATCGATGATTTTTTCTAATCGCTCTTCGGTGACTGCTTTGGACACATAAGCTAAAGGAATATGTGTTGTAACCAGAGCCACGCGTAGTCCTTCCGTTGCTAGCATCATTACGACTAGCGGCGTTTGTGACTTCTCGGCGAAAAATTCAGTATGACCACTGAATGCAACACCTGCGCGATTAATCACCCCCTTATGAACAGGGCCGGTGACAATAGCATCAAATTCATCATTCATACAGCCTAAAGCCGCTCTTTCTAGCGTTTTTAATACATAGTGGCCATTCGCTTCATTGAGCTCGCCTGCGACCGCAGGTTCCGATATTTGGATATGGTCAACGATAAGCGTGCCCGATTTTTGTGCTTTAGGTGTTTCTTCTGGATTGTAATCAGACAGTTGGACTTCGATGCCAAGCTGCTTGGCTCGCTCCGTCAGCATATTCTTATCGGCACAGACGACAATTTGGTGCGCCCAATCTTCTTTCGATAGGGCAAGCACTAAGTCTGGGCCGATACCCGCAGGTTCCCCTGCGGTTACGACAATTCTACGAATTGTATTAGTTGTCATTGTTGTCATCCACGATTTCAACAAACGCACTTGCGCGTAGCTCTTGCATCCATGCGCCCGCTTCTTCATTAAATTTACGGTTAAATAGAATACGGTAAGCTTTGTTCTTCATCGCTGAGTCAGTACGGTCAACTTGGCGACGATCCAACACTTCAACGATATGCCAGCCGTGAACGGTTTTGAACGGTTCGCTGATTGAGCCAACTGGCAGAGTTTCTACTTGGTGCTTGAATTCTGGCACGTAAAGATCTGGTGTTTGATAACCTAGTTCACCGTCTTGTGCTGCCGAGCCAGGATCTTGACTGTATTGTGTTGCCAATTGAGCGAACGTTGCTTCACCGGCTTTGATGCGGCGTACAAATTCATTCAGTTGCTTCTTCGCCCCTTCGTCGCTCAGAATCACGGTTGGTTTAATCAAAATATGACGCGCATTTACTTCCGTTACCGCAACCGTTTCTAGGCCTTTTACATCCTCTATTTTTAGGATGTGGAAACCAACGCCACTACGGAATGGACCAATAATGCTGCCTTTGTTTTGCATCTTGATCTGATCAGCAAAGATGGTTGGCATCTCTTCTTTACGCATCCAGCCCCAATCACCACCTTGTAAAGCTTTAGGACCTTTAGAGTAGGTGTAGGCCATCTCCGTAAAATCTGCACCTTCGTTTAGCTTTTTCGCGAGCGCTTTAGCTTCTGCTTCTACAGCAGATTTTTCTTTATCGTCAGAGAAGCGCAGTTGAATGTGCCCAATTTTGTATTGAACAGTCGCATTGGTTTCTTGTGATAGTTGCTCAGCAAGGCTATCTACCTCTGCTGGAAGGATATTAATACGGCGACGAACCAGTGCATTGCGGGCTTCTGATGCGGCGATTTCCTTACGAATTTGTTCGCGGAATTCTGGGTAACTTAAACCTTCACTTTCTACAGAAGCGGCGAGTTGTTCTACTGTTTGCTCATTATTACGTGCGATCTCTGCAATCGCTTGGTTTAAACGGTTGTCGTCAATACGCACACCAATACGGTCTGCTTCTTGGCCTTGCAACGTGTCAATAATAAGTTTTTCAACAACTTGTTCTTTTAATACGCTGGTAGAAGGTAAGCTCTTTCCACTTTGACGTGCGTTGGCTTGCAGCGTTTTCATCGCTGTTTCGATGTCGCTTTGTAGAACTACACCGTCGTTCACGATGACCGCAACCTTATCGATCTCTACTGGTGCTGCAACCGCTCCGCAAGAGAGTAGGGTCGTGAATAAGATTGATTTCCAAATTTTCATTTAAAATTCCGTCAGTATTTTTGAATAGGCGTCTTATTCATTTAAGACGCCTATTTTGATTAATTGTTCAGATAGAATGGGCGGCCGTACTTAATCGCGTTGTCAGAACCATCCAGTTCTTTGACAGCAGTGTCTTCACGCTGGTTGGTCGCAAAGCCTTGAATACCGAAGTTAACGCTGAAGTTATTTTCGTATTCAGGTGATGCCCCGGTGCTGCCGATAGCTTGGTCTTCCCAACCAAGCAATTGGTTTGAGTAAGTGACGCCAATGTACCAACAGTCAGATTGGTAACGTAGGCTCGCTAACCATTCTAGGTCCGCATTTTCATTGAGGTCGTAGTAGTATTGACCACTCGCAGACCAGTTCGGGTTGAACTCGTAGGCCGCTACAATACCTGCTTGAGAAATACCTTTACGAGTAATTGTGTCTAGGTTTTCGAGAATGATCGTATCTTCGATGTATTCACGCGTAACGTAGCGATAGTTACTCTGAATAAAGCCGCCGTTGAATTGGTATTCCAAGGTACTGTTTGCCAACTGCATGGAGCTCAAATCAATATCGTATTGAATTCCACCGTGATAGAACAAGTAATCGTTGTAGTTGAAATCAGCTTCAATCGCCCATGATGAGTAATTGGTGGTCTCATCCGGAAGATTTGGGCTGTTGCTCAGTTTGGTCTTTTTATCGAAGTAGTAAATCTGACCAAATGAAACGTTAAGACGCTCTTTATAGTCATCATCAAAGAAGCGAGTACTCGCACCGTAGCTTAACTGGTTCGCCGAGGCGATTTTATCAATGCCACTGTACTTACGACTGCGGAATAGCCCGTAGTAGTCGGTTTGTAGCAAGGTGGTATCGTAGTTGTAGATGTTGGTTTGATCTTCTTCAGGTACGTACAAGTACTGCAGCTGAGGCTCCAGTGTTTGTGTGTAGCCCTTGATCCAGCTTGTATCTCGCTCTAAGTAAAGTTGCGCATGCGTACGGAACTCAGGAATAACACGAGAAACTTCATCATCCAACTGGTTTTGCAAGTTTACATCAGTCAAACCCGTTAAGTCTTGAGAGTAATACGTAGAGAGCACACGCGCTTCTGTTGTCCACGTTGCCCATGAGTTTGAGAGTGGTAATGTAAGCCCTGGTTCAATGTGAACACGGGTCGCATTTGGTCGCGCAGCATCGCTCGTATCGAAGCGGCTGACTTGGCTCTTCACGTCAAAGTTAAGGTAGTCTCCCCACAACGGCGTGTAGTAGTTCAAGTCTAACTGAGGAAGCAGGCGATAAGGGCGGTTCTCTTCTTTCAATAAGATTTGGAAGTCACGAACGGTTAACGAGGCATCCCAGAAGTCAGAACGATATTGTACTTGTCCTTCTTGAACCAGTTGACCATCTTCACGGTTACCAATGTCGGAGTCGAGATCGAGGAAGTAATCAATATCACTCACTTTTGAGTAATCGACTTTGACTATCCACTGTTTATTGATGATACCGTCGTGTTTAACTTGGTAGCCCCAACGAGACTCGTCCAGATATTTGCGATCACTATTGAGGTATTCGCCTTTGATTTCTCCATTTCCCCAACCATCTGTTAGGTAGCGGAAATCAGTATCGAGTTTTGTACCACGTTGCTGCATATAGAGCGTGGTGAGTGTCATGTCATATTGAGGCGCAATATTCCAATAGAATGGCACCTCGACTTCCATACCATCACTAGAACCGTACGATAAAGAAGGGAAGAGGAAACCCGTTTTACGCGTATCTCCAATTGGCATGGTTAGATACGGCACATAGAAAACAGGCACATCTAACACTTCAAATCGAGGGTGGTGCAGCGTCGCTGTCTCTTCATCTTGGTCAACATCGATGCCTGACGCAACCAATCGCCATGAATTATCGCCTTGAGGGCACGATGTGATAGAGCCGTCTTCGAGTTCATAAACCGACTGACCTGTGCGAGCGATATAGGCTGCAGTGCCTCGGCCTTGTTGGCAAAGGAACTGATAATCGGTGTTCTCAAGTGAAAACGTATCTTGATTAATGTCGTTAGTAACACGATCAGATCGAGCTTTGACTTGGCCGTCATTGAAAGTCACGTTGCCTTCGGCAACCACGACGTTGTCTTGTTGGTGCAGCGTTACGCTATCTGCGGTAATTTTCTTCTGGCCTTGGGTGACTTGTACATTACCTGAGTACTGAGCTTTGTCACCATTGATGGCTTGCAGGGTGTCAGCTTCTACCACTACTGGGGTATTAAGAGCGTCCTCCTCGCCACTTGTATCGACCAAACATTGATCTGTGGCGGGCATTTCCTGCACACTATCATGGATATTCGCTTCAGCTTGAGTGGTGGGTACAAACAAGGCGGTGCTGATAGAGGCCGCTAAAAATGTGCGGGAGAAATGTTGCATTGAATTGAACTTTCCTGTGTCACTACTACTCGATGGCTATAGGGCTTGTTGTACCCTAGCGTAATAGCCAAATGAATCAACTATAGTCGCATTTATCCCAGCGTATTGATTCACTGTGGCATAATGACGACAAAATAGCTGCAAAGATAAGCAGGCGAAATGGCCTAGCCGAAATAAAACTAATTCCATTATCATAAAGGAAATCGTTGCATCCGGCACTATAAGACCGCCGTCGTCGATAAAAATTCATTGATAGAGAACACATAATGCATATTTTTGGCAAAATTCTGGGTGCCTTTTTTGGCTTGTTACTTGGCGGGCCGCTAGGTTTACTCTTTGGCTTATTTATTGGCCATCAATTCGATAAAGCACGTCGCTTGAGTCAAGCCGGGTTCTCTACTGGCGGCTTTGGAAAAGGACCAAGTCAAGCTCAGCGCCAAGAAGAGTTTTTTAAAGCGGCGTTTGCGGTAATGGGACATGTGGCAAAAGCGAAAGGCCAAGTCACCAAAGAGGAAATCCAACTGGCTTCTGCCATGATGGACCGCATGAATTTGCATGGCGAACAGCGTCGCGCAGCGCAAGACGCGTTTCGTGAAGGTAAAGACAGCGACTTTCCGTTAGAAGATGTTCTTGTTCGTGTGAAAATTTCGACAGCTGGTCGCTTTGACTTGTTGCAATTTTTCTTAGAGCTGCAAATCTCGGCGGCCTTTGCAGATGGCTCGATCCACCCGAGTGAACGAAATGTACTACACAAGATTGCACGTGGTTTGGGTTTCTCTTCTGAGCAATTAGAGCGTCGTTTGCAAATGCAAGAAGCCGCATTTCGTTTCCAAAGCCAGGGCGGTTTTCATGGTCAGCATCAAGGCCAATCTTCAGGTGGTAGCTGGCAACAAGCTTCACAAGCGGATCAGTTGGCCGACGCGTACAAAATTCTGGATGTGTCTTCAGATGCAGACAGTAAAACCGTTAAGCGTGCTTATCGTAAACTGATGAACGAGCATCACCCGGACAAATTGATGGCTAAAGGTTTACCACCAGAGATGATGAACGTCGCGAAAGAGAAATCTCAAGAGATTCAAAACGCTTACGATCTTATTAAGAAGGTTAAAGGCTTCAAGTAGTCGGACGTTTTCTATCAAGTATTGGATTTAAAAAGGGCACTGAGTGCCCTTTTTTATGTCTTAGTTTTTGAGTTGCCGGTGTCTTTAGCTTTTGGCCTATTATGTCCCTAATGCTAATTGACCTCACATCCCCCCAGTTTAGTTGGCTTGATTCAAGTCCCAATCGTATTTGTATTTCACTTTGCCAGAGAAGTTTTTGTATTGCGGTGCGTACTTTGCGATGTGTTTGAAGATTTGTTTTTCTCCACCAAAGTCCGTTGCAAACCAATCATAAATAGAAGACAGCTGTGCCGTGTTACCTTGGATAGATACGCCTTTGCTGCTGTTGATAAATGTTTTGGCGGCACTATCCAGTAGAGTTTGCGTGTTGTCAGCAGTGAATGCTTGAGATTGCAGATTAGGGCATCCTAGGCTGGCACAGTTAACCGCGTAATGCGTTCTTGGGTCATTCCAAATTGGACGCAAAATTCGATGTTCAATATCGTTTAAAGTTAGATCCTTCCCGTTGACCACGACCACATCGTATCCCCAAGGACCAAAGCTAAATAAACCACCTAGCTTGGTGATTGATTCGACTGGATAGTTATCCAAAATAAGATCTACCGTGATGGCGTTGTAAAGGTTTACCCAATAGGCATATTGCTCTGCTTGGCTGTATTGTAGAGGGTCTAGTTTTGCCAAACGCTGGATGTATTGTTTCAGCTTGGTTTTATCGACAGAGGAGACTTGGCTGTAACGAAACAAGGTATTCTCGCCTTGTTCAACTAAATAAGTATCGAGTAGTTGTTGCCATTCTTGATGAGAAATTTGGGTTTGGTTGGCTTGATTCGATTGTTTCCAATATGGCCATAAGTCGGATTTTGGAGCGGAAAATGTCGAGAAAGAAACCAGAGCACACAACAGCAATAACAGACGCTTCATAGAGATACCTTTGAATGAGATATTGTTGATAGTGTAGACCAGTTTAGTGCTTGTTTTCTTTCAGTAATCAGTGGTCTTTATTCGCCGTCATTCTGAGGAGCATAAGCGATATCAGGAATCTAATACCCACAAACTCTTGAGTAAAGACAGTATGAATCTGCACAGTGCGCTCTGGCAGTAGATCCTGAATTACACTCCTTCGTCGCTGTTCAGGATGACGAATTTCAACAGAGGCGTTCGGTATTCTGTAAGCAAAGCGATATGAGAACAGTTACCCAAAACATTAAAAGGGCCGACAATTGCCAGCCCTTGATTTGTGTATTTACTAACGCGTCTTAACGCAAGAAGCTTGGAATATTCGCTTCGTACTCGGCAATCTTATCTTCGTGCTGAAGGGTTAGACCAATGTTGTCCAAACCGTTTAGCAAGCAATGACGACGGAACGAATCGATTTCAAAGCTGTACTCTTTGCCGTTGGCGCGAACCACATTCGCTTCTAGGTCTACTTCCACTTCTGCGCCTTCATTCGCCTCAACAAAATGGAAGATTTCATCCACTTCTTGCTCAGTCAAGCGAACTGGTACCATTTGGTTGTTGATCGAGTTGCCGTAAAAAATATCGGCAAAGCTTGGTGCGATCATCGCTTTGATGCCGTAATCCGCTAGTGCCCATGGTGCGTGCTCACGAGAAGAACCACAACCGAAGTTTTCACGCGCGAGCAAGATAGAAGCACCTTGGTAGCGAGGTGCGTTCATCACGAACTCTGGGTTTGGCTGTTCGCCAGCATCGTCTAGGAAGCGCCAGTCATGAAATAGGTGCTTACCAAACCCTAGGCGAGAGACCTTTTGCAGGAACTGCTTTGGAATGATGGCATCAGTATCTACGTTCGCTGCATCTAGAGGAACAACTAAGCCTGTGTGTTGTTTAAAGCCTGACATTTGTTTGCTCCTTAGTCTAGTTCACGAATATCTACAAAGTGACCAGCAATTGCTGCCGCCGCTGCCATCGCAGGGCTCACTAGGTGGGTACGGCCATCACGACCTTGGCGGCCTTCAAAGTTACGGTTTGAAGTAGACGCACAACGTTCATGTGGACCTAAACGGTCGTTGTTCATTGCTAGACACATTGAACAACCTGGTAGGCGCCATTCAAAGCCCGCTTCTTTAAAGATCACGTCCAAACCTTCCGCTTCTGCTTGCGCTTTTACTTGCTCAGAGCCAGGAACGATGAGCGCTTGAACGTGAGACGCGACTTTGCGACCTTTCGCTACTTCAGCGGCTGCGCGCATGTCTTCGATACGTGAGTTAGTACAAGAACCAACGAAGACTTTATCGACGTTGTAATCAGACAATGACTTGCCCGCTTCTAGACCCATGTAAGCCAATGCTTTTTCTGCCGAGGCTTTTTCTACTGGGTCCGCAAAGCTCTCTGGTGCTGGGATCGGCTGGTCTACCGCGATTACTTGACCTGGGTTTGTGCCCCAAGTGACTTGTGGTTTGATGTCTGCACCGTTCAGCGTTACTACGGCATCAAACTGAGCATCATCGTCAGTTTTTAACGTCTTCCAGTATTCTACTGCTGCATCAAAGTCCGCACCTTGAGGGGAGAATTTACGGCCTTTAATGTATTCGAATGTGGTTTCATCTGGTGCAATCAAACCGGCTTTTGCACCTAACTCAATCGCCATATTACATACGGTCATACGACCTTCCATTGAAAGGTCAGTGATCGCTTCACCACAGAATTCAACTACGTAACCGGTACCGCCTGCTGCTGTGGTTTCACCGATGATTGCTAGCACAATGTCTTTCGCAGTAATGCCCGGAGCTACTTTGCCTTTCACTTCGATCTTCATCGTTTTAGCGCGCGCTTGTTTTAGCGTTTGAGTCGCTAATACGTGCTCAACTTCAGATGTACCAATACCAAAAGCTAGCGAGCCGAATGCACCGTGTGTAGCAGTGTGCGAGTCACCACAAACAATGGTCATGCCCGGTAGGGTAATACCAAGCTCTGGGCCCATAACATGCACAATACCTTGGTATTTGTGGTTGATGTCGTAAAGCGTAACGCCAAACTCTTCACAGTTTTTCGATAGCGTTTCCATCTGGATACGAGCCATCTCACCCGATGCGTTGATGTCTTTGGTGGTTGTCGAAACGTTGTGGTCCATGGTGGCAAAAGTTTTGCTGACCTGACGCACTTTACGACCTTTTTCACGCAAGCCGTCAAATGCTTGCGGAGACGTCACTTCATGTACCAAGTGACGGTCGATGTACAAGATTGGGTTTTCCCCTTCTGCTGCGACGGCAACGTGTGCGTCGTAGACTTTTTCGTATAATGTTTTGCCCATTGTTTGCTTCCTTTCCTCGTTATCCTTGTTGCTTTGTTTTAGCACCAATGACTTAGAGGTAAGTCATTGGTGGATAGAGGATTTAGTATTTATTATGAATCTGTTTTGTATTAAGAGTTTAAGATGTACTCAGCGATCTTATCGCCCATCTCAGACGTCGAAAGTGCAGGGTTGTCACCAGCAAGGTCACCCGTTAGCTCACCCGCTGATAGTGCTTTTGAAACTGCCGTTTCGATGTCTTGTGCCGCTGTTTCCTCACCTAGGCTATAACGCAGCATCAGTGCAGCAGATAGGATTTGTGCCACAGGGTTAGCGATGTTCTTACCTGCGATATCTGGTGCACTGCCGCCTGCTGGCTCGTACAGACCGAATTTGCTTTCGTTTAGACTTGCTGATGGCAACATACCCATAGAGCCTGTGATCATCGCGCATTCATCAGAAATGATGTCGCCGAAGATGTTTGAACACAGCATTACGTCGAACTGAGCAGGGTCTTTGATAAGCTGCATAGTCGCGTTATCAATGTACATGTGTGACAACTCGACATCTGGGTAGTCTTTTGCGATTTCTTCGACTACTTCACGCCATAAAATAGAGCTTTGTAGAACGTTCGCTTTGTCGATAGAGCACACTTTCTTGCGACGTAGACGAGCAGACTCAAAAGCGATTTTTGCAATACGTTCGATCTCAAAGCGGTGGTACACCTCAGTATCAAATGCTTTTTCTGTTGCGCCTTCACCTTCACGACCTTTCGGTTGGCCGAAGTAGATACCACCCGTCAGTTCACGGACTACCACGATGTCAAAGCCGCGACCCGAGATGTCTGCACGTAGCGGTGAGAAAGCTTCAAGACCTGAGTGAATTTGCGCTGGACGTAAGTTACAGAACAGTTGGAAGTGTTTGCGTAGTGGCAGTAGGGCACCGCGTTCAGGTTGGTCATTTGGTGGTAAGTGCTCCCACTTAGGGCCGCCAACCGAGCCGAATAGGACTGCATCAGACTCTTCACATGCTTTTATTGTGCTCTCTGGAAGTGGGCAACCGTGATTGTCGATCGCGATACCACCGACATCATGCTCGTCACGCTCAAACGCAATACCATGTTTCTTTTCGATTGCATCCAATACTTTATGTGCCTGCGCCATTACTTCCGGGCCAATGCCGTCACCGGGTAGGACGGCAATTTTGTACGATTTGTCTGTCATGTTAATCCTTTAAGTTTTCTAATTTTGAGCTTAATTATTTCAACGAGCGTGTTCTTTCCTGAGCCGTGTAGCCCGGTTGTTATTACACAGTCGCAATCTTTTTCTGCTTCATTTCTTCGATTTTATCTGCACGATGAATGCTGTTAATAACGTGCAATAATGCTTGGCCGGAAGCCTCAACGATGTCGGTGGAAACACCCGTACCGTGGTATTTGCGACCTTTGTAGTTGGCAATGATGTCTGCTTGACCCAAACCATCTTCACCTTCACCTTTCGCGGTTAGGTCGAATTTATCCAGAACGATGTCGTAGCCTGTCACGCGGTAGATACATTGGTACAGCGCATCAACTGGGCCATTACCGACCGCTGCTTCACACATTTCTTCATCACCGCATTGCATTTTGATGCTGGTGGTAGCCATTACGCTGCCAGACTGCACGCTTAGGTAGCTCAATTTGTAGAAGTCATCTTCTTCACGCAAGTTCGAGAAGTGCATTAGGGCTTCTAGGTCGTAATCGAACACTTGGCCTTTGCGGTCAGCAAGTTTCAAGAAATCCGCATACAGTGCGTCTAGGTTGTACTCGTCTTCGTTGTAACCCATGGTGTCCATATGGCTCTTCACGGCAGCGCGACCGCTGCGGCTGGTTAGGTTCAGAGCTTGGTTTTTTAGGCCAATAGACTCAGGGGTCATGATTTCGTAGGTATTCTTATTCTTCAACATGCCATCTTGGTGGATGCCTGAAGAGTGGCTAAACGCATTTGCACCCACAATTGCTTTGTTGCTTTGAATAGGCATATTGCATAGCTGGCTAACCAACTTACTGGTGCGGTGAATTTCATCATGCTTAATGCCAGTGTGAACGCCCAAAAACTCTTGACGCGTCTTGATGATCATTGCGATCTCTTCAAGTGAACAGTTACCCGCTCGCTCTCCAATGCCATTGATCGTGCCTTCTATCTGACGTGCGCCAGCTTGAACGGCGGCAATAGAGTTGGCAACTGACATCCCCAAATCGTCGTGACAGTGAACGGAGATGATCGCTTTATCAATGTTCGGAACGCGGTTAAATAGGGTTTCAATAATCCCACCAAACTCACTTGGTACGGTGTAGCCAACGGTATCTGGAATGTTGATTGTACTCGCACCTGCATTGATGGCGGCTTCTACCATGCGACATAGGTTGTCGATTGGAGTTCGACCAGCATCTTCACAAGAAAACTCGACATCATCAGTGTAGTTACGTGCATGTTTAACGGCGTTGACTGCCATTTCTAGTACATCGTCGTAGCTGCGGCGTAGTTTGTCTTCTACGTGAATGGTGGAAGTGGCTAAAAATGTGTGGATACGGAATTGGTCAGCCACTTTTAATGCTTCAGCGGCAGCATCGATGTCTTTCGCAACGGCACGCGAAAGGGCACAAACTCGACTGTTTTTTATGTTTTTTGCGATGGTTTGTACAGACTCGAAATCACCTGGTGAAGAGATTGGGAAGCCAGCTTCGATAACATCAACGCCGAGTCTTTCCAGCGCATAGGCAATCTGCAGTTTTTCTTTAACCGTCAAGCTTGCTGACAACGCTTGCTCGCCATCACGCAATGTGGTGTCGAATATAATGACCTGATCGTTCATGTTTGCTTCCTTCCTGATTTCTGCACTTTCGCGCAAGTGAATCGTTTACTTCCAGTATTTAGATATAAAAAAACCCGCATTCTCATGCGGGTTCTTAGAAATTGGTGTGGTTATTTTTCTTCCACAGCCTACCCGCGCGAACTGGTCACGATCAGGAGGAGGCTAAGCAGGATAGAAAAATGAGCTGACATAGTTGTTAAGCTTTCCACATAATTAAGTTAACAAATTAGTACCGCACTCCATGAAGCGCGTCAACCCTAAAGTCGATTTTTTATTCATATCGGATGAGTCTTTTCGTTTGCTTGAGAAAAATGATGCACTAAGTGAAACGGCATGATGCGATAGAAACGTGCTAGAAGAAGTAAGTTCTCATCAAGTTTGCGACGTTTCATTACCAAAACAAGCATCGGGATTGCGACTTGTCACACAAAGGTCCGAATTGTTTGGCAAAAGTTTTGAATGACCATTTATAGTAGTGCAGTTGCACTAGGTAAAAGAAATATAAGGGTTAGGGAAAGAATGAGGTTAACAAAACAATTTGGACGTTCAGCCATAGTATTTACTCTGGTCAGCTTGTCGGGTTGTCAGCTGTTTCAATCGCAGACCTATGTGGAAGTGGCTTCCCCCGTTGTTATGAATGATCACTCACAGAGCGTCATGGTCATCAATGATCAAATGGATCGATTTTTGAGTTATGAAGGACGCGAATCGTTCTTGAATCAGATGCTTGTTGCCCTTGAGTCTGACAGCCGAAATAAGTTTAAAGGTAAAGATCCGGAAACGTATTCTTGGTGGAAGATCCGTGTCCAGCCTAGTGAGAAACAGCAAGCGGAAGTTTTCCGACCAACCACTGAAGGTGTCGATACCTCAAACCCAGTAGAGTTTATGGATGTCTCTTACCGCTCTAAGACCACATTAAACCTACGCTCCAAACCGAGTCTTGAAGGGGCAAAGCTTGGCGTATTATCGAAAGGGGAAGTCTTTAATGTGCTAGCAAAAGTGGTTGATCAACCTTGGTTTCTCGTTGAACAGAAAGGAGTGATAAAAGGTTATGTCCATAAGGATTATGCGCGCAGCAATGTGATAAATCGTGACATTTTATCTACTCAGCCTAACCCTCTACTAGAGCCTAAATCGAGTAAAACGGAGAAAACGAGTATAGAGCATGAACTGTCGGGAAACTATACTTGCCGCTCACTGAGCTATGAGCTAACAAAAGATGGTGACATGACGACAGGCTCTTTGCGCGCCTGCCGCAAGAAGAGAAAAGTCTGGTATATAGACACCCCTCAACCGCAACCATCAAACCCTTCTTAATGTTCTATTTTTATGGTTATGCCCAATAGATAAATCGTTGGGCACACCTTAATTTGGCCTTTGTCATTAATTGTCCAAACTCCCGTCATGCTGTTGTCACCTAAACCTCCTACTTTTCACAAAAAGGCGTTGTCAAAGTAAGGAAAGGTCACATGAGAACCATAGAGACAATTACACAGCCAATTGCAACCATTGCTAAGTTTGATTTAGCGCTCTCTAGTGTTTGTCTTAAGCACCGTTTTAATCAACAAGTCGCCAATATCAGTAAAGGAGTTTCCCACAGTGGTGACGGGCATCTTTACTTGGTGTTGGGGTTATTAGCTTGGTATTTAGATAAGGAGCAAGGAGTCTGGTTTTTACTGGCGGGTTTACTTGCTTTTGCTATCGAGCTACCAATTTATTGGACGCTGAAAAATAGTTTTAAGCGTCGTCGCCCTGAAGAGCTTAATGCACTCCTTCCTGCTTTTATTACCCCCTCTGATCGCTACAGTCTTCCTTCAGGACACACTGCCGCTGCGTTTGTCATGGCGACGCTGATTGACCATTTCTATCCGAGCCTAGGCGTTGCTGCATTCTTTTGGGCAAGTTTAATTGGAACCGCGCGAATCTTATTGGGTGTGCACTTTTTTACCGATGTCATCATTGGTGCACTGCTTGGCAGTCTTTGTGGTGGATTAGCGATTGCGATGTTAGGAGGCTAATTGATGAAAATCTTGTACGGTGTTCAAGGGACAGGAAACGGACATATTGCACGCGCAAGGGCGATGAGTCATGCGTTTAAAGAGCACGATGTTGAGGTCGACTTTTTGTTTTCTGGGCGAGCGCCGGAAAAATACTTTTCAATGGAAGCATTTGGCGATTACCAGACTCGCCGAGGCTTCACCTTTATTACCGAAAAAGGCTCTGTAAACTACGCGAAAACAGCATTGAATAACAATTTGGTGCAGTTTTTCAAAGAAGTTAAGCAACTCGATCTGTCGTCCTACGATCTTATCATTAATGATTTCGAACCTGTGACTGCGTGGGCAGCGAGACAACAAAATAAGCCTTCTATTGGTATCAGCCACCAAAATGCTTTCCGTTATCCAGTGCCACTAAAGGGAGCAAGTTGGTTAGATAAATCCGTCATTGAATACTTTGCGCCTTCTCAACATCACCTTGGTTTGCATTGGCATCATTTTGATCAACCTTTGTTACCACCGATAGTGCATACCGTCGATAGCCAAGCAGAAAACGACGACTTCGTGTTGGTGTATCTACCGTTCGAATCGATTGAAGATATCTCGGACTTATTGTTCCACTTTAATCAACAAGCGTTTATCTGTTATCACCCGGATGTGATCGAATGTGAGCAGGTAGAAAACATAGAACTGCGCCCTTTATGCCACAGCAACTTCCAGCATCATTTGCATCGCTGTAGTGGTGTCATTGCTAATGGTGGGTTTGAGCTTCCTTCAGAAGCCTTGTCTTTGGGGAAAAAATTGTTACTAAAGCCACTCGCGGGTCAATTCGAGCAGCAGAGCAATGTTGCGACCTTAGAAGATTTAGGGCTTGCGATGTCGATGGAGAGCTTAGACATTTCCGCAGTACGCCAGTGGCTAAAGGAGCAACAAGCCGAAAGTGTGAAATACCCAGATGTTGCTCAGGCTATTGTTCATTGGGTACTGCAAGGTGCATGGGATTCAAAAGCAGAGTTATCCAGACAACTGTGGGAGCAGGTTGATTTTCCAAGTTACGTGTCGAACATTTAAGTACGTTGTTCTAAGTACATTGTTCCTTCCATTTTTGATACGATTTTGTTGCAGCCTTTCTGTTTGGAAGGCTGCATTTTTATTCTTCCTCTCTCATTTCTATTCAGTGTGTATTTGCTGATAATTTGACTGATAAGTGCAAAATTCAATCAGAGATATAGCTGCTATATGTTGTTCTTATCTCAACCAATAACTGAGCTAAATGTATGCTTGTGTTAACCACCTGTCCTATCAATTTGCTAAATACGTCCTCAAAGAATGCATTTTTACGTGTTTTATAGTTTTTTATGTTTTTATCAAGCTTTTGTTATTTAAAGAATAAATACCTAATTGGCTAAAATTTACTGATTAAATATCAATCTAGTTGCGAAACCGCAATCGATTAGTTGATAGTACAGTTCGAGCCGGAAGTATCCGGACGATAAATATAATAAAAAGTTAGGTTATCTATTCGTAAAATGATTCGAATCCAGCCGCCGTCTTTTGTGCGAGATGGGATTCTATTCGTTATGAATTTAATGAACAAAGTTGACGATTACAAAAGAGGCGCACTCAATGTTAGAGAAGAAAGACGCGATGAGCGCAATTGCTAGCTACCGTATGGAAAGCACTTTGCGTGGTGTAGATTTAAACCTACTGACTGTATTTGATGCTGTAATGCAAGAGCAAAATATTACTCGTGCAGCACATAACCTAGGCATGTCTCAGCCGGCGGTAAGTAACGCCGTGGCACGCTTAAAAGTGATGTTTAACGACGAGCTATTCATGCGCCAAGGCCGTGGTATTCAGCCTACGCAACGAGCACGTCAACTGTTTGGCCCTATTCGCCAAGCACTACAGCTGATTCGCAATGAACTTCCTAGCTCTGTATTCCAACCAGAATCTTCGACTCGCTTATTCAAGCTTGCGATTTGCAGCCCTTGTGACATGCGTTTTGCTCCGAAGATCATGGCAAAAGTGAATCAACAAGCACCAAACGTTCAGCTTCACCTAGATGCAGAATTTGACCGTTTGTTGTCTGAGCGTATGCGCTACCAAGAAATTGATTTCGTGATCGACTACGCTCGTTTTGATGAGCAAGGTTTCTCAAGCACTGAAATCTTCAAAGATGAATTAGTGGTTATCGCATCAAAAACCCACCCACGCATTCAAGGTGGTGTGACGGCTGAGCAACTGCTTAACGAAAAGCATGCGAAGTTATCGAAAGTGCATGGCCAACGTAGTTTCTCAGAGCAAGCGTACCGTGAACTGGATTGCCAAGCGGCGTATGAAGGTTCTAGTTTAAGCAACCTACTATACGTGGTGGGTCAATCTGAGCTTGTGACTATTGCACCACGTTGGATGGCGGAAAATGCGGTAAACAGCGATCAACTGCAAATTCTTGATTTCCCATTTGCGAACAAAGAAATCAGCGGCTTCTTAAGCTGGCATGAATCAAGCGAAAAAGATAAAGGCCACATTTGGCTGCGCGATCAACTGATGATCACTTGTGGTGAAGTCGTTGCCGCAAAATAAGATGACGTTTGGTCTTCTCGATTAGACCATATTGGTAATCATCAATTTTTACAATTCATTGGTCCCCGAGCGATTTTTGTCTCTCGGGGCTTTTTGTTTTCGTAATCAACAATCGAAACAGTAAGTTAAATAGAGTAATCATTCAGCAATTTGAGGTACGTTCGCGACGTATAAGTGATAGTTGTCTCTTATTAGTGATAAGTTTGATACTGGTCAGTTGCGTTTTAGCAAGCCGTGAGTACACTTGTTCGCTCAATTAGCTTACGCCTGTAAGCCAAAAGGTAAGTAAAAGAATGGCCAAGTTAGATTTTCATATCGTTAAACGTATTCGTGAACAAATTGCGAACGGTGGTACACGCGTTGCACTCAAGCATAAAGTGGGTGAGGAGTGGCAAGGTATTACGTGGACGCAATTTGGTCAGCAAGTTGATGCTTTATCACTTGCACTTTTGGCTCAGGGATTAGGAGTCCAAGATAAGATCGGCATTTTCTCGAACAACATGCCGCAATGGACGATCGCTGATATCGCAGCACTGCAATTACGCAGCGTGACAGTACCTATTTACCCAACCAATACTGCCGCCCAGTCGGCGTACATCATTAACAATGCAGACGTCAAAGTTCTGTTTGTTGGTGAACAGCCTCAATTTGATGCAGCAGTGAGCATTTTCGACCAGTGCGAACAGTTAGAGCTCATTGTTGCGATGTCTGATGATATAGAACTTGGCGATCATGATTTCGTTATCTCTTGGCAAGCATTTGTTGCCAAAGGCGACACTACATATCAAGTTGAATTGGATGCGCGTTTAGATCAGGCAAAAGAAGATGATCTACTCACGCTCATCTACACCTCGGGTACAACAGGCCAGCCAAAAGGCGTTATGTTGGACTACGCAAACATTGCGGCGCAATTGGAAGGGCACGATCAGCGCTTGAGCCTTTCTCAAAGTGACGTGTCATTATGTTTCCTTCCGTTGTCACACGTATTTGAGCGCGCTTGGACCTTTTATGTATTGTACAAAGGGGCGACCAACTGCTATTTGCAAGACACCATGCAAGTACGTGATGCACTGAGCCAGGTGCGACCTACCGTGATGTGTGCCGTACCGCGTTTCTATGAGAAGATCTTCTCTGCGATTCACGAGAAAGTGTCTCGCGCGCCGATTCACCGTAAGATCATGTTTACTTGGGCAGTCAACATGGGCGCAAAAATGGCCGCTTGTCATCAAGAAAAACGTCAGCCATCGCTCTTGCTGCGTAAGTCATACGCTTTGGCGGATAAGTTGGTTCTGAGCAAACTGCGTGCGCTACTTGGCGGGCAAATCAACTTTATGCCTTGTGGCGGTGCAAAGTTGGATGAAACCATCGGTCGATTCTTCCATGCGATTGGTATCAACGTTAAGTTGGGCTACGGCATGACTGAAACCACGGCGACAGTATCGTGTTGGGATGATAAATGTTTTAACCCCGACTCTATTGGTATGTCGATGCCTGGCGCACAGGTTAAGATCGGCGAAAACAACGAGATTCTGGTTCGTGGTCCAATGGTGATGCGTGGCTATTACAAAATGCCAGAAGAGACGGAAAAGACCTTTGATGAGCACGGTTTCCTAAAAACGGGCGACGCTGGTTACATTGATGAAAATGGCAACTTGTTCATCACCGATCGTATCAAAGAGTTGATGAAAACTTCAGGTGGTAAATACATCGCTCCACAAATGATTGAAGGTGCGATTGGTAAAGACCACTTCATCGAGCAAATCGCAGTCATTGCGGATACTCGTAAGTTTGTTTCTGCGCTTATCGTGCCTTGTTATGACTCGCTAGAAGAGTACGCGAAAGAGCTGAATATCAAATATCACGATCGCGTTGAGTTGATTAAGCACCACCAGGTGGTCGAAATGCTTGAGAAGCGTGTGAACGATCTTCAAAAAGAGTTGGCAAAGTTTGAACAAGTGAAGAAGTTTAAACTGTTACCAAGAGCTTTCTCTATGGATGATGGTGAGTTAACGCCAACTCAAAAACTTCGTCGTAAAGTCATCAATGACAAATACCAAGATGAAATTGAAGAAATGTATAAGGAAAAGTCGGATAAAAAGTAACTTAAGCTGACTTAGATTTTATATTGATGAAAAAATCCCCAGTGATGTGATCGCGCATTGCTGGGGATTTTTGTTTGTATTGATTTTTTCTGTTTTTCTCGTCAAATAACGCTATTTCGCACCCTATAGCTAAAAGCTTATGAAATAATGTTCTTTTTTTGAGCGTTAACTTTTTAGGTTGTACTGTGAAATAGGAGATGTGTGGCTGCTATTCCTACTAACATTCTAATTACTAGTATCTTGTTTAAAAAGTAGATCAATCTCTCATTAGACCCTTTGATAATAAAACGTTACATTTGTTGGGTAACCTTGCGGGATGTTATGACGAACGCAAGACATAGCCGAAAACGTGGAAGTATTTCGATTAGGCTACGAATAAGACCTAGACTATGTAAAACCAGACCAATCCGTTGACCTTACGGTGAGGAAACTGGCTAAGGAGAGCAATTATGACAGCAATGTTGTCAGGCGCAGAGATGGTGGTTCAATCTCTGATAGAAGAGCACGTAGAGCAGATCTTTGGCTACCCAGGTGGCTCTGTTTTGGATATCTACGATGCACTGCATGCCAAAACCGATCAAATCAAACACGTACTTGTAAGGCATGAGCAAGCCGCCACTCATATGGCAGATGGTTACGCTCGAGCTACCGGTAAACCGGGTGTCGTACTTGTGTGCTCGGGGCCGGGCGCGACCAATACCATTACTGGTATTGCCACGGCTTATATGGACTCTATCCCAATGATCGTTATCTCGGGTAACGTACCGAATAGCCTAATTGGTAATGATGCTTTCCAAGAGTGTGACATCGTCGGTGTCTCCCGCCCAGTGGTCAAACACAGCTTTTTAGTAAAAAAAGCGGAAGATATTCCTGAAACAATCAAAAAAGCGTTTTATATCGCGACTACAGGTCGACCTGGTCCAGTTGTGATTGATTTGCCAAAAGATGTAATGAACCCGCAAATCAAACTGCCTTATCAATATCCAGAAACGCTTTCAATGCGCTCTTACAAGCCGACAACTTCGGGCCATAAAGGCCAGATTAAAAAAGCGCTTAAATCGCTATTAGAAGCGAAAAAACCAGTGCTTTATATCGGTGGTGGTGCGGTGATTTCTGGCGCCCATGAACATATTTTAGAGCTTTCCGACAAACTGAACCTACCCGTTGTGAGTACTTTGATGGGCTTGGGGGCATTCCCGGGTACACATAAAAACTCACTGGGCATGTTGGGTATGCACGGCACTTACGAAGCTAATATGGCAATGCATGAAGCGGATCTTATTTTTGGTATCGGTGTGCGTTTTGATGACCGTACAACCAACAACCTTGAAAAGTACTGCCCAAACGCAAAAGTGATGCATATTGATATCGATCCGTCATCGATCTCGAAAAACGTGAAAGTGGATTTGCCGATCGTAGGTTCTGCGGAAAAAGTGCTGACAACCATGCTCGGGCTGCTTGCAGAGCAAGGTAGTGGAAATGATCAAGATGCTATCACCGCATGGTGGGACGACATTCAAGTATGGCGTGACCGCAACTGCTTGTCTTATGAAACGTCTCCAGAACGAATCAAGCCACAGCAAGTAATTGAAACGCTGCACAAGCTAACTAATGGTGACGCATATGTGGCGTCTGATGTGGGCCAGCATCAGATGTTTGCGGCGCTGTACTACCCATTCAATAAGCCGCGCCGTTGGATAAACTCTGGTGGTCTTGGCACCATGGGATTTGGTCTTCCGGCTGGCATGGGCGTGAAGTTTGCCATGCCACAAGAAGAGGTCGTGGTTGTGACTGGTGACGGCAGTATTCAGATGAATATTCAAGAATTGTCGACAGCCATGCAATACGACATTCCGGTGAAGATCATCAACCTGAACAACCGATTCTTAGGCATGGTAAAACAGTGGCAAGACATTATTTATCAAGGTCGTCACTCTAATTCTTACATGAGTTCTGTTCCTGACTTTGCAGCGATTGCAGAAGCTTATGGTCACGTCGGTATTCGTATCGAAACGCCTGATCAGCTCGAAGAAGGGCTACAAAAAGCGTTGGATATGAAAGATCGTCTGGTGTTTGTGGACATCAACGTAGACGAAACCGAACACGTATACCCGATGCAAATCAAAGGTGAGGGTATGGATAAAATGTGGCTAAGCAAAACGGAGAGAACTTAATATGAGACACATTATTTCATTGCTATTGGAAAACCAACCGGGTGCGTTGTCTCGTGTTGTTGGTTTGTTCTCTCAACGTGGTTACAACATTGAATCTTTGACGGTATCACCGACTGATGATGAAACCCTGTCGCGAATGAACATTACCACGACATCTGATGAGATGCAGTTGGAACAAATTCAGAAGCAGTTACACAAACTGATCGATGTGCTGAAAGTACAAGAAGTCACCGAGTATGAGCACATTGAGCGTGAACTGATGATGGTGAAAGTGAAAGCCAGTGGTTTTGCGCGAGCAGAAGTGAAGCGGACGGCAGACATCTTCCGTGGCCAGATCGTGGATGTCACGGCTTCCCAATACACCGTACAACTTGCGGGTACGAGTGAAAAGCTAGATGCCTTCATTCAAGCGATATCCGAAGTGACCGAAGTTGTCGAAGTTGCTCGCAGTGGTGTCGTTGGCATTGCGCGAGGAGAGCGAGCCCTCAAACCTTAACTCTCTGATTGCATATAGAAAAGCCACTTAATCTAAGTGGCTTTTTTGTTTAGAAAATAACAATTAATGATATAATTGTCGTTTTAGTAAGCATGATAGGCATTAGACGTGTGAAAGTACCTAAGCGAGTCGGCACCTTATTGGCGACAGCACTATTTTTTAGTGCACTCACTGCCGCTTACTACTATCAGAAATATCTGACGTTGTTAGAAAACAATGTTGAGAACACCGCTCAAGAAGCGTTACATCAATTGGCCTATACTGGCCGTGAATACAGCAATATTCAGGATCAAATCGAAACGATCAGTGACCTACTTGGTCACAGCCAAAGTCTGTATGAATATCTGCGCCAACCTAACCGGGTGAACCGTTCCATCTTAGAAGACATGTGGATCTCGGTCGCAATCAATCAAAAGTTGTATAAGCAAATTCGCTTTCTTGATGTTTCTGGTCGAGAAAAAGTGAGGATTAATTATGAGATTGAAACAGGCGCTGCGTTGCCCGCGATCAAATTGCAAAATAAGTCAGAGCGAGATTACTTTCAATTCGCTAAGAACTTAGACGATGGCGAAATCGCTTCGTGGGGGATAGGTTTAGAACGAGAGTATGGCGAGTTAGTCTATCCCTATAGCCCGTCACTGCGTATTTTGATGCCTATTTCGCTTAACGGAAAGCGCGAAGGGTATCTTGTGCTTAATGTTGATATTGACTATTTATCCTCTCGACTCAACTATTCGTCAGTGCTTGATTTCCATATTGAGCTGATTAAGAGTGACGGATTTTACATTGATAGCCCTAAATCAGCTCGTTTGTATGGCCATATAATTCCCGCTCGCTCTCAATTTAATTTTGGCCGGATGTACCCAAACATTTGGCGTAGTTTAAATTCAAAAGATTCGGGCTATGCTTACAATGGTTCGAATTTGGTCGCGTATCGCACCATCCAGTTTGTTTCTAGCGAACCTCTTCATCTGGTTATTGATCTTACCAATGAGCAGTTATTATCCCGAGCTCAGAGGGATATTGATGACTTAATCCAAGAAGCGTTTTTTGTTCTAAGTTTGGTGCTCGGCTTCACTTTGCCGACGGCAGCCCTTGCTCTGCATTATCGGCGTCATAGTATGGAATCGAAGTTGGCTCGAGCTGCTCTTGATGGTATGACTGCGGTGATGATCTCGGATGCTTCACATAGAATCATCATGGTTAATCAAGAGTTTGAAAACATGATGGGTTACTCAACCAAGCATGCCCAAGGTTGGAGTGCACATCATTTAATTTTTCTACCTGAAGATCTCGAAGCAAACCTGAGTATCTGGAAAACACTGAAGAGTGAACACGTATGGGAAGGGGAGATTCGTTGTCGAACTAAGTTTAATCAAGTCTTTACTGCAATAATGCGTATTCAGGCGAATTTAACCAAATCAGGTAAAGTGAGTTATTACATTACGTCGCTGGTGGATATCTCTGGGCAAAAAGAGTTAGAAGAAAAATTACGAAACCTAAGCGAAAAAGATGGCTTGACGGGGTTGTGGAACCGCCGAAAATTTGAAGAGCAATTGGCGCAATATGCGGGGATTATTGAACGCTATCCTGATAGCCCTCCTGCTTGTTTGGCGTTGTTTGATATTGACCACTTTAAACGTATTAATGACGAGCTTGGCCACGACGAAGGAGACAAGGTGATTTGTAGTGTCGCAGAAACCCTCCTAGAAGAAGTCCGCAGCACAGACTTTGTATCTCGTGTCGGTGGTGAGGAATTTGCAGTGATTATGCCGCATACAACACTAGAAGAGGCTGAAATTGTATTGAACAGGCTACGTGTCGCGGTTCAAATGCGTAGTGATAGAGGCATTACTGTAAGTGCTGGGTATAGTGATTTAACCTCTGATCGTACAAGAACGTATAAATGTGCTGATATTGCTTTGTATGAGTCAAAAAGTGCAGGGCGTAACTGCGTATCGCTATGTCATAGTTATGATGATATTGCTTAGTGCTTTTACAAAAACGAAAAAACGGGGGATAGACCCCCGCTTTTTAGTCTCAGCGTTATTCGCTAGCCAGTATGCGACATTGGTTGTCGATGGCGGCTTCGATACACTGTATTGACTGTCTCAAATAACGCTCTAGATAACCTAAAGCATCCTGACTCTTTTTGTCTAGCGATGCCTTCATCAGTATTTCTTGCTCATCGAGATTACAGTGCCCAGGGTTCCCTGTGCCTAAAATCTGCATCGCGAAGTATTGGTAGCGTTTAATTTGCGTGAGTAGATCGCGGAAAAACCCAAACATATTGACAGAGCCAGCACCTTCAAACAGCGCAGTAAGAAACTGATTTTGGCGCTCTTCCCATTCCCTCCAACAAAAGCTTTCGCCAGGTTTTACTCGGGATAACTTGTGATAAGCAGTTAGTACATCCAGTTCCCATTTTTCATCGCCAATCATAATTGCCTTACTGAGTAAGCATGCGGAGACCATTTGCAGGCTTTCGTACAAGTCATGTAACTCATCTTTACATACAGGTGCAACCCAGCAGCCTTTTTGCGGCTCGAGTTTGACGTATTTGCTCCAAGATAATTGCACCAATGCTTCTCGAATGGGTGACGCTCCTACGTTGTACTTCTCTTTGAGTTCGGCAACCACGAGTTTTTGACCTGGTTTAAGCTCGCCATCGAGAATATCCTGACGGATCATTCTTAATACTTTGTCGGTAAGAGTGGGACTAGACACATACACCTCATAGAAACTTTAATCGTGACGATAAAATTAAACAGTACGAAATTCTGATAGAGGTGAATAATACAATTAGCCTATTATGAGAGCAAGAAAGCCATATAAAAAAGGAGGGCATAAGCCCTCCTTCTCAAGAAACTGAAGTGTTAAAAGTTCAGTCTTATAGTACGTGTACAGAAGCTGTGTTCGTAGTACCTGAAGCAACTAGAGCGCCAGAAACCATAACAACGATATCGCCTTTGTTACCTAGACCTGATTCTAGAGCAAGTTCTTTACCCGCTACGTAGAATGCGTCAGTGCTTTCGATTGAATCAACAACTACAGGAGTAACACCTTTAGTTAGAACTAGCTGTGCAGCAGTTTTCTTGTTAGTTGTTAGCGCTAGAATGTTTGCAGTTGGGAAGTACTTACGTACTGAACGTGCAGACTTACCGCCTTCAGTTGCAACAACGATAAGTGGAGCAGCTAGTTTCTCAGCTGTGTCTACTGCACCTTTACATACTGCTTCAGTGATGCGTAGGCGTGGGCTGTCTAGACGAGAACCTAGTTCAGCTTTTAGCGCTGAGTCAGTACGGTTCGCGATTTGAGCCATGATAGTTACCGCTTCAACAGGGTATTTACCTTTCGCCGTTTCACCAGAAAGCATTACTGCGTCAGTACCGTCCATTACCGCGTTAGCAACGTCGCCTGCTTCCGCACGAGTAGGACGTGGGTTGTTGATCATAGAATCAAGCATTTGAGTTGCTGTGATAACCATCTTACGTGCACGGTTACACTTCTCGATCATCATTTTCTGAGCGAAGATTACTTCTTCAGCTGGGATTTCAACACCTAGGTCGCCACGAGCAACCATGATGCCGTCAGAAAGTTCTAGGATCTCATCGAAGTTATCAACACCTTCTTGGTTTTCGATCTTAGAGATGATGTGGATGTTCTCGCCGCCGTTTGCAGCAAGTACTTCACGGATTTCTTGAACGTCAGACGCTTTACGGATGAAAGAAGCTGCTACGAAGTCAACGCCTTGCTCACAACCAAATTTAAGGTCGTTCTTATCTTTTTCAGATAGTGCAGGTAGGTTTACAGAAACGCCAGGAAGGTTAACACCTTTGTTTTCGCCTAGTGCACCGTTGTTAAGAACTTTACATTTAACTTCAGTTTCAGTCTTAGAGATAACTTCCATCTCGATTAGACCGTCGTCTACTAGGATAGTGTTACCTACGTTTAGGTCTGCTGCGAAACCAGCGTAAGTTACTGCAACTTTATCTTTGTTACCTACAACTGAAGTGTCAGTTGTGAAAGTGAATTCTTGACCTGCTACTAGATCAACATCGTTACCGCCTTCTAGCTTGATAGTGCGGATTTCTGGACCTTTAGTATCTAGAAGAATTGCTAGTGGTTTGCCAGTAGCTTCCATTACTTTACGGAAGTTCGCGATACGAGTGCCGTGTTCTTCGTAGTCACCGTGAGAGAAGTTAAGGCGCATTACGTTCATGCCTGCGTTAACTAGTTCAGTTAGCTTCTCTACAGATTCTGTTTTAGGGCCAATCGTACATACGATTTTGGTCTTTTTCATGGAAGATACTCTCCGGTAAGTATAGTTACAATTTGAAAGTCGGTTATTTACTCTGAAGTCAGGACGTTTTTGATGACATTTAGTACCTGTCACCCACCGATTTTTCGTCTCATTATTAGAACTTCAGATTCTGAAAGTCTTTCACCAAGTTTAGTCATTTTATGACTAAAAGATCGGCGATTTTGGTTACCTTTTTGTGACTAATCCCACTTTATATGCAGAAAGTTGCAAAAAAATAGCCTTCAATTCTGTAATTTTTTTTCTTTTCGGTGGCGAATTCTACCACTGAATGAATCCAATATCACTGTTTAAGAATTGTCTTAGGACAAGGTTTTATCGAGAAATATTAATTTTTTGGATCGAAATAAATGGACTTGAAAGTTTCGGTTTGACTATAATAAGTTTCACATCGAAACTTAAAATAAAAACTTAAATGTCGAAACGAAACACTCAATTAAGAAGACACGCCATTTCTAACTTGGTTTCTGAACTAGGAGAAGTCAGCGTTGATGAACTTGCTCAGAAATTCGAAACCTCAGAGGTCACGATTAGAAAGGATTTAGCTTCTTTAGAGAAAAACGGCCAACTTCTACGCCGCTATGGCGGTGCGATTGCTATCCCAAAGGAAGTCATTCACGAAGAATTGGGCGCTAATGTTTCGACTCGAAAGTTAAGCTTAGCAAAAGCAGCAGCATCATTGATTCGCGATCATAATCGCATCGTGATCGACAGTGGCAGCACGACTGCCGCGCTGATTCAACAGTTGAATGATAAACGTGGCTTAGTGGTCATGACCAACTCGTTGCATGTTGCTAACGCTCTTAATGAATTAGAGAGCGAACCGACACTGCTGATGACTGGCGGTACTTGGGATACGCACTCAGAGTCCTTTCAAGGCAAAGTAGCCGAATCTGTATTACGAGCTTACGACTTTGACCAACTATTCATCGGTGCGGATGGCATCGATCTCGAGCGTGGAACCACGACATTTAATGAATTGGTTGGCTTAAGTAAGGTAATGGCAGAAGCGTCACGTGAAGTGATCGTAATGATCGAGTCCGAAAAAATCGGCCGTAAGATCCCAAACTTAGAGCTCGCTTGGCATCAAGTTGATGTGTTGGTGACCGATGCAGATATCCAAGCAGAGCATAAAGTACAGATTGAACAACATGGCGTGAAAGTCATTTGCGCCTAATAATGTAATCAGTTTCATATTTCACTTCCCTCTGGATAAAGGCCTTTGCTTGCTGCCTCTATTTGAAATCATGGCTAGGGAAGGACAAAACTACAAACGGAGATAAACACATGTGTGGAATCGTAGGTGCAGTAGCACAACGAGATGTTGCAGAAATTTTGGTTGAAGGTCTACGCCGCTTAGAGTACCGCGGTTACGACTCTGCTGGCGTTGCGGTTGTTGATGGCGAATCAAACCTAACGCGCGTTCGTCGCTTGGGTAAAGTACAAGAATTGGCTGATGCAGTAGAAGAAGCAAAAGTGATCGGCGGAACTGGTATTGCGCACACTCGTTGGGCGACGCACGGTGAACCTTCTGAAATCAACGCTCACCCACACATGTCTGGTGATATCGCAGTGGTCCATAACGGCATCATCGAAAACCATGAAGAGCTGCGTGAGCTGCTTCAATCTCGTGGCTACGTGTTTGAATCGCAAACGGATACAGAAGTTATCGCACATATGGTTGAGTGGGAACTTCGTACTTCAGAAACGCTATTAGAAGCGGTACAAAAAACAGCAAAACAACTTGAAGGCGCATACGGCACGGTAGCGTTGGATCGCAAAGATCCTTCACGCATCGTAGTAGCGCGTTCAGGCAGCCCGATCGTGATCGGTTTTGGTGTAGGTGAAAACTTCCTAGCGTCTGACCAACTTGCATTACTTAACGTTACGCGCCGTTTCATGTACCTAGAAGAAGGTGACGTAGCAGAAATTACTCGCCGTGAAGTCACTGTGTTTGATGCAACGGGTGAGCCAGTTGAGCGTGAAATTGTTGAATCTAACGCAGAGCATGATGCAGGTGATAAAGGCCAATACCGTCACTTCATGCAAAAAGAAATCTATGAGCAACCTAAAGCGTTGATCAACACAATGGAAGGTCGTATCACGTCAGATTCTGTTGTGACAGACGCGATCGGTGTGCACGCGGCAGACATTCTAAGCAAAGTAGAACACGTACAAATCGTGGCGTGTGGTACGTCTTACAACGCAGGTATGACGGCACGTTACTGGTTTGAAGACATTGCAGGCGTTAGCTGTGATGTAGAAATTGCGTCTGAATTCCGTTACCGCAAGTTTGTGACTCGTCCAAACAGCCTATTGATTACGTTGTCTCAGTCTGGTGAAACCGCTGATACGCTAGCAGCACTTCGCCTAGCAAAAGAGAAAGGTTATATGGCGGCGATGACCATTTGTAACGTAGCAGGCTCTTCTCTGGTTCGTGAATCAGATTTTGCGTTCATGACTCGCGCTGGTGTTGAAATCGGTGTGGCTTCAACCAAAGCGTTCACGACTCAACTTTCTGCACTACTTATGTTGGTAACGGCACTAGGTAAAGAGCAAGGCCGCATCAGCAAAGAGAAAGAAAAAGAGATTGTTGAAGCGCTACACGCACTTCCTAAGCAAATCAACGCGGCACTTTCTTTCGAGAAAGAAATTGAAGCACTAGCAACGGATTTTGCAGACAAGCACCACACATTGTTCCTAGGCCGTGGCGAGTTCTACCCAATCGCGATGGAAGCGTCTCTAAAACTGAAAGAGATCTCGTACATCCACGCAGAAGCGTACGCGGCGGGTGAACTGAAACACGGTCCTCTGGCTCTAATTGATGCTGACATGCCAGTTGTTGTGGTTGCACCAAGCAACGACCTACTTGAAAAGCTAAAATCAAACGTTGAAGAAGTGCGTGCGCGTGGCGGCCTTCTATACGTATTCGCAGATGCAGACGCAGGCTTCGAAGGCGATGAAACAATGAAGATCATAACGATGCCTCACGTTAGTGAAATCACGGCGGCGATCTACTACACCATCCCAATGCAGTTACTGTCTTACTACGTAGCACTGATCAAAGGTACGGACGTAGACCAACCACGTAACCTGGCGAAAGCGGTGACGGTTGAGTAATTACGCTTAACAGCAAAAATCCAAGCGGCACATGCGAGAGTATGTGCCGCTTTTTTATTTAAGCCCACTTTAAGGGGGTGAGTTATTGACCCAACTGGTGAGCGGTTAGAATTGCAGAGTAGACATTTTCTGCCGTCACTGGGAATGGCATATTGTGGATGGTTTCTCCCTCGGCCGTTGAGGCTTCGGCGACCTCGCGCAACTTAGCGTGGTTAAGATCTTTAACGCCCATATCAAATAAGTTGGTTGGTAGACCTACAGAGCGGCAGAATGCAAGAACCGTATTAATCTCTTCCATCGCTGCGTTTTCTAGTACCAGCTGAACAAGTGTGCCGAACGCGACTTTCTCACCATGATAGAGATGATGACACTCTTCAAGCTTAGTTAGGCCGTTATGAATAGCGTGAGCACCCGCTAGACCACTGCTTTCAAAACCGATACCGCTTAGGTATGTATTGGCTTCAATAATGTTTTCTACCGCTTTGGTGCTCACACCATTTTCTACCGCAGCTTTTGCTTTTACACCATCTTCAAGCAAGGTTTCATAGCAAAGTTTCGCAAGCGCTTGTGCTGAACGCGTCGCTAACCCACCAGCCATTGTTGCCTTACCAGAAGTCATGTTGGCACGAGCTTCAAAGTAGGTGGAAAGCGCGTCGCCCATCCCCGATACAAGTAAGCGAACAGGGGCTTTGGCGATGACTGACGTATCCATGATGACCATGTCTGGGTTTTTAGGGATCATCAAATATTCTGCAAATTCACCTTCAGGTGTGTATATCACCGCAAGCGCTGAGGTTGGCGCATCAGTCGAGGCAATCGTAGGAACCACCACGACAGGAATTTTGGTGTAAAACGCAACAGCCTTTGCTGTATCTAACGTTTTACCACCACCAATACCGACAATGACATCGTGTTTTTGAGTGGCACAAATGTCCGTGATGCGTTCAATCTCAACGCGCGAACATTCGCCACCAAAAATGTTCATAGTGAGTGGAAGCTTTTCGTCAGCAAAACTTTGTTTGACGTCATCACCAACCAGGTTAGTCACGAACTCATCGGCAATTACTAACGGACGTTCACCCAATGTTTTCACATAGTGAGCGATAGATGTAAGTACTTGTTCACCTTGGACGTATTTGCTTGGGCTGATAATAATTTTGTCCATAATTCAAACCTTTAACCTTTTTTGTGTGTGTTTTGGAGTGCAATGAATATCCATTGTAGGGATAAGGTTTATATTAGGTTTGGTGTGGTAAGTGGTGAAGGATATCTCTGGTTTTGTTCCATGCTTTTATGACCTCTGTGTCAAACCGACTGTCAGAAGTAATAAGCATCAGCATGCTTTATGGCGACGATCACTATTCAGGAAAATTTGTCGTTTTTCGTTTCATATTGAAACAATAATGCCGAAGTTTTTGTTTCAATATGAAACAGATTGATTTTTGTTGAGCACGCTTTTTCTCTGTTTAAGATGAATTCATACCCTACATAAAAATATAAATGGAATGAGATAGAACGATGAAAAAGTTAATTAACCAAGTTGATGATGTTGTATTGCAGCAAATGGAAGGTCTGGCTTTATCTCGCCCAGAGCTAAAAGCGAACTACGAACCTCGTTACATGTGGCATGAGGAAACGCCGGGGCAAGTGGCATTGGTTTCTGGTGGTGGCTGTGGTCATGAACCTTTGCACGCAGGTTTTATTGGTAAAGGCATGCTGACAGGCGCCTGCCCAGGAGAGGTATTTACTTCACCTACACCTGATCAAATGTACGAATGTGGTAACCAAGTGAATACCGGTGAGGGCGTGCTGTTTATCATTAAAAACTACACCGGCGATGTGTTGAACTTTGAAACGGCCGTGGAGCTCCTTCATACCGATGGCATCAAAGTTGGGTCGGTGTTGGTGGATGACGATGTTGCAGTCAAAGACAGCCTGTATACCGCTGGTCGCCGTGGCGTCGCTGGAACGGTATTGGTTGAAAAGTTAGTTGGGGCTGCCGCGAGCAAAGGTTATTCGTTGGAGCAATGTGAAGCACTGGCTCGTCGCGTTAATAACCACTGTCGTTCATTTGGCGTGGCGCTTAACGCTTGTGTTGTACCCGCAGCAGGTAAACCATCTTTTGTTCTGGAAGATGGTGAAGTGGAGTTTGGTGTTGGTATCCATGGCGAACCAGGTATCAAGCGAGTGAAATACACCGATGTCGATACGTTAGTGGATGAAATGTTTGCTGAAGTTGCTGAAAACACACCTTATCAGCGCACATTGCGTAGTTGGAATCGTGACGAAGGTGAATGGGATGAAGTGGAATCCAGCATTGAGCCTTTCGCCGCTGAACACGACTACATCGTGATGGTGAATGGTATGGGTGGTACGCCAACTTCAGAGCTTTACGGAGTGTACCGTCGTCTGGCTCATAACTGCGAGCAAGCAGGGTTCCGTATCGTGCGTAATATGGTTGGTAACTTCTGTACGTCACTCGATATGGAAGGCGTTTCGATTACGTTGCTAAAGGCAGACAAAGAGATGTTGGAGCTGTTTGATGCTCCTGTCGATACGGCCGCGATCAAGTGGTAACAGGGGAGAGCAAACATGCAAATTGAAAAACAACATATCGTTCACTGGCTAGAGTTATGTGCAAAAACGTATCAAGAGAATCAAGATTTTCTGACCGACCTTGATCGTGATATTGGTGACGCCGACCACGGTCTCAATATGAACCGTGGCTTTAAAAAAGTTGCGGAAAAACTGCCGCAATTTGCGGACCAAAATATCGGCAGCATTCTCAAGAATACGGGTATGACCTTGCTTTCTAGTGTCGGTGGGGCAAGTGGCCCGCTGTATGGCACGCTGTTTATTCGTACGGCTGCCGCTGTCGGAACTCGAGAGCAATTAACGTTTGAAGAGTTAGTGGATGCACTAAAAAGCGGTGTGGATGGCGTGGTGTCTCGTGGTAAAGCAGAGCTGGGTGATAAAACCATGTGTGATGTTTGGTTACCCGTTTTAGTTAGCGTGAAGGCGTCGTTAGAAAATGGCATGAGCGCCGATCACTTACTTAATGAAATGGTTGAGCTAGCAGAAACGAACGCGGTTGCCACGATTGAAATGTTGGCGAAAAAAGGGCGAGCAAGCTATTTAGGTGAACGCAGTATTGGTCACCAAGATCCCGGTGCAACCTCTTCTTTGTTAATGATTAAAGCACTACAGCAGGCAATAGCAGGTAATTAAGATGGTGGGAATTGTAGTTGTATCTCATAGTCGTCGACTTGCCGAAGGGGTGGCAGAACTTGCCACCCAAATGACGCAAGGCAAAGCCAAGCTTGCGATTGCTGCTGGGATTGATGATCCAGAGAACCCGATCGGAACCGATGCCATTGCCGTGATGGAAGCGATTGAGCAGGTACAAGATCAACAAGGGGTTGTTGTGTTGATGGATCTTGGCAGCGCGTTGCTTAGCACGGAAATGGCTCTGGATCTGATTGATGATCATGTGAGGGAAAATGTCACCCTTATCTCGGCACCTATTGTTGAAGGAACCATGGCGGCGTCGGTGGCTGCCGCCGCCGGACTGCCTTTATCGACGGTAGTCGAAGAGGCACAGAATGCGTTAAGCGTAAAACAAGAGCACCTTGGTGATCAGCCACTAACATCCGCTGAGATAGCGCCAGTATCAGAGAGCTTTGAGCAAGAATGGACATTTGATTGGGTAGTGCAAAATCCGCATGGATTACATGCTCGTCCCGCTGCGGCCATTGTTGGTGCACTCGCGCCTTTTGACTGCCAATTATGGTTGAAAAAAGGCGAGCGCCGTGTGAACGCGAAAAGCTTAAACAGCATTGCGAAACTTGGCGTTCGTAGCCAAGAGACGATCACGCTGTGCGCACTCGGCTCTCAATCCAGTGAAGCAATCAAGGCATTTGAAGCCTTAGCTTATGAGCACTTCGGAGAAAAAGAGGCGGTTGAGCAAGGCATTATCGAACCTGAAGAAAGTTCAGATACTCTGCTCGATGGCATGGCCTCAAATCAGATTGAAGGTGCTGTTGTTGGTATTCGAGTCAATGACGGTATCGCTACTGCTCCTGCTGTCCTTTTTACTCATGAAATGCCAGCAGTGCCTGAACGTGATTTCCAAAGTGAACAAGATGAAATTGAACGGGTTAAGCGTGCGATAGGCGTGGTTGTTCAACATTTGCAGGAGCAAGCGAAGCAGCCGAAAGGGGAAATATTTGCTGCTCATAGCATGATGCTCAGTGACCCAGAATTATGGGCATCGGTCGAGTCGCGAATTCAAACGGGCATGATAGGCGAGCAAGCTTGGGTAGAATCACTGCAAACGTTGGCCGAAGAGTTTCGCCAGGCAGAAAGTCAGTACATGCGGGAACGCGAAGCAGATGTACATGATATCGCACGCCAAGTTATGGTCGAAATGACAGGCGTAACGCCTAATGCCATCGACATTCAGGAACCGAGTATTTTGTTGGCCCGCGACCTGATGCCTTCTGATGTGGCCGGGCTTGATAAATCGAAAGTGCTTGGTATCTGTTTGAGTGAGGGAGGGAAAACCTCTCACAGTACGATTCTTGCTCGTGCGATGGGGATTCCTGCCATCGTTAAAGCTCAGGGCTGCCTTGATGCTGTGCGTGCTGGTCAAGTGGTGACTATTGATGGCTTCCGAGGGCATTTATGGTTCTCTCCTTCAGATGCCGTACAGCAGGAATTAGAAGCTCAGCAAATTGAGTGGCAAAGCATCCGACAACGTGCATTAGCGAGTGCTCAGCAAGCCGCAGTCACCTGTGATGGTGTCCATATTCAAGTATTCGCCAATATTGGTGGACCGAAAGATATTGATGATGCACTAACATCGGGGGCTGAGGGCGTTGGTCTATTTCGGACTGAGTTTCTATTTCAAAACAGTGATGAGTTGCCGACTGAGGAAGCGCAATATCAAGTGTATCGTGATATTGCTGCCGCACTTGGTGATAAGCCACTTACGATTCGTAGTCTAGATGTTGGCGGTGACAAGCCTTTAGCCGCTTATCCTATGCCAGCAGAAGATAATCCATTTTTAGGTTTGAGAGGGGTGCGGTTGTGTCTTCAACATGAGTCATTGTTTACCGCTCAACTTCGAGCCATTCTGAGAGCCTTTCACGAGCAACCGAATATTCAATTGATGATACCGATGGTGGCTCAGGTTGAAGAAGTGAGAAAAGTAAAAGCGCTGTTGGCGCATCAAGCAAACCAACTCGGCTTGGATGCGACTCATTTGCCCGTTGGTATTATGATTGAGGTGCCAGCCGCAGTATTAAATGCTGATGCGTTAGCCCAAGAAGTCGACTTTTTCTCTATCGGCACCAATGATTTGACTCAATATGTTATGGCCGCCGATCGAGGTAACGCCGCTGTTGCTGAATTGGTGAACTACTTTGAACCATCGGTACTAAAAGCCATTGAGCTCACGTGTGCAGCAGGCGATCGCGCGGGTATACCGGTTAGTATGTGTGGTGAGATGGCTGGCGATCCAAATGCCACAGAAACATTGCTTCGCGTGGGGTTGCGAAAATTCAGCGCCAGTGCGAGTCTGCTACCGGGACTAAAAGCGCAGATTCGTCAGTTGTCTGTCGATGTTTAGTCGATATCTTATCGTTAGTACATCTGTACCGGCGTGCTTACGCCGGTTTTACTTTTTGTAGGAACGCCACTTCTTGGCTTAATACAGCTTCATTTGCTCCTGCAGCCCAAACTTATTAATTTTTCTCCATAAGGTAGTGCGGCCAATTTGCAATGCTTTCGCCATATCATGCATTTTGCCATCACACTGATTCCAAGCCTGAACGATAGCTCTTCTCTCGGCTTCTTCTAACGTGATTACTGGCGTATTTTCTGCGGTATGGCAAGAATTCAGTTTAATGTCTTCAGGAATATCGTTCAGCTTGATTAAGTTCGAACTGCGGTTCAGCAAAATTCGCTCAGTTCGGTTTCTTAATTCGGAGTTATTGCCTGACCAACGAAAATTCATCAACGCTTCCAGTGCGACTGGCTCTATCGAGATCGTCACATTGTGGCGGCGTTCGTAATGGCTGATAAGCTGCTGGACGAGAAATTCAATGTCTTCTTTACGCTTTCGTAGTGGTGGAATATGCAGCTCGTTCGAGGAGATTTCATAATAAAGTTGCCGACCAAATGAGCGCTGAGTGACATACTCGCTGATCTCTGAAGCGGTGCTGGTAATAAGTTGAAAATCTACGGGGATCAATCGCAAACTGTCGCTGCGGCTGACGAGCCCAGTTTTTAACAACTTAAGTAGCACGGCTTGTAAATCGGGTGACAGATATTCCACCTTTTCTAAAAAGAGCGTACCGCCATGGGCGAGCTCAAACTTTGAAGGCATGCCTTGCCCTTCGTCATACCCCAGGGTTTCTTTGACCAGTTGCTCTGTATTGATGGAGCGGCAGTTGAGCGTAATGAACGGCCCTTCTTTGTAGGTGCTTTCGTTATGAATCGCCATGGCGAGAGTGGCTTTTCCTACGCCTTCTTCACCTGTAATTAGAATCGGTGATTTGGACTTTATGGCCCGTTTTGCCACGGTAATGACATGCTTCATTTTTCGTGAAATGACGGGCAAAGTGCTGAACGTATAGCGCGCACTGCCACCTATTTGTTGTTGAGCAAGTTCGCGAATTTTATCGATAGGGTGCAAGAACAATAAGTGTGTGCCGTCGTTGAGTGGACGCAAGGTGATGATCGCTTCAACAAACTCGCCACGAACCTCTACCGTTGTGAGTTTACGGTTTATGCTCGCACCTGACTCAATACTAGTAAGGACATTCGGTGGGAAGCGTAAAACAGAAAAGACTTCTTTATCCAAGACCTGACTGGCTTCAATGTTTAACAAACGCTCGGACTGGTGATTTACCATGGTGATGCGATTTTCTTCATCCCACGCTAGAAGGCCGTCATCCATGCACTCTAACGTTGCGTTATGCGCACAAGTGAGGCGGTTCATGTTTTCTTGTTCCGACTGAATGTGGATTTGCAAGCTGACTTCTTTCGCGCTCGACGCGATGATGACTAAGTCTTCTTTCTTATAGCTTTCCGCTTTTCTGAAAAGGCATGTTGTACCGCGTAATTTGCCAAATTGGTCAAAAACAGGCGCCGCTACAGAGGCATAAGAGTGCAAGTGGCGATTGAAATGTTCGGCAGCAAAAACTTCACACGGGATATGAGTGTTGATACAGAGATTGACTGCATTTGTGCCTATCTTTCCTTCGGAGAGAAAACAGCCTTGTTTTATGCCGAGCGTTTGCATCTCTTGTCGCATAGAGTCGTGCCCGACGGTGGAGAGAATACAGCCGTTGCCATCGGTTACCATCAATACCAGGTCTTCGTCACCAAGCATATCGTACGTATCTTCAAGTACGGTCGTGGCGCATTCGATGAGATGTTCGTTGCGCTTCATTAGAGATGAGAAGGTAAATCCAGAGGCAATATGTGGTTTTGACCAGGTGTAAGGGCTGCATTGCTTTATGCAACGCTCCCACGACTCGAGGACGGGAGTGCGGGAAAATTCTGGAGATACCCAGTGGTGTTTCTGGAAAAACTCCCACTTAGTTTTAGTGTCTTCGATTGAAAGCATGCGATACCGTTTCAATACTAGCGATAGATTGGTCTGATGTTACAGAGACATCGGAATATGGACTGTGATGGCTTTCACGCACGTTGTATAGAAGAATGTGCAAAAAGAGGGGCGAGTTGAGGAGGCTTCCTTGCCAGTTTTTCGATTAAAAAGGGCTGTCTTTGCCGAGCTCATTGCAAATCTCGACAATGGCAAGTGAGAGCCCTGACTTAATGATTTGTTGTTGACGTTGCAGTTGTAGCTGATAAAACTCAAGGTCGATGTCGTCATCTGGTTCGCTGACTTCCAGTTGTACCATGCCCATTTTCTTCACCAAGTGCAGTTTCTTAATTGGTTCTAGAATATTCGGGTCAGTGAATTCGTAATCTGAAGCGTCACTATTGAGTTGGTTTTTGAGTTTGATGATGTCTTCGATGTCGTGGTAAATGTCATCGGGGAGCACTCCCAAGCCAAACAATAACTTCAAACGAACAGACAGATCGCCCAGTGGTCCAGAGTCTTGTAGCAGCGGACCGACAACCGATTGAACAGCGAAGTTATCTTTACGAAAGATTCTTTGCACCAACCCGTCGATCGAATCGTTAAAAACGTCGACTGCTGCAATGAAAAAGCCTCGTACCGATGGTGCGCTGTTTAATCGCTCAATGATCTCGGTTTCGTTGATGTTATCTGCCATATACTGAATACATTTCTAATTATTAGCTATCCCAACTCTTCAAGCAGAGAAGGACATAGAAGGGGAGCCGAGCTCCCCTAGGTAAATCAAAGTTGGTTGTAAAGTGTCTCGATTTGAGCCACTTCATCGCTGTCTTCTGCAAGACCTGTGTGTGTCGCTAGCGTCTTCTTCACTCCCACTTCTTTTAATGAGTTTTGTAGCTCTACGGCTTGTGGGTCAGTGTCGTTAGTGTACTTCAACGCAGCGGCAATGCCTTTCAAAAGTGTTTGATTTTCAGTGCCATACTCAATTGTACCGAGTAAAGGCTTCACTAATCTATCGTTTGCACCTAATTTACGAATTGGTTGACGACCTACGCGATCAACCTCATCCACTAAGTATGGGTTGGCAAAGCGTCCTAGAATCTTCTCGATGTAAGCATTGTGCATGTCACGGTCGAAGCCGTAACGTTTGATCAACACCTCACCACTCTCTTGCATCGCCTGTTTTACTTCAGCATGAATACTTGGGTCTTCAATCGCTTCACGAATTGTACGATGGCCTTTCAAGCAACCTAGGTAAGCGGTAATGCAGTGGCCTGTATTGAGAGTGAATAGCTTGCGTTCTACGAATGCCATTAGGTTGTTGGTTCTTTCCATGCCAGCTATGTCAGGGATTTCGCCCTTGAATTGCTGCTCATCCACAATCCATTCGCTAAAGCTCTCTACCGTCACTTCTAGTGGGTCATCGTTCGCTGCTTCTGCTGGTGGCACGATGCGGTCTACCGCTGAATCGACAAAGCCAACCAATTCGTCTGCTTTCGCGTGCAATGATTCATCCAAGTGTTTGTACACTTCACCTTTTAGGTGTGTGGTGCCACGAACCATGTTTTCACACGCGATGATGTTCAATGGCTTATCGTTACCTGCTGCAAAGCGCTTAGCTATGCCGGTAGCGATGGTTTTTGCAATGATGTCCAGTACGTTAGGGCCAACCGCTGTTGTGACCAAGTCGGTTTTTACAATGCGGTCAATGACATCTTCACTGGCTGAGTTTACCGCGGTGACGTGAGTTACTGTGTCGATTTGGCACTCAGTACCGACCACTTTTACTTTGTATTCTTGCTTGTGACTCAGTTGATCGACGAGTGGTGCGTCTACATCTGCAAATGTGACCTCGACTTCTGCATCTGCTAATAGTTTACCGATGAAGCCACGACCAATGTTACCTGCGCCAAAATGAACTGCGTTTTTCATAATTCTTACCTACCAATGTCTAAAATGTTGACTTACGAAACTAGGGGGAGGCCAACCGCATAGGGGGTGACAGCTGACCTCATTTGCCTCAGGAGCAAATTAAAGGGGTAATTAAGCCGCTTGTTGACAGCCAAGGATGTTCAGAATCTCTTCCACATCGTTGGTACTGGTTAGCTTCTCAATTGTCTCCGGCTCATCGAGCGCGTTCGTAATGGTGGTAATCACCTGGATGTGCTCATCGTTCTTAGCGGCAATGCCGATAACCAGTTTCGCTACATCATCGTCGTCTTCAGTAAATTGGATACCCGATGGGTATTGGCAGATTACAATGCCGGTTTTCTTCACGCGGTCTTTCGCTTCTACCGTGCCGTGAGGCACTGCGATAGATTCGCCTAGGTAAGTTGGAACCAATGCTTCACGCTCAAACATCGCGTCTACGTATTCTGGTTCTGCGTAGCCAAGTTCGACCAACTTGTTGCCCGCGAAGCGAATCGCTTCTTCTTTGTTGGCAGCTTTCAAACCTAGGTGAATGTTTTCACGCTGGATTTGGAACACCGACGTTTGCTGTGGCTCGAAGTTGTCGTCGTTTGCTGCCACGAGCGAAACTTTTACCATTTGGTCGTCATTGGCTGCGGATTGGTTTTGCGCTGCTAGTAGTTTGGTGACTAGCTGGTTGTACATCTCGCTGTCTAGGAAGTTAGTCAATGAAATGTGGTGTGCGTTTGGAGCATGCTTACGTGCACGATCCGTTAAGTCTTTATGAGTAATCACGATATCTGCACTCTCTGGTAAGCTGTTAATGGCAAGGTTGGTTACGTGGATGTTCAGACCTGCGTCTTGAACCTTTTTGCGTAGCATGCTCGCGCCCATTGCACTCGAGCCCATGCCCGCATCACAAGCGACAATGATGCTTTGTACTGTCGCTAGGTCTACGTCACCTTTGCTTTGGCTGTTTACCACCGCATCGTTTTTAGATGCAGATTTCATGTCTTTCATTTGTGATGTTGCTTTTTCTAGTGCTGCTTCATCACCGTCTTCTTCTGTGGACGTTTGTGTCTTCATTAGTAGTGCTGCTACCGCGAATGACACACCTGTTGCTGCTGCGATAGACGCTAGAACACCAACGATTGAGCCTTTCTGAGTCATCAACAAGATTGCAAAGATTGAACCTGGTGATGCTGGAGAAACGATACCTGCGTTAAAGATAGTTAGAACGAATACGCCAGTCATACCACCTGCGATAGCCGCAAGGATTAGGCGAGGGTTCATTAGGATGTATGGGAAGTAAATCTCGTGGATACCGCCGAAGAAGTGGATGATTGATGCACCACCTGCCGTTTGACGAGCCGTACCTTTACCAAACACCATGTAAGCTAGCAGGATACCTAGACCAGGACCTGGGTTTGCTTCGATTAGGAAGAAGATCGATTGACCTGTTTCAGACGCTTGTTGGATACCCAGTGGAGAGAAAATACCGTGGTTGATCGCATTGTTTAGGAACAGGATCTTCGCAGGTTCAACGAAGATTGAAGTCAGTGGTAGTAGGTGAGCAGAAACTAGGAAGTTAACGCCAGCCGCCAAGCCACCAGAAAGAATTTTTACGAATGGACCGATAAAGATGAAGGCAAGGATCGCACATAGCATGCCGATGATGCCCGCAGAGAAGTTGTTAACCAACATCTCGAAGCCACTTTTTACTTTACCATCGATGTAGTTATCGAATTTCTTGATAGCCCAGCCGCCCATTGGGCCGACCATCATTGCCCCCATAAACATTGGGATGTCTGTGCCGACAATCACACCCATTGTTGTGATTGCACCGACTACCGCACCACGATCGCCACCAACTAATTTACCACCGGTGTAACCGATAAGTAGTGGCAGCAAGTAGGTAATCATTGGGCCAACCATAGAGGCTAACGTTTCGTTTGGTAGCCATCCAGTTGGGATAAATAGAGCAGTGATAAAGCCCCACGCGATAAACGCGCCGATGTTTGGCATTACCATGTTTGACAGAAAACGACCAAAATTTTGTATCTTGATCTTGGCATCTGGTGATATCATAACAATTCCCCGTTCGATGTTCTGATGAATCTTGTTGTAGTAAACGGTTCGCCAAAACCGTTTGTTTGATTGCTTAGTACCCAATCAATTTACCACACATTTTCCAATTGGAACTGACAACGGGTTTTTCGTGATCTACGCCCGCATTTCTTAGGCCGAGAAACGGTTTTTAAGTGACCAAGTTCAACTTATTAACTTGTAACTTAATAACAAAAAGCAACTTTCAAACCTGTCAATAAAAATCTTAGTGATCAATCCGATCTTCTGACAAAATTAAAATCAAAATACTTTGTGACTTTGATCACTTTTGATTTTTTTTGAAATTCGAATTAAATGCTTGTGATGATCAATGTCACGTTTTGTGTTGAGTTGTGGTGGATTTAAAGTGTGACTTGGATCTGTTTTTGTTTTTTGTGAAAGTTTGTGACGGAATTGGTGAGATAAATGCTATCTAGATCTTTCGATAGATTGTATCTATGAGAGTCTTTTCGGCGCACTTCACGGAGCACGCCTAATTAGTTGATGAAAGGGTAAATAAAGAGAGTCGCCACACGGTTCTTCTTGTGATTCCCAACTCTCTACTTAATCACTGTTCTTAATCATCGTTGCTATTAGTATGATAGACGAGGTAGTCATGAGCTTGCTCGCGTCCCATATACCTTGCCAACGTCTTTTCTTGAACATCGCGCAAATCCACCATAATCAATCCATCTAGAGCGTTATTGAATGCAGGGTCGACGTTGAAGCATACCAGCTTGCCATTGAGGCTTAAGTACTGACGCAGCAAAACGGGCACTCCTTTCCCTTCATCGATTCTGGCAATGACACGTGACAATAGCTGTAAATCACCCAGAGCTGTGAGCATGCTGGTGTTCCAGTCACGGTGGTGCTCAGGAAGTGGGTTAGAAGGTGTGACGTACTCTGCGCAATTGTTGTCGTAGTGGTGCAGTGTCATTGATTGAGCCAGTAATTGACGTGCAGTATCGCTATAATCGTTGCTAATGCTTACCGGACCAAATAGGTGAGTGTAATCTGGGTTTTGATGAACGAACGTTGCGATGCCTTTCCACAGCAGCAGTAGCGCGCTCATGCTCTTTTGATATTGCTGTGCAATCACAGAGCGCCCCATCTCAATGGATTTACCCATTTGGTCGATAAAGCGTTGGTCATAGTTAAACAACGTTCGTGAATACAGACCTGCTACGCCGCGCTTTTCAATCAGTTGATCAACCAGACCTAAACGATACGCGCCCACCAAGCATTGATTCTCTCTGTCCCACACAAACAGATGCAGGTAATCATGATCGAAATGGTCAATGTCTATTGCTAGTCCCGTCCCTTCGCCAACTTGTCGGAAATTGAGCTCACGTAGGCGACCAATTTCATGCAGTAGGGAAGGGATATTCTGCGACTCCGTGCAGTAGACATCGAACTCACCACTTGTTAGCAGCTTGGACTCTTTTGGTAAGTTGTTCAGTTCTTCAAGCAATTCGCCTACGGGTAACCCTGCCGCTATTGGTGAGAGCCGTTCTGATGAGGAAGAGGGCTTCACCGATTGGATTTCACGATTGAGTAAGTAAGTGTTGAGCCGCAAATAGTTCACTACTTGATCATCGTTAAGCGTGTTGATCTCTTTAAATTTTATCGCTTGGCCAAAGGATAAGTTGATGGTTTGCGCCTGTTTGTTCAGCAGTTCTCGCCCAAGCAGTAGGGTGCGCAAAAGTGGATGGATTTTCCCTGCCATATAGAAGCGTTTCGAGTTCTGACCACTGATGAATACTGGAACTGTCGTTGCTTTGTTTTTGCGGATCAGGCTACTTACGCTTCGACTCCACGCTTTGTCTTCCAAGCGTTGCTGTTTGGCATCGACTAACTGGGAAACCTCACCGGCAGGAAAGACAAGCAATAAGCCGCCACTTGCGAGGTGTTTATTAGCCGCTCTGAGGGCCTTCATATTCGATTTGACGGCGTCTCTGCCTTCAAACACATCGACACCAATGAAGAGCTGATCTAACTCTGGTACGGTTTTCAGGTATTGATTGGCTAGAATTTGGATATCGTCTCGTACCATCAACAAGAGTTCGGCCAAGATGACGCCTTCCACACAACCAAGCGGGTGGTTCGCCACAATGACGGTAGCTCCTTGTTTAGGTACTGAGTCGAGTGAACCATGAGCAATGCGATAATCGATACCTAAGATATCCAGCGTGAAGCGGAGAAAAGTTTTGATATCGGCATTAACGGGGCGTTGAGCGTAGAACTTATCAAGTTGGTTTAAACCGGTTGCCCATTCAGCAACGTTTTCACCAATGCCAAACGGCGTTTTACGAGGGAGACGAAAAGGGGTTGAACTATCCATATTTACCTCAGCGTACAAGTTGCTGATTGGATAGTAGAAATTACAGATGACAGTTCAGAGGCAAAAGCATGAGCTTTTGGTGACAAACTAATGAAGCTTTATTGACTAAAGAAAACGGTATATCACTGTGCTATGAATCAAAACTCGCGTTATGTCTCCCTCTTAAAACAATAGATAGGCTATCTTATCTAGAACAAAGATTAAGCTAAGTTGATATTTATCAGGGGGAAATAATGGAACGAGTTTCCAATAAAGCAGCACTTTGGATTGGGCTAAGTTTGATACTTGGTCTTGGCATCCTTGGCTATTTTATGCAGCAGACGGCGGTGAAATACCGAGCCTATGAAAGAGTCGTTACAGTAAAAGGTTTGTCGGAGCGTGAGTATCCTGCTGATACGGTGATTTGGCCGATTCAATTTACTCTGGCGAGTAATGATATGGGAGCCATGTTTGATGAAATTGACCAGCAAACCCGTTTGATTTTGGACTTTCTAACTGCCAAAGGGCTTCCTGAAACCAGCGTTTCCCTTTCTTCCCCAGCGGTCATTGACAGAAAAGCACAGCAATATGGGAGCGAGCAAGACATTGAGTATCGTTATTTGGCCTCGCGAACCGTTACGGTTTACAGCCAGAGTGTTGATGTTGTTCGAGCGGCAATCAATGAAATAGGTGAGCTAGGAAAACAAGGCGTTTTGCTTAACCAAGATCCTTATGCAAATCGTGTTGAGTACAGCTTTACTAAGCTGAATGATGTGAAGCCAGACATGATCGAAGAAGCGACTAAGAATGCGCGTGAAGTGGCTGAGAAATTTGCGAAAGACTCACAGAGTTCACTGGGTAAGATCAAACGTGCAACTCAAGGGCAGTTCTCGATTTATGACCGAGACAGCAACACGCCTTACATTAAAAAAGTCCGAGTGGTATCGACGGTTCAATATTACCTTTCTGACTAAGTAAAAAGCCGCTCAGTACGAGCGGCTTTTTTAATATGGTGACTTAAAGAATTGGATTAATGTCCTGAGTTGTCAGTTCTGCCTCGACAACATCAACTGGCGTGTAGTGCTGGTAAATCAAGAAACCGTCTTCTGAAGTTTCATGAGCGTCTGGCGTATCAATATACGCAGTACATGTGTAGCCAATGCTGTAAGTACCCGGGCCGATGTAACCAAACTCGTAGCTGTAGGTTGTATTACCTTCTTCGTCTTGCGATTCATTCACGTTAGCTACCGCAACTGGCGCGTTGAGTGGATCTGTCGCACCCATATCGCCCATGGTTGAGCGATCCATTGAACCTGTATACAGATAAACAGAGTGAACGGCAGGAACGTCATTTATTGCATTTGATGCGGCACTGTCTGCTTCACATGCTTGATACTGAATTTCACTGACTTTACCACTAATATGACCTGATTCTGATGCGTTTACTAAGCTTACCGCATTAGAGTTCATGTTCATGTAATCTTTGCCTGTTGGATCCGCCAGACCTTTGCGTAAGTCAAACTCGACAACATAGCTATTATGACCAGTATGAATTTTTACATACTGACCTTTTTGCGAAAACTTTAAGCGACCTTGATCGCTCGTATCTGGTTTAAAACCAAAACAGCTGCCTCGGCTAGGTACAACTAAGCCTTTGATGTTGCCGTCTGTCTTCTCTACGTATGACAGTGTTGTATCGTTTAATTGTTTGCCGTCTTTAGCGTACACACACATAGCATAATCACCAGGAGCGATGTCCTGTTCGTGAATGATCGTTTTAGCGTTGCTTCCCTGATATTCCATTAGATCAACTTGGTGTAGTGCTCCATTGTCACTAGCATCTAACAGAATGTGTTCTCCAGTTTGCTCGCCAGTTTCAGGGTCAAATGGTACAAGGACAACATCTTGAAACGCTAAAACGACTTTGTTGGCATCGTCAACAGGAGCATCGGAAACGCTGAGAGAAAAAGTGGCTGCTTCTGTATCGGATGAAGAGTCGTCGCTACCGCAGCCCGTCAATAAAAGACCACCTGAGATAGCAAGTAAAGGATAGGTATATTTTTTCATTATGACCTCTTGTTTACACTGCTGATAAATGTAAAAGGCTAGTCTCAAAGTCGAGAAATGATGTCATTGTATTGTGATAGAGAGGTCAATCTTCAATGATGCTATATACAAGTCCTTTTTTATAAAACTAAGTTCTTAACTGTGATGAGGGGAGTTTGATGATAGTCAAGCTGGCTTCTTTCTTATGAGCGTAAGTTAGTATGACTTATTGCTAGAAGGAATTAGTATCATGGCATACAAGCACTTTATTAGAGAACTACTGGGTTTAGCGATTGTTGTCTCTGTCGTCTTTGGCGTATTAGGCGTGATGTTAGAGCTCTTCGCACTGACGGCACTTTGGGAGCATCAGCAAACGATAGCCGATGTTTTCTTCCATGAATCTCTCTACTTCATCGTATTTTTAATCCCACCATACTTCCTCTGGAAGTTGATTAACCGTCCTGAATTGGTTTCTGCTGACCAAGCTTATTTGGCAATGAAGTTAGAGGCTGAAAGTCGACAATGAGTCGATTTAGTGAGTAATGAAAAGAAGAGGCTATGAGAAAACATTAGCCTCTTTTCTATCTGATTCGTGGGGCAAAGTATTCGCTGCTTTATTGATTAAAAAGCTGCTTCGATTGTGCCTTTGAAAGTGCGATCGAGATAATCACGAATCGCTTGAGATTGATAAATAGAAACGAACTTTTTATACGCTTCATTATTTTTGTCTGCGTCACGAGTGGCGATGACCATGACTGCTAATGGGGCGTCTTTTGCTTCAAGATAGATACTTTGTTTCTTCGGATCTAAACCAGAAGACATTACGTAGTTCATTGTAATCGCAGCCGCGTCCACATCATCTAATGTTCTTGGTAGCTGAGCGGCATCTACCTCGACAAATTCAAATGATTTTGCGTTTTTTGTGATATCAGTTAGGGCGGCTTTATGGCCAACACCCTGTTTCAGCTCAATTAAACCTGCATCGGCGAGTAGCAACAGACCACGACCACCGTTGGTAGGGTCATTTGGAAGCGCTATACGTGCATTGTTTGGAAGCTCTTGCAGTGAGCGATACTTATTGGAATAAAGCCCCATACGCATAAGAATGGACTGACCAATTGATACTAATTGGGCGTTATGGCTACTGTTGAAGTTGTCTAAAAATGGCTGGTGCTGATAGCTATTAATATCGATGCTACCATCGCTAAGAGCGGCATTAGGTGTCACGTAGTCAGAAAACTCAATGACTTCGACATTCAAACCTTGCTTTGCTGCCTCCTTCGCTACCGCCTCGACTACTTGTGCATGTGGTCCAACTGTCGCGCCCACTTTAATGACAGAGTCATCTTTTTCTCCACAAGCGCTTAAGCCGACTACTGCCGTGAGAATCAAAGCTAGTTTCTTTAAGTGACCAATACTTTTCATTGTAGCTCCATTTTTTGTTTTAGACGTCCATACGTTTGTATGTCCATCCTATCAGAAGTTGTCTGAGGGTCAATGGTTTAAATCACGAGCAGACATTTTGTTTCTATTGCTCGTATAGAGAGCCAGATAATAGTTAAAGAAGAGGGGAAGAGGAAAAGCTATTACGAGGTTAGTGACGAGTTACCGCAACTGTACCCAAAGATATAAGATACAAAAAAAGCGTAGTAGGTATTAACCTGCTACGCCTTTCGGAATATGGTGGCCCCTCGCAGACTTGAACTGCGGACCAATCGATTATGAGTCGACTGCTCTAACCACTGAGCTAAGGGGCCTTAATAGGACAACGATTATAGGGGAAGCGTTGCAAGGTGTCTAGATACCAACTAGGGCAATTGCGCTTAGTTTTTATCCACTTAGAACAGTAGATAATAAAAAAGGTGACCTAAAGTCACCTTTTTTGATTTCTAAAAGCTTGTATGCGCTGCGATTATTCGTCTAGGAAGCTGCGCAGAGTCTCTGAGCGGCTTGGGTGACGAAGTTTACGTAGTGCTTTTGCTTCGATCTGACGGATACGCTCACGAGTAACGTCGAACTGCTTACCAACTTCTTCTAGAGTATGGTCAGTGTTCATGTCAATACCAAAGCGCATACGAAGTACTTTCGCTTCACGTGGTGTTAGACCTGCAAGCACGTCTTTTGTTGCCACTTTAAGGCTAGTTGCTGTTGCAGAATCTAGCGGAAGTTCTAGCGTTGTATCTTCGATAAAATCACCTAGATGCGAATCTTCGTCGTCACCGATTGGTGTCTCCATTGAGATAGGCTCTTTAGCGATTTTTAGAACTTTACGAATCTTGTCTTCTGGCATTTGCATGCGCTCTGCCAGTTCTTCCGGTAGTGGCTCGCGACCCATCTCTTGCAACATTTGACGAGAGATACGGTTTAGCTTGTTGATCGTTTCGATCATGTGTACCGGAATACGAATCGTACGTGCTTGGTCCGCGATTGAACGAGTGATTGCCTGACGGATCCACCACGTTGCGTAAGTCGAGAACTTGTAACCACGACGATATTCGAACTTATCTACCGCTTTCATCAGACCGATGTTACCTTCCTGGATCAGATCCAAGAACTGTAGGCCACGGTTGGTGTATTTCTTCGCGATAGAAATTACAAGACGCAAGTTCGCTTCAACCATCTCTTTCTTCGCACGGCGAGCTTTTGCTTCACCGATAGACATACGACGGCTGATGTCTTTAATGTTCTGTACGTTTAGAGAAGTCTCTTCTTCAATCATTTTTAGCTTAGCGATTGAACGACGGATTTCTTCTTCGTTACGTTTGATCTTTTCAGCGTATGGCTTGTCTGAAGCAAGAACTTCATCCAGCCAAGCTTCACTTGATTCATTACCAGTGAACAGCGCGATGAATGATTTCTTCGGCATTTTGCCGTATTCAACCACTGACTTCATGATCAGACGCTCTTGAGTACGAACGCGATCCATAGCAGTACGCAGTTCATTCACTAGGTGATCAAACTGTTTAGGCGTTAGACGAAACTCGCGGAATACGTCTAGCATCATTTCATTAGCAACGGTTGCTTTCGGGCTGTTATAGCCGTACTCGTTGATTGCTAATTGAAGATTTTGATAGGTGCTGCGTAGTTGGTTGAATTTCTCTAGCGCTAATTCTGGATCGATACCTACATCTTCTTCAGAATCATCTGAATCGTCATCGCTATCTTCGTCGTCATCAACGTCTTCATCGTCTTCTTCTTCTAACTGAGATTCAGTCAGTTCAGAACCGATGTGTGTTGCCGTTGGTGCAGCGGTGTCGTCAGCATCTGGATCTACAAAACCTGAAATTAGGTCTGTAAGACGTAGTTCTTCAGCTTGAACTTTGTCAAATTGCTCAAGAATGTACGGAATTGTGCCTGGGTATTCAGCAACAGACGATTGAACTTGGTTAATACCTTCTTCAATACGTTTTGCGATGTCGATTTCGCCTTCGCGAGTTAGAAGTTCGACAGTACCCATCTCACGCATGTACATACGTACTGGGTCTGTTGTACGACCAATCTCACTCTCTACGCTAGAAAGTGCAGCGGCTGCAGCTTCGGCTGCATCTTCATCGGTAATATTTGTGTCATCGTTCAGTGCTAAATCATCAGCATCAGGAGCAGTTTCTACTACCTTAATGCCCATGTCGTTGATCATCTGAATGATGTCTTCTACCTGTTCTGAATCTACGATTTCAGCAGGTAGGTGGTCATTTACTTCGGCGTAGGTCAGATAGCCTTGTTCCTTGCCTTTAATAACAAGTGACTTTAGCTGTGACTGCGGATTGTGATCCATAGACGGTATCCAACTTCGTAATCTGGTGAAGGAATCAGTATGCGAAATGCAAACCACTTACTATAACAAATTAAATCGTTGCTGACTAATTAAACAGGGTTACGCTTTTAAATCTAGCATAAGTGCTAGCAGCTCCCTTTTCTCTTCGGCTGATAAACCGACACTTCTTGCTTTGGCCTGCAGGTTTTCAATTTGTTTTTCTACGCACTGGGCAATAATTTTATCCAGTGAGTCTAAAAAGATTTCTTCTTGGTTGTCCTCATCGAGTGGAATGTCCCAACTCGCGAGACGAGACAGAAGGGTCTCATTTTGGCTGTTTCGCCAATGCTCTAATAATTGGCCTGTGTTGATATGGGGATGCGCTTGGCATTTATCAAGTACATCAACAAATAAACTTAGACCAGGAATGGGCAAATCTCTAACGCTAGTTAGATCTGGCACCATACTTACGTATTGTGGGTTTTGAATCAGTAACGCGATCACTTCTCGCATCGGCGTTCGCTTGATTTCTTTATGAGGTTGAGGCCTTTTATCCTCTTTACCTTGTTTTGAAATTAGCTGCTGTAGTTGGCGTTCATCAACCAAACCCAAACGGCGGCCAAGCAATTCTCTCAAGTATAGTCTTAAAGTGCCGCCAGGGACTTTATCAATGAGAGGAACCGCAAGAGTACTCAGTTTTGCCATGCCTTCTTTCGTGCTCATATCGACCTGCTGAGTCAATGAGCTGAACATGAATTCAGACAAGGGCATCGCATTAGACACTTGCTGCTCAAATGCTTGTTTTCCGTTTTGTCGGATATAAGAGTCGGGATCTTCTCCATCCGGCAAAAACATGAATTTTAACTGGCGACCATCCGTTAGGTAAGGCAATGCATTTTCCATGGCACGCCACGCGGCTTCACGGCCTGCGCGGTCACCGTCATAACAACACACGACGGTGCTTGTTTGCCTGAATAACACCTGCAAGTGATCGCCCGTTGTCGAGGTTCCTAATGAGGCAACGGAATAATCTACGCCATATTGAGCAAGCGCGACAACATCCATATAGCCTTCAACCACTAAAATTTGTGATGGCTCACGGTACGCTTGTAGTACTTCATAAAGGCCATACAACTCTTTACCTTTATGAAATATCGGGGTTTCGGGTGAGTTGAGATATTTTGGTGTCCCATCACCTAATACTCGACCACCAAAGCCTATTACTCGGCCGCGTCTATCTCGAATAGGAAACATCACTCGACCACGGAATCGGTCGTAGCGGTTGCCTTTATCGTTTTCAATCAACATGCCGCCTGTGACGAGCATGTCTTGGTTTTCTTTATTCTGGCCAAAGTTCTTACGAACTAAATCCCATTCATCAGCCACATAGCCGATGCCAAACTTCTGGACGATTTCACCAGACAGGCCACGATCTTTTAGATACTCAATCGCCACCTTACTTGCTGGCTGTTTGAGTTGGTTACGATAAAATTGAGCAATGCTGCCCATTAAGTCGTATAGGTTACGTTTTTCACTGCTGCTTGCTTGTGGGCCTGACTGAAACGAACCATTACCGCCGCTACGTTGTTCGCGAGGAACATCTAAACCCAAGTATGAAGCGAGTTCTTCAATGGCTTCGACGAATTCTAGTCGGTCGAATTCCATCAAAAAATCGATGGCATTTCCATGCGCGCCACAACCAAAACAATGGTAGAACTGCTTTTCTTGACTGACACTGAATGAGGGTGTCTTTTCGTTGTGGAAAGGGCAGCATGCGCCGTAGTTTTTGCCTTTTTTCTTAAGTTTCACACGTGCGTCGATGATATCGACAATATCAAGTCGAGCTAGAAGGTCATCGATAAAACTGCGAGGGATGTGTCCAGCCATAAAACCTAACAAAAAAAGAAGATGATGAGTGGAGTGAATGCCTTAAAAGAATGAGCGTATTGCCCATTGATTTCATTCCATCCATCCAGATACAAACAAGCCGTGCGCTCCAAAGGATAGCACGGCTTGCTGCAATTGGGTGGGGTACCTTAAGCCAATTTAGCGCGAACTAAACCGCTTACTTTACCCATATCTGCACGCCCTTGAATTTGCGGTTTCAGAACGCCCATTACTTTGCCCATGTCTTGCATGCCAGCTGCGCCAGATTCAGCAATCGCGTTCTCGATGAGAGCCGCTACTTCTTCGTCTGTCAGTGGTTGAGGCATAAAGTCCTCAAGAACGGTAATTTCTGCTTGTTCCGCATCAGCAAGATCTTGACGACCCGCTGCTTCAAACTGCGCTACAGAGTCGCGACGTTGTTTAACCATCTTGGTCAATACTACAAGAATGTCGTCATCGTTCAGAGTAATCTGTTCGTCAACTTCACGTTGCTTGATTGCTGATAGGGCTAAACGAATAGTACCAAGGCGCAATTTGTCCTTGGCTTTCATCGCTAATTTTTGCTCTTCTTTGAGTTGATCAATCAGAGCCATAACTAAATTCCTTTTGGAGCTCAGTTATTAGTACAGGCGAACGCGACGAGCGTTTTCGCGAGCTAGCTTCTTAGCGTGACGCTTTTGAGCTGCTGCTTTAGCGCGTTTGCGAACTGTAGTTGGTTTTTCGTAGTGCTCACGACGACGCACTTCAGAAAGGATACCTGCTTTTTCGCAAGAGCGCTTAAAACGACGTAGAGCAACGTCGAACGGTTCGTTTTCACGTACTTTAACTACTGGCATATGCCTTTCACCTCAGGGGTTATTCGTTAACGCTGGTATTCAACAGACCAAATCACAATTGTTAGGTCTCTTACCAGCTTGATCAAAAATGGTGCGGAATTTTAATCCGATCACAACTACTTTGTAAAGCCTTTTGTCGATTATTGTCTGTACAAAATTTGTTTGCAGCACCAAGGCGAGGTAATATGACGCCCAAATTTCCTCTATACAGAAAGCATACTGAGAAAACCATGCGCATTATTGGTATTGAAACCTCTTGTGACGAGACTGGCATCGCAATTTATGACGATGAAAACGGTCTCTTGTCACACAAGCTATACAGCCAAGTAAAACTGCACGCAGATTACGGCGGTGTGGTGCCTGAGTTGGCTTCACGTGACCACGTAAAGAAAACCATTCCTCTTATTAAAGAGGCACTAAAAGAAGCGAACTTAACTTCAAAAGACATCGATGGTGTCGCGTATACCGCGGGGCCTGGTCTTGTTGGGGCGCTATTAGTGGGTGCGACTATCGGTCGCAGTATTGCTTATGCTTGGGGAGTGCCAGCGGTACCTGTTCATCATATGGAAGGTCACCTATTGGCCCCAATGTTGGAAGATAACCCTCCACCGTTCCCGTTTGTGGCGGTATTAGTATCGGGCGGTCACTCTATGATGGTGGAAGTGAGAGGCATCGGTGAGTACAAAATTCTAGGTGAGTCGATTGATGATGCGGCGGGCGAAGCGTTTGATAAAACAGCGAAGCTAATGGGTTTGGATTACCCAGGCGGTCCACTATTATCTAAACTGGCGGAAAAAGGTACACCGGGCCGCTTTAAGTTCCCGCGCCCAATGACGAATGTGCCAGGTTTGGACATGAGTTTCTCTGGTCTAAAAACCTTTACGGCTAACACGATTGCTGCAAACGGTGATGACGAGCAAACCCGCGCGGACATCGCATTGGCATTTGAAGAGGCTGTGTGTGCTACGTTGGCTATTAAATGTAAGCGCGCGCTTGAGCAAACAGGCATGAAACGCATTGTTATTGCTGGTGGTGTGAGTGCTAACCGTCGTTTGCGAGCTGAGTTAGAGAAGTTAGCGAAGAAAGTTGGCGGCGAAGTTTACTACCCACGTACTGAGTTCTGTACAGATAACGGTGCGATGATCGCTTACGCAGGCATGCAGCGCTTGAAGAATGGCGAAGTGGCTGATATGTCAGTAGAGGCTCGTCCACGTTGGCCAATTGATCAACTAACACCTGTCGCTTAGTCAAATTTATGCGGTAGGTTTGAAACCGGTTCTTTGTAATAAAGGTCTCTGCTCCTCAGAGGCCTTTATTTTTAATTATTCAATGAACCGCCTCGTTTTACATTCTGACTGATGCGATCAGTTCGCGATTGTTTCAGTGCTAGGATGACGTGGAAGAATAAGAAATGGATATAACAATGAATAAGTTTGAAATTGAAGGTCAGCAACTTGCTTATCTAGATAAAGGTGAGGGCCCTGTGCTTCTATTTGGTCATAGTTACCTTTGGGATAGCCAAATGTGGGCGCCACAAGTTGAGGTTTTAAGCCAGTCATTCCGTTGTATTGTGCCAGATCTTTGGGCACATGGTGAATCGGACGCTGCACCTGCATCGACACAGTCATTGGCCGACTATGCACAACATATGTTGGCATTGATGGATCATTTAGATATCGAAGAATTCTCGATCGTGGGCTTATCTGTTGGCGGCATGTGGGGAGCTGAGCTAACGGCTCAAGCGCCGCAACGTGTTAAGTCACTGGTATTGATGGATACCTTCATTGGCTGGGAGCCAGAAGTTACGTATAAAAAGTATTTTGCAATGCTTGATACCATCAGCCAAGTCCAAGCAGTGCCTGCGCCAATTATTGAAGCCGTTGTGCCGCTGTTCTTTGCCAACAACGTCAATCAGGATAACCCTAAACTTGTCGCTTCATTCAAACGCAGTTTAGAAGAGCTGAACGGTGAGCGTGCGGTGGAAGTAGCTCGCATGGGGCGCATGGTGTTTGGTCGCCGTGATGTGATTGAAGATTCGGAAAAATTCGCTCTGCCGACGTTAATTGCGGTGGGCTGTGAAGATAAGCCTCGCCCGGTTTTCGAATCGTATTTAATGAAAGACTGTATCACGGGCAGTGAGTTGGTAGAAATTCCGCAAGCGGGACACATCAGTTGTTTAGAACAGCCGGAGTTCGTCAACCAAATGTTGTTGAACTTCCTGAATCGAGTTCATGCGTAACCAATGCATCCCTCTTTAAACGAAAAACTCGGCATTAAGCCGAGTTTTTTTGTGTCAGTTTCTTCTCGCCGATTTTTGGCTCGTCGCCAGACAAAAGCCGACGAATATTTTGATGATGCTTAAATACGATTAAGCAACACAGCATAGCAACAGGTAACGTGTATTGCGGTTTAAACATCCAAGTATAAAACGGAGTGACCAAAACCGTGACGAGAGCCGCTAAGGATGAATAGCGGAATAGCGCGGCTACTGACAGCCAAGTTAACATCACCAATCCTGTTAAGTCCAAACCAATCGGAGCGATAGCGCCAAGCGCGGTTGCGACACCTTTTCCGCCTTTAAAGTGGAAAAAGATGGGGTACATGTGGCCAAGACAGGCAGCAATGGCGATGACGCCAAGAATGATAGGGTCGATACCAAGAAAGTATCCGCCCCACACGGGGATAGTGCCTTTGAGCATATCGCACAACAAGACTGAAACAGCGGCTCCTCGTCCGCCAATACGCAATACGTTCGTTGCTCCAGGATTGTTAGATCCCACACTGCGTGGGTCTGGCAGTTTTAAGAGTCGACAGATCAAAACCGCACTGGAAACCGAACCTAATAAATAGGCGGCCATTGTCATTATCAGTGCCAGTGCGTCCATAGAAGTCCTTGATGGATTGGAATTTAATGCTCGGTTCCCGCGTAGTTGCTATCATACCCCGAATTTACATAATGCAGAAATCCTCACTGTGATAGAGCTTGCATTATGTGATTTCTTGTATATAAAGATGCTTTCGCAGTTTATACCTAAGTAACATTGTGATGACCAAAGTAAATGTTACTTAGGTATAGAATACTACGATCAAATTACCCCTCACGGGTATCCGACCTCTGTAATAGAAGGACATAAGATGGCTCTGGATAAAGTTTTTATTGAACAGTTAGAAGTAATCACCACAATTGGCGTGTACGACTGGGAGCAACAAATCAAACAAAAGTTGGTTCTAGATATTGAAATGGCACACGATAATAAACCTGCGGGCAAAAGTGATGATGTGCAAGATGCACTGGATTATTCGCAGGTGAGTGAGGCGGTACTTAACCACATTGAAAATGGTCGTTTCTTACTGGTCGAGCGCGTGGCTGAAGAAGTAGCAGAGCTTATCATGCAGCGTTTCTCTGTGCCTTGGGTGAAAATCCGCCTAGCGAAGCCTGGCGCCGTGCCACAAGCACGTGCTGTTGGTGTGGTGATTGAGCGAGGCCGAGCATGATCACCACCTATATCGGTGTTGGGACGAACGTAGAAAGAGAGCAACATGTGCTTGCTGCGTATCAGGAGCTGCAACGGCTTGGAGAAAATCTCCTCGTATCACCGATATATGAATGCGAACCTATTGGTTTTAGCAGCAAGAATTTCTACAACTTTGTCGTTGCAATGCGTACCGAGTTGTCATTAGAAGAGTTGAGCCATCAACTACGCGAGATTGAATTTAAGTGGGGACGCGAAGAAAACGCGCAAAAGTATCAGGATCGAACACTGGATCTCGATATAGTGTTGTTCGGTGAGCGCGTCTCCAAGAAAAAACCTGAGCTACCTCGCAGTGATATCTACAAATATCCTTTTGTCACAAAGCCGCTGTATGATCTCGAACCGCAATTAGTGATCCCAGGCGATGGACGCACAGTCGCAGACATTTGGCATGCTATGCAGCCAGTCGATTCGCTCAAACCCGTTTCCTTTCATTTTTAATTTGAGTTGTTTACATGAGTTATTTTGAAGCCTTTATTTTGGCTCTGATTCAGGGGCTGACAGAGTTTTTGCCTATCTCAAGCTCTGCCCATTTGATCCTGCCTTCCGCTATTTTAGGATGGGAAGACCAAGGTCTGGCCTTTGATGTTGCTGTTCACGTCGGTACATTAATGGCTGTCGTGATCTATTTTCGTCATGAAGTAATCACTTTGTTTCAAGCGTTATTTGCTTCGATCTTTAAAGGAGATCGCAGTAAAGAAGCTAAATTGGCTTGGATGATCGTGATTGCGACGATTCCAGCTTGTGTGTTCGGCTTATTGATGAAAGACATCATTGAAGTGTATCTACGTAGCGCTTACGTCATCGCGACTACTACGATCGTATTTGGCCTGTTGCTATGGTGGGTAGACAAAAACGCTAAACTCGTTGCCGATGAATACCAAACGGGTTGGAAGAAAGCTGTATTTATCGGTATTGCTCAAGCCTTAGCGATGATTCCTGGAACTTCACGTTCAGGGGCGACCATTACAGCAGCGCTTTACCTTGGCTTTACTCGAGAAGCGGCTGCCCGCTTTTCATTTTTAATGTCGATCCCAATCATTACATTAGCTGGTAGCTACTTAGGTATGAAGTTAGTGACCAGTGGTGAACCTGTCCATGTTGGTTTCTTACTGACTGGCATTATCACATCGTTTATCAGTGCGTACATCTGTATCCACTTCTTCTTGAAGATGATTTCACGCATGGGCATGACACCGTTTGTGATTTACCGTCTGATTTTGGGCGTCGGTTTGTTCGCTTTTCTATTAAGTGCATAATTGATGTTAACGAAAAACGCCCGTGAAATCCGCGGGCGTTTTTGTTTGTTCGTTACTTTTTAAGTGCTGCTTTCACTGCTTCAATACGTCGTTTTTCTTGCTCGTCACGAATCGCAGGGCCTTTAAAGCCCTCTTTGATTATGGTTTGAACGTCAACTGCCGCTGCTGCTTGGTAGGCTTGCCTAAAAATATCCGCCTGTGGATATGGTTGCGTTTCCAGTCCTTTACGACCAGCGTGATCCGCTTGGCAGCAAAGCAAGATATCTTGCAGACGTTCGGACTTACGCCACACATCAAGTTTATTGAGTATTTTAATTATGGTTTGTGGTTTAAGTTCAGCCGCGCGATGAATATTGGAGTGCTGTTCGCACACCATCAAGGCTAAATCACGAAACTCATTTGGTACCCGGACACGTTCGCACAGCTTTTTGATCAGTTTTAATCCTGTATGGCAATGCATTTTGTGGCTTGGCCATTCGCTCTCTGGCGTCACGCCTTTACCCAAGTCATGCACTTGGGCGGCAAACCTGACGGGGAGTGAGTTACTCAATTTTGCGGCTTGCTCTGCCACCATCAAAGTATGGATGCCAGTATCGATTTCTGGATGCCACTTCTCAGGTTGAGGTACGCCAAATAGTGCATCAATTTCAGGTAACACCACGGTTAATGCACCACAGTCTCGTAGAACCGATAAGAAAATATCAGGGCGAGGAGTAGAGAGAGATTTATGCCATTCTTGCCAAACACGCTCGGGAGTCAGTGTGCTTAGCTCTCCAGATTCTGCCATGTGACGCATTAACCGCATAGTTTCGTCGGCAACCATAAAGTCTAGATCAGCCAGCTTTGCAGCGAAGCGAGCGACACGTAAAACGCGTAGAGGGTCTTCAATAAAGGCGTCTGATACATGGCGTAGCAGTTTATCGTTGAGATCTTGCTGGCCACCATATGGGTCATGGATCGTGCCATCACTCTCCATTGCCATCGCGTTAATGGTTAAATCACGACGTATCAAATCTTCTTCTAAGGTGACGTTTTGATCGAAGAAACATTCAAAGCCAGTGTAACCAGAACCTGACTTTCTCTCTGTTCGTGCAAGGGCATGTTCTTCTTTACTTTTGGGATGCAGAAATACAGGAAAGTCTTTACCAACGGCGGTGTACCCTTGGGACAACATCATCTCAGGCGTCGCGCCTACGACCACCCAATCGTTGTCATAACTATCAATTCCGAGCAATTTATCTCGAACTGCGCCACCTACTAAATAAACTTGCACGAATTACCTCTTAATTTATGGATATGCCGTTGGACATTGTAGCAAGCAATGGTACTTTTCTTTACTCCCGAGAGTAGATGCGGCTATGTTTATATTATATCTGACTATTCTCAGGTGGTTTTTTAGCTGGAGAGCCTAATGTATAAGGACTTTTTTGGGTTTGTCGAACAACCATTTTCGATTGTTCCAAACTCACGTTATTTGTATTTAAGCCAACGTCACAAAGAGGCAATCACACATCTCCAAGCTGGGCTAGGCGATGGCGGTGGCTTTGCTATGCTTACTGGCGAAGTAGGTACAGGCAAAACGACTGTCGCAAAAGCGATGCTGGCGAATTTGGGTGATAACACCAAAGCGGGTCTTATCCTCAATCCCACGTTTTCGAGCAGAGACTTGCTCGAAGCCATTTGTGATGAGTTCAAAATCACCTATCCGCCAGACGCAAACCTCAAACAGCTAAACCAGGTTATCCATCAATATTTGCTGCGTAATTATCGTTCAGGTTGGCAGACATTGCTGGTCATTGATGAGGCTCAACACCTTGCTGCCGACGTTCTAGAGCAGTTGCGCTTGTTGACCAACTTGGAAACCGATACCAGAAAATTGCTCAAAGTGTTGTTGGTCGGGCAGCCTGAATTGCAGCGGTTATTACAAACAACACAACTACGCCAACTTGCCCAGCGTATTACCGGGCGTTATCACCTGTTGCCGTTGGATGAAAAAGAGACAGAAGATTACATCGCATTTCGACTACATACAGCAGGTGGCGACCAGCAACTGTTTAATCGTGCTTCTTGTAAACTTATAGCCAAATACAGTCACGGTATACCGCGGCTCATCAACCTTATCTGTGACAAATCCCTCAACATTAGTTATCACCAGGGTAATGTGGTTGTGGATAAGCAAACCGTTCAGCAGGCCTGTGAAGAGGTGATGCAGTTTCAGGCAGATATTTATCAGCAAGATAAAAAAGAGCGCCGGACTTTCCGTTGGCCTGCTTGGGGCTCTGTCACGGTAGGCCTTATTGCTGCATTAAGTACGGGGTGGGCGGTCGTGAATTATATGCCAGCTCAAGCGACGTCAGGGTTGACACAAGTGACGGAGCCAAGAGTAGAGCCAACACCAACCGTCGTCAGCCAACAGTTAACTGATGAGCAGCGTGATTTATTGTTAACACAAAAACAGTCGAACCTCGCTGTAAATGATTTGTATCGTTTGTGGGGATATCAAGCATCGGTTCGCGATAATCTTTGTTTGTCAGAACCGCAGTCGACTATGCGTTGTGAGCGTAAAATGGCGACTTGGCCGCTGTTGATGCAACAAAATCGCCCTGTGATCTTGGAGTTGAATTATCAAGGTGATGTTGGGTATGTCATTCTATATGCCGTCGGTAATGACCAAGCTGAAGTGCTCAATGGTAAGCAGCGTCTTCGTCTGCCAGTTTCGTGGCTAAAGCCGTTGTGGCAGGGCAATATTATCGAACTGTGGCATGCTCCGCTGAATGAAACATTACGTTTAGACATGGAAGGCCCTGCGATTGAAGTATTAGACCGATTATTAGCAGAAGCGGTGAGTGAGCCACTGCTTGAAACGTCTATTTTTGATGGTGCGATGAAAGAGCGAGTCGAATTATTTCAACGTTGGCAAGGAATTGGTGTCGATGGTATTGCAGGTAAGCGAACGCTAGACCGACTTCAGCAAAATGTTCAGCCAGATGCGCCTCAACTGGCGAGAATCGAGAAGGAGGACGCATAATGTCAGCTGTGAAACATATAGGTCTGTTCTTGCTGCCAATCACTGCTTCTGCTATCGGAGTCGCTTGGTACTTAGATCTCTTTGCACCGAGTGTTGAAGTAGATACAACGTCCCCGATAGAAAAGGTCGAAGTGGTATCACCTTTCAAAGTATTGGACTATCCAGAGAACACCCAGTTGGCCCAATTGCCAAGAGAGTGGCCAAGTGCAGAGCTATCGCGTGATTTTGGTACATTTACCACCCCCGATGAATACACGAGCCATACACCAAGCAGAGATGAAACACGCAACTCAGCATCAACCCAAACGACTTCTGCTGCTGAAGAGGACCTCGGGTTGTCTTTGGATGATCTGGATTTATCCTCATTATCTCCTGATTTAGCTAGGAAGGTCGAAAATGCCTTATCCCGAGATGATGACAATTCGTCATCACAAACGGCACGCGTGAACGATTTAGAGCGCAACGCTCACCAGTGGCAAGGGCGTCTACCTGCGCTTAATTTGCAAACCCATATGTATGCCAGTGATGAAAATCGCCGTTGGGTGAAAATTAACAATGTTGAGTATCATCAAGGGGATGTCGTTGATGATCAGGTCACTCTAAGAGAAATACAACCGCAAGCTGTGATTGTTGAGTTCCAAGGTGAGCAAATTCGTATACCAGCGTTGTATGAGTGGAAAGGGTAACTCTTGTAGAAACACATCAAGCCAGCGAAATCATATCGCTGGCTTTTTATTTTTCAGAGCATCTTTTGCATCTATTCTGGTGATGATTTTTAGATACTCAAACAAGCAAAATATAGCTTTTCTCAGTCGTTTAAATAGCACCAATATCATTCATCTATTGATAGCGCGATTCCAGTCAGCGTTGTGTAAAAAGACACCATCTTCACGAACTTCGGAGTAATGACTTGGTCCACGTTAGACCCCATCACATAATAGGAGTCTAAACAGAGACACATGCGTATTCTGATTTTTTCTTTAAGTATTGTTGCATCGACAAGCTATGCAGCAAAGCCAGACCCATTCCCAGTTACACCAGATAGTCGCGGGCAAGATTTCATGGTCAGTGCGACGAATCCTTACGTGAGCAGTACCGGTTACTCAATATTGAAAGAAGGCGGTAACGCTGTTGATGCTATGGTCGCGATGCAGATGGTGATGTCTGTCGTTGAGCCAGATATGACCGGAATTGGCGGCGGGACTTTCGCGCTGTTTTATCAACATGACGAGAAAAAATTTCTGGCCCTTGATGGTCGAGATGAAGCGCCCTCTAGCGCGAACCCTGAAATGTTTGTTGAGAATGGGGAAGTACTCAGTCGCAACGAAATATTAGGCCCTCGTTCTGTTGCGGTTCCGGGCACGTTGCGGTTGCTTTACACCACTCATGAACAATACGGCAAGTTGCCATGGGCAGAGCTGATTAAGCCGGCGATTACATTGGCGAGCAATGGGTACGCGATGAACAGCTACACCTACGACATCGTAGTAAGAGAGCAAAGCCGACTTGAGCAAGATCCGGAAGTGAAAGCCTTGTATTGGCAAGGGGACGATATTAAGCCGACGGGAACCTTGATGAAGAACCCTAAGATGGCTGAGACGCTGAGGAAGATCGCGCAACAAGGCGATAGTTACCTTTATGGTGGTGAGCTTGGTCAGCACATCGTAGAGACGGTTAATAGTCGTATTGACGACCAACACGAGAAGTTGTCTTTAGAAGATTTTAAACATTACCAAGTGAAGCAGCGTGACATCATTGAGAGCGACTACCGTGGGAATAAAATCGTCTCTTTTGGTTACCCAGCTTCGGGCGGTGTGATGGTCGCTCAGAGTCTTGAACTGCTTGCACCCTATGGCATTGCCCATATGGCGAAAACGGATGTGGAACCTTGGCGTATCATGACTGAAGCGATGCGAATTGCAAAAGCCGATCGTATTGCGTATGCCGGAGATCCGGATTATGTGGAAGCGCCAGTTGAACAGTTGCTGTCTAAAGCCTATCTAGATCAGAGACGTGATTTAATCCCTGATAATGGCACTTCAAAAGAGGATCCACAAGCAGGACAGATAACGCAAACTCAGTATGCGCAATATCAAGGCTTCGAGAGCAAAGATACAGGGCATATTTCTATCGTCGATAGAGATGGAAATGCAATTGCGATGACCAGCACCGTTGGCACGGGAATGGGATCTGGTGTCATGGTTGATGGCGTTATCTTGAATGCACAAATGGCGAACTTCTCACCTCAGCCAACGGTTAACGGCAAACCTACACAAAACTCAATTGAAGCGGGCAAGCGTCCACGTTCGGCTATTACGCCATTAATGGTGATGGACAGTGATGATAACTTGCGTTTGGTGGTTGGGTCACCAGGTAGTTCACAAATCCCGGGGTATGTACTCAAAACCGTGGTTGGGGTGCTGGATTGGAATTTATCAGCGCAAGAGGCTATTGACTTACCAAACATCCAGTATGGCACTAAGATAGACCGCACCAAGTCTTATGACCCGACTGGTTTGCTGGTGGAAAAGAAAACGTTCGCAGAAATGTTGGTGCCTGAGTTTATGGAGCTTGGCTACCCAGTGCACGTTATTCCAGTGGTAAGCGGTTTGAATGCAATTGAGCTAAAAGATGGCAAGCTTTATGGCGCAACGGATCGTCGTCGAGCCTCTAGTTCAATGGGGGAGTAGTACTCACTTCTGTCAAACGAAGCAAACTAAAAAGCCAGTCAATATCGACTGGCTTTTGCGTTCTTTTTAAAGATAAAAGCGTAAGGGTTTATGCCCAACCCGCAGGAGAGCGCTTTCTACGAGGCATGACATGCGGAAGAATCAAACCAAATAGTAAACCTAAACCTGCAACACCGCCGCCATAAGTGAAGTACTTAAGCAGCATGTCATCTTTTTGTGTATCCAGTTTTGCGCGTAGCTCGCGGTTTTCTGTTTCAACAGAAGTAAGCTGATCGCTGATCTCAGAGTATTTATTTTCTAGATCTGAAATTTGTTGGTTACGTGTTTCGAGAGAGGTAACAAGACCGGCTTTCTCTGCATCAGAAGTTTGACGAGCATTAGCAAGCTGCTCTTTTACTTCGGCTAGCTCTTTCTCAATGCGAGGAAGGCGAATTGCCATGCTCTCTTGGTTTGTCACAAACTTGCTTTGTACCCAACCAGTGCGACCACGGTCATCACGAACTTGCGTGTAGCCAGTATCTCGGTTGGTTTTAATCAGTTGTACTTTAGAACCGGCGTTAACACTACCAATAATACGGTAGGTGTTATTTGGACCTGAGTGCATAAAAGTGAAGAGGTCATCAGAAATATAACGGTCTGCTGCTAGGGCCGCTGGCGCTGCTAGCAAAGTAAACAAAACCGTGATGATTAGTTTTTTCACAGTAAATCCCTTAACGATTTTTCTTGGAGACAGCGTTGGCACCGAATGATTGGAGCCGGAAATAGACGAATAGTATGCAGTTTCAAACTTCGGTGCAACAAAGAAGGGAGGCAAAGCCTCCCTTTCTGTGCGTTTGAGTCAATAATGACAAAGCGCTTACATTCTATTGACGAGTGTCTTAAGCGAACATCGCTTGAAGTCCGTAGAAGAATACTACGGCCAATAACGCACCCGCTGGTAGTGTAACGATCCATGATGCCACGATGTTACGAACTACGCCTAGGTTCAGTGCTGCGATACCACGAGCAAAGCCAACACCGAGAACCGCACCAACCAATGTTTGAGTGGTTGAAATTGGCAGGCCTGTACCAGACGCTAGAACTACCGTACATGCGGTTGCTAGCTGTGCTGCAAAACCGCGGCTAGGCGTTAGCTCGGTGATGCCTGTACCAACGGTTGCCATTACTTTGTGACCCAGTGTCGCAAGACCGACCACGATACCAATACCACCAAGAGGTAGAATCCACCAAGCGATGGTGCTTTTCGTGCTGATTTCGCCCATGTGTTCAACAGTCGATACGACAGCAGACAGTGGACCAATGGCGTTTGCAACGTCGTTTGAACCGTGTGCAAATGCCATCGCACAAGCGGTGATAACCATCAGAACGCTGAAGATACCTTCCACGCCAGAAAAGCTGCGGTCCTCTTCGCGATTAGCGAATTTTTTCTGGATGTATACGTAGCCGCCAATCATCACAAGTGCTGAAACTGCTGCTGCCCACATCCAGGCTTCACCATTGGTCAGGTGAAGACCAACGTGTTTTAGACCTTTTTTGATGGTTACAAGTGCAATCACCATTGTTGTGATGAACATGTAAACAGGTACAAAACGTTTCGCGTTAAACAGAGGGTTCTCTGTATCAAAAATCAGGCGTTGTGCGCTGACAAAGATAACGTAAGCAAAGAAACCTGAAATCACTGGCGTAATAATCCAGCTACCAACAATGCCTTGAACGCTGCCCCAGTCAACCGCTTCAGTACCTACTGATACGCATGCAAAACCAATGATTGCACCGATGATTGAGTGAGTCGTTGATACTGGCCAGCCCATGTAAGAAGCAAGAAGCAGCCATGTACCTGCTGCTAAAAGCGCAGACATCATGCCGTAGACAAGAACATCTGGTTGACTAGCAAATAAAGAAGTTTCGATTACACCTTTACGGATAGTGTCGGTTACTTCACCGCCTGCAAGGTAAGCACCTGCAAATTCGAAGATCATCGCAATGATGATAGCTTGTTTTACAGTTAGCGCTTTTGAACCTACAGATGTACCCATCGCATTAGCAACGTCGTTCGCGCCAATACCAATCGCCATCATGAAACCAAAAATCGCTGCAACAATAATCAGGACAGTGCCGTAGTTCGCAAGGATATCCATCGTAATACCTAGTTGTTTTATAACAAGCGGAACAAAATTTTACGCGCGCCAAACCATAAGACGATGAAAATAGTCATCGTCCCTATGACACGTGTTAATTATGCTCTTCGTTATGTCGTTAACTTTATGTTTTAAGATCGAGATAGCATGACTTCCAAACGAGCACCTACGCGCTGCGCTTGGTCGGCAATACCACCTACCCATTCAAGAATCTTGTACAGGAACATGACATCGATAGGGTTCATGTCAGCTTCAATCACCATCAACTGCTGGCGAAGTTCAATCTGCATGGCATCGGTATCATCTTCGATAACGTCTAATTGATGAATCATTTCAGCGACGAGCGTCACTTCACGGCCTTTGAAGCCGGTTTCTAGCAATTCATCAAGTTCATTGATTACCTTTTGCGCCTGATCGGCAGCATCAAGACAACGTTGAACGTAAGCGAGGAAGTTTGGTTGGAGAGCCTCAGGGATGACAAGTTGACGACCATATACACGGCCAGCAATGTCTTTTGCCAGGTTTGCAAGTTTGTCCTGTTGAGTCAAAAGCTCAAGCATGTCAGTACGGTCGACTGGCATGAACAAACCGCGAGGCAGTTTTAGACGGATTTCACGTTTCAGCACATCCGCTTCTTTCTCTAGGTGAGAAATTTGTGCACGGATTTCTGCTGCTTTTTCCCAATCACCCTTTGAAGATACTTCAAAGAATTTCACCAAGTGTGAACAACATTCGTTGACACACACAACGTGGCGTTGCAAAGGCTTAATTGGGGACTTTGCAAATAACCCCATAATTGTATTTACTGGCATGGTCATTCAACCTAATAACTATAACCTTAAAAAAACATACACCATTTCTGAGTGCTTGGCGAAATGTTGAACGATGGCTATAAAGGCGCGCATGGTAACGCATTAAATCGCTCATTAAAACTGTTTTAGATCATCAATCCGGCGATATTTCTCTCTTGCCGTGTGAGAAATTACGCAATATCCTGTTTCTATCTGCTTTGAAAGGTATAGCTATGGAAACCGAAATAGAACTGAAGTTTTTTGTTTCTCCTGAATTTTCAGAAACTTTAAAAGAAAAAATTTCTGAGACAAAAGTACTTCAGCATAGTTGTCGTGACTTGGGTAACACCTATTTTGATACTGCCGATAAATGGCTTCGAAAGCACGACATTGGTTTAAGAATTCGCCGTTTTGATGATGTATTCGTCCAAACCGTAAAGACAGCAGGACGCGTCGTCGCAGGCTTACATCAAAGACCAGAATACAATGCTGAGCACACTAGCGACGAGCCTAATCTGTCGCTTCATCCTCTAGATATTTGGCCTCCAGGTAAAGATGCAGAAACGCTGCAATCCGAGCTTATGCCATTATTCTCGACCAACTTCACACGTGAACAATGGCTGATTGGCATGCCCGATGGCAGTCAGATTGAAGTTGCCTTTGACCAAGGCTTAGTTGTAGCCAAAGGTGAAGACGAAGAAGAGAAGCAAGAGCCGATTTGCGAAGTTGAACTGGAACTTAAGTCTGGCCAAACCGAAGCTTTATTCACGCTGGCACGCAGCTTTTGCGAGCAAGGCGGTATGCGTTTGGGTAACTTGAGCAAAGCGGCGAAAGGTTATCGACTTGCAAGCGGTTATGCGGGTGATGAAGTAAAATCATTGGCACTTGTGGACAGTAGTCCGACGGATACCGTTGAATTTTGCTTGATCAACTCTTTAGAGCACGCTTTGTCTCATTGGCATTATCACGAGCAAATTTATGCTGAGCGTGACAGCGTGGAAGCACTGCGTGAAATCAGTAATGCCATTCGTTTCATTCGTCAAACATTGACTATTTTTGGCGGGATTGTCCCTCGTCGCGCGAGTGCGATTCTGCGCCAAGAGCTTAAATGGTTGGAAGAAGAACTGAGTTGGTTAGATGAGCATGCACACCTTGAAGAGCTTTTAGATGACAAAGGCAATGTGCTGCGTAAGTTGGATGCGCGTAAGTTCTTAGTATCTGAGCTGACTCAGCAGTTACAAGAGTTGCCAAGCCGTGAAGAAGTGCTAGGGTTGCTCAATTCCGCGCGTTACACAGGGTTACTGCTGGATCTAAGCCGCTGGATCTTAGCACGCGGTTGGCAGCCATTTCTTGATGAAAAAGCACGTGAAAAAATGGCAAGTAACATCATGCCGTTTTCAGTTACTCAGCTCGATCGCACTTGGGCTGAGCTAATGGAAGCTTTCCCAGCAGAGCGCGATCTGACGGCGCAAGAGTACGTTGATCAGCGTTATCGCTTATTGCGTAACCTCTATACTGGTATTGGTTTCGCGAGTTTGTATAACTCGGATGAGCGTAACAGCTTCCGTTTACCATGGGCAGATCTAGTGCATGGTATCGATGATCTGCTAATGCTGAACCACTTACTCCCGTTGGTTGATATGCTGGAAGACGCAGAAAAAGAGCAGTTAGAACGCTGGTTGCACCGTCAAGAGCGCTCAATTTTGCATGCAATGGATCAAACCCGAGCGATCAGTGTGGAAGTTCAGCCTTATTGGCGTGAATGATCGTTCTGGTGATAAGAACAAAAAAATAGGACCGCATGGTCCTATTTTTTTGTCTCTGTTTTACGTTGTTGTAGCTCTTTTTCCATGAAATCGAGTCGTTCTAGTATTTGCGCTTGTTGGCTTAGGAGCTGCTCGAGCATACGTTCTTTATTGATTGAACTGTGCGTCTGTTGTTTCGTTGGGGCAGTAAGGATAGAGGTGATAAGACCCGAGATCATACCAAAGATACCCACCCCGCAAACAATGATGATGACAGCCAAAAACTTTCCTATGGAGGTCACTGGATAATGATCGCCGTAACCAACCGTTGAGATTGTTACAAATACCCACCACAAAGCATCGGCGCCAGTACGAATATTCGCTTCTGGGTTTTTCGCTTCGATAAACAGCATTGCACTAGAACCGAGTGTTATGAGGATAACCATCAATAGCAGTATAGAGGCGACCGTGGTTTCGCGGCGGTTTTCTTTGAGCTGATGCAAAATGAACTTTGACGAACGCAGTACTAATACCACTCGCATAATATGAAAAATACGAGCAAAGCGCAGGGGCTCTATCAATGGGATGCTCGCCACGAAATCTATCCAATGACGTTTAAGGAATAACCAGCGATCTGTGGACCGGATCAAATCAATGGTGAGCTGTAGTAGAAAAATACTACAGATTATGAAATCCAGACCGATAAGAACTTGACGGGTTTCGTGATCGATCGGGAAAAACAACAAGCCAGAGATCACAAATAGTGCCATAAAAGACAATATTAGTGACAACAGGCCCATCGGTCGTGTGCTGTCTTTGATATCATTGTTTTTCATACGAAGCTCAAAATAAATCGCGTAACCACGCAAAGCGCGAACATAATTATAAGTAATATAAAGATTATAGATAAAGACTATATAAGACTCGGTGGAGAACTGACAATGGAAAAGCTGGCATTTAAGCCATGGGAAAGGGTCATATCCGACATTCGACTGGTGCCTAAAATGGTCATGTTGATGGTCTTCAGTACTGTCCTGATCGTGGCAAAACAACTGTGGGACGCAAACACTTTTTACGACTCACTTTTAGCGGCGACACAAAACGCGCAAGTTGCCCAACAGCATTATGAAGCATACTTAACGCAAGTTGCTTGGCAAACCGCCTTATTGATAGTGGTTTTTGTCGTGCTCTTATTAGCGGCGGCTAGAGTGATGTTGCGTCAAACACAGTATCTGAGCGACGCGATCAAACTGATGGCGAGCAAGAACCTCTCTGTTCCATTTGGTATGGATTGTAAAGATGAATACGGAGACGTGGCACGTGAATTAGAAAAGACACGTCGACAATTGCACGATGTGATTCAAATGCAAATTAATGCGTCTGATGAATTATCAACGCTCACCGAAGTCATGACTCTGAGCATGTCGGAAACGAAGGAATCGGCGCAAGAAGAGTTTAACGAAATTGATCAACTTGCTACGGCGATGAGTGAGATGTCGTCGACGGTCCAAACGGTTGCGGAACATGCCCAGACGGCATCTTCTCTAACAGAGCAAGCTTCCGCACAAGCAATTTCTGGTCAGCAGTTCTTGCAAAGTACAATGGCGAAAATGAGTGAACTTTCGTCGGATATCGCTTCATCGGCACAAGCGGTTAACCAAGTTGAAGAACGTGTTGAAGCCATTGGTAGCGTTGTGGGGACGATTCAAGGCATTTCTGAACAAACCAACCTGCTTGCACTGAATGCGGCGATTGAAGCGGCGCGAGCTGGCGAGGCTGGGCGGGGTTTTGCTGTGGTTGCAGATGAAGTTCGTAACCTTGCCCAACGCACACAACAAGCGACGGTAGAAATTCAAGAGATGATCGCACAGCTGCAAACCAGTGCTGAATCTGCGGTAGAACTCATGGAAAAAAGCGTTGTAGAAGCGGCAGATGGAAACGAGCTGGTTTCTAATGCTGGATCTGAGCTCGATGGTATTGTTGGGCAAGTGACGCAAATCAATGACATGAACTTCCAGATCGCGACGGCGTCTGGTCAACAAAGCAGTGTTGCAGAAGAGATGAGCCAAAACCTCACCAATGTACGTGAGTTGGTGGAAGCCTCAGTTGTTGTTGTTACCGAGCTGCTAGAAACCTCTGAAATGATGCAAAATAATGCAGGTGAGCTAGACAAGAAGATTAAATCTTTCCAAGTTTAATATTCGATCCCGAACTTTTGATAAAACGCCCACAAACCTTTTGTGGGCGTTTTTATTTGCTTTCAGTCTGGTATAAAGAATGAGTTACCGTGCTTTTCAAACAAGGAAGAAAAATGCAGCTGCCTTCGCCACTGATTTCTATCGCTGAATCTGCCGTACAAAACGCCCAAGACGCAGGTTATTTTCCCCTTTGGCCCGATGAGGTTGCGCAGCAATTTCGTTATGTGGCGGGCTTAAGCCAATTTATAACCGAAGCCATTCATCGCGATGAAGTCCTAGCCCGTGAGTTGCCAAGTATGTTAGCGCAGCCAAGTCGTCAGGAGTCTTACCGCTCACGCCTTGCTGAACTGTTGGAACAATGTCCTGATGAGATGTCTGGCCATCGCGTGTTGCGTCAGTTTCGCAACCGAGAAATGGTGTACATTGCGTGGAAGGATTTCACGCATGCATGGTCGCTAGAGACGTCTTTAAGCCACTTATCTGAGTTGGCAGAAGCGATGATTTTTGAAACCTATCAATGGCAATATCAAGTGTGTTGTCAGGAGTGGGGCACGCCAACAAGTGAGGACGGTGAAGTGCAGCCGATGTTAATTATCGGTATGGGGAAACTGGGTGGTGGCGAGCTAAACTTTTCTTCCGATATTGATTTAATTTTCACGTACCCAGAGAATGGCGAAACCCAAGGCGCACGCCGAAGCATTGCTAATGCCCAGTTCTTTACTCGTCTTGGTCAACGCATCATCAAAGCGCTCGACCAACAAACCTTCGATGGTTTTTGCTACCGCGTCGACATGCGACTTCGCCCATTTGGAGAAAGTGGCCCCTTGGTAATGAGCTATGCCGCACTTGAAGATTATTACCAAGAGCAGGGGCGAGATTGGGAACGTTACGCGATGATCAAAGCTCGGGTGATGGGATGTGAGATGTACCCGCAGTATCAAGAGCTACGCCAAATGCTGCGCCCTTTTGTTTTTCGTCGTTATATTGATTTCAGTGCGATTCAATCTTTGCGACGAATGAAGTCGATGATCAGTAGCGAGGTTCGCCGCCGAGGGTTGAATAACAACATTAAGCTAGGTGCGGGTGGCATCCGAGAAATTGAATTTATCGCTCAAGTTTTTCAATTGATTCGAGGTGGTCGAGAGCCTTCTTTGCGTAATCGAGGGCTGTTGGAAACGCTGCAAGGCATTGAAGAACTGGCATTGCTTACTCCAAAAGAAGTCAGCGATCTAGAAGCTGCATACAAGTACTTGCGTCAATTAGAAAACTTGTTGCAAGCAATGGCGGATAAGCAAACCCAGACGCTGCCTGATTGCGAAACCGAACGCTTAAAGCTCGCCACTGCGATGAAAATGAGCTGTTGGGAGCAATTAATTGAGCAAACCCAGCAGCATATGGCAAATGTTCACCAAGTTTTTGAATCACTAATTGGTGATGATGAAGAAGACGAGGGGACTACTGTTGCTCGTCATTTTCATGAGCTATGGGATATGGCCGACAAACAAGACGTTCTTGAGCATATCTTGCAGCAGGATATTCAGATTGAAGACTTTGCTTCATGCGCGAAAACCATCATCAACTTTAAAACCGATCTGGCCAAAAAAACGTTAGGCCCACGTGGACGCGAAGTGCTCAATCGTTTGATGCCGAAAGTGTTTGATGCGGTCTTTGCCCATCCTGATGCACAGTTTGGTTTATCTCGTGTACTTCACTTGCTACACAACATCTGCACTCGCACAACTTACTTGGAATTATTGGATGAGCATCCAGCGGCTCTGGTGCAGCTCGTACGTTTGTGTACCGCAAGCCCAATGATTTCAGAGCAGCTGTCTCGTTATCCTATCTTGCTTGATGAGTTAATCGACCCTGCGCAGCTGTACAATCCCATTCCATTAGACAGTTACCGTACAGAGCTACGTGATTATTTGGCACGTATTCCTGAAGATGATATGGAACAGCAAATGGAAGCGTTGCGTCAGTTTAAGCAAATTTGTATTTTGCGTATTGCAGCGGCAGATATTGCTGGCGCATTGCCAGTGATGAAAGTGAGTGACCATTTAACTTATTTAGCGGAAGCTATCGTGGATGCGGTGATCAGTCAGGCTTGGTTTCAAGTATCTGAAAAGTATGGCGAGCCAACGCATGTGAAAGATCGTGAAGGCAAAGGCTTTGCTGTAATTGGTTATGGTAAAGTCGGAGGGTGGGAGCTCGGCTATAACTCCGACTTGGATATTGTCTTCATGCATGACTGCCCAGTCAATGTCTACACTGACGGCAAAAAAGAGATTGATGGTCGTCAGTTCTACCTTCGTTTAGCACAGCGTATCATTCATATTTTCTCCACTCGCACCGCTTCCGGTATTTTATACGAGGTCGATACCCGATTGCGTCCGTCCGGTGCATCGGGTTTGTTGGTTAGCCCAACGGACGCGTTCGACGACTATCAACATCAAGACGCGTGGACATGGGAGCATCAAGCACTTGTCCGCGCGCGCATGATTTATGGTGATGAACCACTGGCGATCGCATTTCACAATACGCGGCATGATGTGTTGTGCAAAGCACGCGATCAAGCTGAACTGAAAAAAGACGTTGTCGAAATGAGAGAAAAAATGCGCGGTCATCTTGGGGGGAAAAAGCCAGGCCGCTTTATGCTCAAGCAAGATGTAGGTGGGATTACCGATATCGAATTTCTCGCTCAGTACCTAGTGCTCAACTATAGTCACGATAAGCCGAAATTGACGCGTTGGTGTGATAATGTGCGCATCTTTGAAACGCTCATTGCGCAAAATGTCATGGACGAAGACCAAGCAATGCAGTTGATACGTGCTTACACGACAATGCGCAACGAAATACACCGCCGAAATCTACTCAATTTAGACGCTGATGTGGTGGAAGATAAGTTTGTTGCCGAAAGGGAGTGGGTAAAACAGGCTTGGAATCAGTGGTTCAGTTAAGACCATATATTTAGCCTCGATAAGGGCTGTGATAAACTCACTTCGATTTAATTTTTGGAGACCAACAATGAAACCAATTCTACCTGATTACAACAGCGCTGGTGTGCTCATCATCGGTGATGTCATGCTAGATCGTTACTGGTATGGCCCAACCGGGCGCATTTCTCCTGAAGCGCCGGTTCCTGTTGTAAAAGTAGAAAACAATGAAGAGCGTCCTGGTGGTGCTGCGAACGTTGCGATGAACATCGCATCATTAGGTGGCCATGCTCACATTGTTGGTCTAACTGGGGAAGATGAGCCTGCAAAAGTGCTGACGGAGACGCTGAGCTCACTCAATGTGAAGTGCGATTTCGTTGCACTGCCTGATTACCCAACGATTACGAAGCTTCGTGTAATGAGCCGTGGACAACAGCTTATTCGTCTCGACTTCGAAGACAAGTTTGAAAACACAGATTCTGCGCCAGTGTTATCTCGAATGGATGCCGCACTGCCAAACGTTAAAGCCGTGATTATGTCTGACTATGCAAAAGGCTCGTTAGAGCATGTTCAGGCATACATTCAAAAAGCGCGCGCAGCAAATATTCCGGTTTTCATTGACCCGAAAGGTGCGGATTTTGAACGCTACCGTGGCGCAACACTTCTTACGCCAAACATGAAAGAGTTCGAAGACGTTGTAGGTAAAGTGAAATCTGACCAAGAGCTAGTAGAGAAAGCACTGGCTTTGGTTGAAGAGTTTGAATTTGAAGCGCTTTTAGTGACACGCAGCGAAAACGGAATGACCTTGATTCGTCGTGGTCAGGAACCGTTCCACCTTCCAACTCAAGCGAAAGAAGTGTACGACGTGACAGGTGCGGGCGACACGGTTATCTCTGTATTGGCAGCGTCTGTTGCCGCAGGCAAATCATTTGAAGAAGCGTGTGCACTAGCAAACGCAGCGGCAGGTGTTGTAGTTGGTAAACTAGGCACGTCAACGCTTTCTGAGATTGAATTAGCAGAAGCGGTACATGGCAGCCAAGACACGGATTACGGTGTGATTTCAGAAAAAGCACTGATCGAAGCGGTGAAAAAAGCACGAGCTCGTGGCGAGAAAGTCGTTATGACAAATGGCTGCTTTGATATTCTACACGCAGGGCATGTGTCTTACTTAAACCATGCTGCTGAACTGGGCGATCGCCTAATCGTTGCGGTAAATACCGATGAGTCAGTAAAACGCCTTAAAGGCCCTGGTCGTCCGGTAAACCCAACCGATCGCCGCATGGCGGTGTTGGCAGGTTTGGGCGCTGTGGATTGGGTTGTACCATTTAGTGAAGATACGCCGCAGCGTTTGATCTCAGAAGTTCTACCAAGCCTGCTAGTAAAAGGCGGTGACTACAAACCAGAAGAGATTGCTGGTGGTAAAGAAGTCATTGCGGCGGGTGGTGAAGTTCGTGTATTGAACTTTGAAGATGGCTGCTCGACCAGTGAAATCATTAATGCAATCAAAGGCGGTAAGGGCTAAGCCTGCTGTTTGTTAGCATTGAAATGCTATTTGCTCATAAAGGTCGCTAAGTGCGGCCTTTTTGATACTTGATGCTCAGAGACACTTATAGGCTCTGAACTATAAGTAATAAAAAACGCCAGCTGATAACTCAACTGGCGTTTTTTATTTATTAAGGCCTGAAGTATTCAGTTCGCGGTTATTTTGCCGCTTTCAAACCTGCATCAACATCCAAGATGTCTTGTTCGCTTAGCGTACCAACGGCTTGGCGTAGCTGAAGAACACTTAAAATGTAGTCGTAACGAGCGTTCGATAGGTTTTTGTTCGCATCGTATAGACGACGAGTCGCGTCCAGTACATCAACGATAGTACGAGTACCTACATCAAAGCCAGCTTCTGTTGCTTCTAGTGCAGAGCGTGCAGAAATAACCGCTTGCTCATACGCACGTAATGCGCCGATAGAGGCGTTAATGTTGTTGTTTTGTGCGCGAACATCTTTTACTACGCTACGGTACTGTGCTTCAAGATCTTCGCTTGCTGCCACGTACGCGTATTCAGCCTGTTTGGTTTGAGAGGTTACGTTACCACCTGTGTATAGCGGTACTGCAAGGTTCACACCAATATTGAAGTTGTCTGTCGTGTTATCACGAGAGCTATGAGAAGTATCACCGTAGTTGTAACCACCATCTAGAGAGAGCGTTGGTAGGTGGCCAGAGCTTGCTAGTGAAATATTGTCACGCGCAATGTCTTGAAGAATACGTGAAGATAGCAAGGTCAGGTTTTTGGTTTTTGCTTCATCAATGAGCGATTCAGCTGGTACGGTCGATGGGCTAGCAGTGAAGCGGCCAGTGTCCAAAATGTTGAGATCTTTGTGCTCTTGGCCTGTAATTTCACGCAGTGACTCGTAGCTATTAGTGAGCGCGTTTTCTGCCAACACTTCGTCCGCTAGCACTTGGTCGTACTGAGCTTGTGCGTCATGCACGTCAGTGATTGCAGACAAACCTACTTCAAAACGCTGTTTAGTTTGCTCAAGTTGACGGCCAACCGCGGCTTTTTCTGCACGTACGAAAACAAGATTATCTTGTGCGCGTAGAACTTCAAAATACGCTTGTGACACGCGAAGAATCAGTGCCTGTTGCGTCGCTGCGTAAGTTGCGTCTGCTTGGCGAGCACTTTTCTCAGCAGTATCTAGAGAGATCCAAGATGCGCGGTTGTAAAGTGCTTGTGAAAAGCTAACGCCAGCGGTTAGTGCGTTGCCATCGTTTGATACGTCGCTAATTAGATTTGAATCGTATTCAGTATCACCACGAGTTAAATTGTAACCCGCAGTAAGGTTAATTTGTGGTAATAGAGCACTACGGCTTGAGGTGATTGCTTCGAAAGCTTGGTCACGTTGTGCTGCTACACTGAGCAATTGTGGATCATTTTGTTTTGCCAAGTCGTAGATTTCAGCCAAAGAGTCTGCGAACGCAGACGTACTCATGCTACCTAGCGCTGCACTGATAAATAGTGGAAGCAATTTTTTCATTTTCTATTCCCGCGGTCCATAGATTGGTTAATTCTCAGTAGTTTAACTCAATTTGCACGATATTTACTCTAAAGTTTGCACTTTTTTACACGTAATTATCCACTTGTGCAATAAATTTTTAGCAAAGACTTAAATTAATTTGTAACTATTATACAAAAAGTTGAGCCAAGTCCTTTGAGCAAGCGAATAACAATGAGTAAACTACAGGATTCACTCAGAGAGGTGTTGAATGCAACAGCGTGACAAACAACAACAAGATTTTACTTCGCGAGATGTAAAAGTCATCTCGAAAGAAACCTTATTTGAAGGTTTTTTCAAAATGGTGAAATACCGCTTTCAGCATAGGCTATTTGCTGGTGGTTGGAGTGGAGTTGTCGAACGAGAAATGTTCGAGCGTGGTCACGCAGCAGCGATGCTTCCTTATGATCCAAAGACGGACCAGGTCGTAATCATTGAACAGATTCGTATTGGCGCGTTGGAACATGAACACCCTTGGCAGCTAGAAATTGTCGCCGGTATGATTGACCGCGATGAATCTGCTGAAGCCGTAATTCGTCGAGAGGCTGTCGAAGAAGCGGGGATTCAGGTGGGGCGCGTTATACCTGTCACTTCTTATTATCCTTCGGCTGGTGGTTGCTCGGAAAAGCTAGACGTCTTTGTTGGTGAAGTGGATGCGTCTAAAGCGCACGGCATTCATGGTTTAGACTATGAGAATGAAGATATCCGAGTTCATGTCATGAGTCGTGAAACGGCGTATCAATGGGTGAAGGACGGAAAATTTGAAAATGGTGCGTCGATTATTGCGTTGCAATGGCTGCAATTACACCATCAAGAGTTAAAGTCAGAATGGGGACTATCCCAAACGGTGGAGAGTGAGTAATGGCACAATTGGCTGAAAAACAGAGATATCATGTTGATTTAGCTGGTCTTATGAGAACGTATGAGACCAACTACGCTAAATTGAATGCCTTATTGCCTGCTTCTGCTGAAGTTGGGGATGTACGTTGCTACCAAGCGGCGAACATGGTTTACCAATTGACCGTGAATGAAATCACAAAATACACCACAGTTGTTGAGATATGTCAGAGTGATGAAACGCCAGTGTTTCCTTTACCGACGATGTCTGTCAGGCTTTATCATGATGCGAGAGTAGCCGAAGTATGCTCAAGCGGAGAGTTCTCTCGCATAAAAGCTAAGTATGATTATCCCAATGACCAACTGATGCAGAAAGATGAAAAGCATCAATTAAACACATTCCTCGGTGAATGGCTGACGTTTTGTTTACGAAGTGGTATCAGTAGAACACCACTTGCCTTCAATTGATCGTCACTTCACTAAAGGAAAATAACAAATAACGATATAGTGGACGAATCAGGTTTTCATTTTGCAATCATCTAGTGACAGCATCAAACTTTTACAAATTACGGATACTCATCTGTTTGCTGCCGATGAGGGAAGTTTGCTAAGCGTAAAAACAGTCGATAGCTTTAATGCTGTTGTTGCTGATGTTTTACGCCGCAACGTGGCGTTTGATTACATCTTGGCGACAGGCGATATTTCCCAAGACCATAGTGCAGAATCTTATCAGCGCTTTGCCAACGGCATTGAACCGCTAGAGAAAGACTGCTTTTGGCTACCTGGTAATCATGATTACAAGCCTAATATGGGCAGTGTTTTGCCTTCGCCACAAATCAAAGCCGCAGAGCATGTGTTGCTTGGCGAGCATTGGCAGTTAATTCTTTTAGACTCGCAAGTTGTTGGCGTTCCTCATGGGCGCTTGAGTGATCAGCAATTAACGCTACTCGAAGAAAAGCTAGCCGAACACCCAGAAAGACACACACTTGTTTTGTTGCATCATCACCCGTTACTGGTCGGAAGCGCGTGGCTTGATCAACATACTTTAAAAGATGCCGAAGCGTTTTGGCAGGTTGTCGAGCGTTTTGATAACGTGAAAGGCATTCTCTGTGGTCATGTTCATCAAGATATGAATGTGCTTTACAAGGGCATTCGAGTGATGGCAACACCCTCAACTTGTGTTCAGTTTAAGCCTAACTCGGATGATTTTGCCCTTGATACCACTTCGCCTGGTTGGCGGGAGCTGCAACTACACGCTTGTGGCGATATTACGACCCAAGTAGGTCGGCTTCCTGATGGCCAGTTCCAACCAGACTTCTCTTCTAACGGCTACTAACGCGCCCGAGCTCTCTGTTCGGGCTCGCTTTTTTGTGCGAGATATCTATGAGTAAACCTTCACTTCTTCTCTATATCCATGGCTTTAATAGCTCTCCACTCTCCATGAAAGCGAATGTGATGAGAGCCTACTGCGAGCAACATAGGTCTGATATCAAGGTGATTGTTCCCCAGTTACCTTGTTATCCTCAGCAAGCGGCGAAAATGTTGTTGGATATTATCGAGCAATATAAAGATGACTATAAAATTGGTCTAGTGGGCAGCTCATTAGGCGGTTTTATGTCAACGTGGCTAAATGACAAGTTTGGGTTTAAAGCGGTAGTGGTTAACCCCGCAGTCAAGCCTTATGAGTTGCTAGTAGATTATTTGGGTAAGCAAACTAACCCATATACGCATGAAACCTATACACTTGAAGCTTGTCATATTGACGAGTTAAAAGCTCTTGATGTACAAAGCATCGCGTCGCCACATTCTTTTTGGTTATTGCAACAAACAGAAGATGAGGTTTTAGACTATCGACAAGCGGTAGATAAGTTTGCAGACGCTAAGCAAACAGTAGAACAAGGCGGTGATCACAGTTTTGTAGGCTTTGAGCGTTATCCTGCACAGATTATCGAATTTCTAGAACTGTAATTCGAAAGCGATTGGAAAAGGCTCATAGTTTTTATTGATATATCCAACCGTTTCTTGACATGGGCGGTATGCTTTCCGACTATGTTTTGCCAAAAGATCTTAAGGGTCGAGGACCCTGGCTACTTTGTTATGCATCATGTTTACAAACTCTTAGTGATGTGAACAGGGTGGCTTTTTCGTTTCCTGAGTATGGGTACGCCCATTGGTGATACTCAGGCAACAAGTAAACTTTGAGAATAATTCCGTATTATGACTGAACAATATAATGCTGGTGCCATTGAAGTACTGAATGGCTTAGAGCCAGTACGTCGCCGACCAGGGATGTATACGGATACAGCGCGCCCAAACCATTTGGGCCAAGAAGTTATCGACAACAGTGTCGATGAAGCGCTAGCCGGACATGCCTCAAAAGTACAAGTCATCCTACATGCTGACCAATCACTCGAAGTGATCGATGATGGTCGAGGCATGCCTGTTGATATCCACCCAGAAGAGAAAGTATCAGGCGTAGAGCTAATTCTATGTAAGCTACATGCGGGTGGTAAGTTCTCTAACAAAAACTACCAATTCTCTGGTGGTTTGCACGGGGTAGGTATATCTGTAGTAAACGCGTTGTCAAAACGCGTTGAAGTAACAGTTCGTCGTGATGGTCAAGTGTATGAAATTGCATTTGAACACGGCGAGAAAGTGTCTGATCTGACCGTAACTGGCACATGTGGTCGTCGCAATCGCGGTACCAGCGTGCATTTCTGGCCTGATGCGAAGTACTTCGATTCGGCTAACTTCTCTGTGACGCGCCTAGTCAACAACCTGCGCGCAAAAGCGGTTTTGTGTCCGGGCTTAGAAATCACATTAACCGACAAAGTTAATGGCAAAGACTATAAGTGGTACTACGAAGACGGTCTTAAAGACTATCTTGCGGAAGGTGTAAAAGGCTATCCAGTTATTCCTGAAGAACCATTTACTGGTGAGTTCTTGGCGGATACTGAAGCGGCAAACTGGGCGGTAATTTGGCAGCCAGAAGGCGGTGAGATGATCACCGAAAGCTACGTTAACCTGATCCCAACCGCTCAAGGTGGTACGCACGTTAATGGTTTACGCCAAGGCTTGTTGGAAGCGATGCGCGAATTCTGTGAGTTCCGTAATCTATTACCTCGTGGTGTGAAGCTAACGGGTGATGATGTTTTCGACCGCTGTTCTTACGTGCTGTCGGTTAAGATTCAAGACCCGCAATTTGCAGGCCAGACCAAGGAACGTCTCTCTTCTCGTCAAACCGCGGCATTTGTCTCTGGCGTAGTCAAAGATGCGTTCAGTCTTTGGTTGAACGAAAAGCCTCAGCTCGCAGAGCAATTGGCAGAAGTCTGTATCGCTAACGCGCACCGTCGTATGCGAGCGGCGAAAAAAGTCGTACGTAAGAAAGTGGCGTCCGGCCCGGCACTGCCAGGCAAGTTGACCGACTGTTCAGCACAGGACTTAAGTCGCACTGAAATCTTCTTTGTGGAGGGTGACTCTGCGGGTGGCTCGGCAAAACAGGCACGTGACCGTGAATTCCAAGCTGTGATGCCACTGCGTGGTAAGATCTTGAACACGTGGGAAGTCTCTGCCGATCAAGTTCTTGCGTCTCAAGAAGTACACGATATCTCTGTTGCTTTGGGTATTGACCCAGATAGCGACAACCTCGAGAGTCTTCGTTACGGTAAGATCTGTATCCTTGCCGATGCGGACTCGGATGGTCTTCACATCGCAACGCTGCTTTGTGCTCTATTTACTCGTCACTTCCGCGCACTAGTGGAAGCGGGTCATATCTATGTGGCGATGCCGCCTCTGTATCGAATCGACTGCGGGAAAGAAGTGTTCTACGCCCTCGATGATGATGAAAAAGATGGCATTTTAGAGCGCTTGTCGAAGAAGAAAGCCAAAATCAACGTGCAACGATTCAAAGGTCTGGGTGAGATGAACCCACTTCAGTTGCGTGAAACCACCATGGATCCGAACACGCGTCGCTTAGTGCAGTTAACCATTGACGACTCTACGGCGACCATGGAAATGATGGACATGCTGCTAGGTAAAAAGCGTGCAGATGACCGTCGTTCTTGGCTACAAAACAACGGCGACTTGGCAGAGGTGTAACGGATGTCTACAGAAATTACCTACGATGGCGTCGAACAATTGCCAATGCGCAAGTTCACTGAAGACGCTTATCTGAACTACTCGATGTACGTAATCATGGACCGCGCCTTGCCATACATTGGTGATGGCTTAAAGCCGGTTCAACGACGCATCATTTATGCGATGTCAGAGCTTGGTCTCTCTGCATCAGCAAAATACAAAAAATCTGCACGTACCGTTGGTGACGTGCTAGGTAAATACCATCCGCACGGTGATTCAGCGTGTTACGAAGCGATGGTATTGATGGCTCAGCCATTCTCTTACCGCTATCCATTAGTGGATGGTCAAGGTAACTGGGGTGCGCCAGATGATCCGAAATCATTTGCGGCAATGCGTTATACCGAAGCAAAACTGTCTAAGTTTGCTGAAGTATTGCTTGGCGAACTTGGCCAGGGCACGGTTGAATGGCAACCTAACTTTGATGGCACAATGAAAGAGCCACAAATGTTGCCAGCACGTCTGCCTCACATCCTGCTTAACGGTGTAACCGGCATTGCCGTTGGTATGGCAACAGACATCCCACCGCACAACGTTCGTGAAATCGCAGATGCGACTATTCATTTGATCGACAACCCGAAAGCAGAACTGCCGGACGTGATGCAGTATGTCAAAGGTCCAGATTACCCAACAGAAGCAGAAATTATCTCGCCGCAAGCGGATATCGAGAAGATTTACCGCAACGGTCGTGGCAGCATCAAAATGCGCGCGGTTTGGCATAAAGAAGGTTCTGATATTGTTATCACTTCTTTGCCTCACCAAGTATCGGGTGCCAAACTGCTTGAGCAAATCGCTAACCAGATGCGTGCGAAGAAGCTGCCAATGGTTGACGATCTTCGTGACGAATCGGATCACGAGAACCCTACGCGTATTGTTGTCGTGCCTAAGTCAAACCGCGTCGATTGTGACTTGTTGATGAACCATTTGTTCGCATCAACGGATCTTGAGCGCAGTTACCGCGTTAACTTGAACATGATTGGTTTGGATAACCGTCCTCAAGTTAAAGGTCTGGTGCAAATTCTGTCTGAGTGGATCGAGTTTCGTCGTACGACTGTGCGTCGTCGTCTACAACACCGCCTAGACAAAGTAATGGCTCGTCTACACATCTTGGAAGGTTTGTTAGTTGCTTACCTCAACCTAGATGAAGTGATTGAGATCATCCGTACTGAAGACGATCCAAAAGCGGTGCTGATGGAACGCTTTGGTATTACCGATATCCAAGCGGATGCAATTTTAGATACCAAACTTCGTCATCTAGCAAAACTAGAAGAGATGAAGATCCGTGGTGAGCAAGACGAGCTAGAGAAAGAGCGTGAGAAGCTAGAACAGCTACTCGGTTCTGAGCGTCGTCTGAATACACTACTGAAAAAAGAAATCAAAGCAGACGCAGAGAAATACGGTGATGACCGTCGCTCTCCAATGGTTGAGCGTGCAGAAGCAAAAGCGCTGACTGAACGTGACCTCGTACCAAGTGAGCCAATCACGGTTGTGCTTTCTGAGAAAGGTTGGATTCGTCACGCGAAAGGCCATGACGTGGATGCCGAAGGCTTAAACTATAAGTCGGGTGATAAGTATTTAGCGCATGCTCGAGGTAAGAGTAATCAGCCTGCGGTATTCCTAGGTAGTGACGGTCGAAGTTACTCTCTGGAATCGCACTCACTGCCTTCTGCTCGTAGTCAAGGTGAGCCGATTACCGGTCGCTTGAATATTACGGCTGGTAGCAGTATTCGCCAAGTCATCATGAGTGAAGAAGATCAGCTGTGGCTGGTGGGCTCAGATGCAGGTTACGGCTTTGTATGTAAAGGCGCGGACTTGCTGTCTAAAAACCGCAGTGGTAAAGCGCTCGTCACTTTACCTGCCAACTCTGAGATCATGACGCCAAAAGAGATTGAAGATTTAGACTCTGATGAAATCTTAGCAATCACTAACCAAGGTCGCATGCTGCTGTTCCCAATCAAAGACTTGCCACAACTGGCGAAAGGTAAAGGGAATAAGATCATCAACATTCCTGCTGCTAAAGCAAAAGAGCGAGAAGAAGTACTATCTCACTTAATGTCTTTACCAAAAGGTGCATCGTTAACGCTGTACGCGGGTAAGCGAAAGTTGGGTCTTAAACCGTCTGACCTTGATAACTTCCGTGGCGAACGTGGTCGCCGAGGTGGGTTATTACCGAGAGGTTTGCAGCGAGTCACTCGCATTGAAGTTGAGCTAGATGATTCCGATACGACGGAAACATCGAGCGATAGCGAGTAACGCACAAATAAAAATCCCAGCCAATGGCTGGGATTTTTTATGCTTCTTGCTTGTCTTCGGCAATGGTGACTTTCAAGGTCATCTCTTTTCCTTTGCGAATAATGCCGACATCCACGGTGGTGCCAGGCCGTAAATCGGTGACGATATCCATAACGCTCTGACGCCCCTGAACCTTATTGCCATCAATACTGATAATGATATCTTGTTTTTGAAAGCCAGCCGCATTGGCTGGGCCATTTGGATCAATACCAAGTACGACAATACCACCTATGTGTTCATTTCCAAGTAGGCGAGCAGTGACCGCATTAATGTCTTGGCCGTCGATTCCAATATAACCACGAATCACGCGGCCATCAGCGATGATTTTCTGCATGATCTTACTGGCTAGCGGCGCAGGGATCGCAAAAGAAATACCGTAAGTTTCTAAGTCTGTCGCTTGCTGAAAAGAGGCGGTGTTAATGCCGACGAGCTCGCCTTGTGTGTTCACTAGGGCTCCACCAGAGTTACCTTCATTGATGGCGGCATCGGTTTGAATGAATGCTTGACGACCATCGCTAATAGATGAACGACCTGTGGCAGAAATAATGCCGAACGTTGTGGTTTGTCCAAGGTTGTATGGGTTACCGATGGCTAGTACTACATCGCCCACTTGTGGTTTGTAATTAGAGTTCAGAGGGATTACGGGCAAATTCGAACCTTCGACACGCAGCACGGCTATATCAGTACGTTTATCTGTCCCTACGAGCTGAGCCGCTGCGGCTCTGCCGTCTTGTAATGCCACAACAATTTGATCAGCTTGAGCAACCACATGATAGTTAGTAATGATGTAGCCTTTCTCACTAACAATGACACCTGACCCCAGACCTTGAGTCGAGAGTTTACTGCGATCATTCTCAACATACTTACGGCTGTAGATGTTTACCACTGCAGGCGCTGCTCTTCGGACCGCTTGATTAAACGTCAACTCGACTGATGCGATATTAACAGGTTGAGGATCAAGCGCGGCAGGAATTACGTTGTTGCGCAAAGATGGAACCGCCAGTAATACCACTGCGGCAGTAGCCAAGCCTAAAAAGACAGAACGTAATAAAAAGCTGAGCATATCCTCTCCATGCGTGAGCGCCAAAATGGCATCGAAGATGAAGAATAGCATTACATTGAAAAATAACAAAAGGGCAGCACGTCATCGCGCTGCCCTTTTCATTAGTTATTGAGCGATAAGGAAAAGTGATCGAGCCTTATCACTCAGTACTATGCATCGAAAACCTTATTTCCTATCACTTTGAAAGTGGTTAACGAATGACAAGATAAATAGTACGTTCACCACGTTGAATATTAAGAGCCAGTACACCTTTGTGTTTCTCTACGATTGTACGAAGCTCGGCAAGGTTTTTCACTCGTTGACGGTTCACACCGATAATAATGTCACCTTGTTGTAATTGATATTGAGCCGCTGGAGAGTTATCTGCAACGCTCGATACTTTAACACCTTGGATTACATCACTTGGTGTTGTATTGCTTAACTCCGCACCTTTGAGTCCCTCATGTAATGTCTCCGCTTTAGCTTTCATATTCGTAGATTCGCCAAGCGTTACATCAAAGGTTTTATTCTTACCATCTCGAACCACACCTAATGTGATTTCTTTACCTGCGCCCAGTGTTGCCACTTTTGCGCGGAGCTCTGAGAAAGTATTAATCGCTTTGCCGTTCACCGATACAATTACGTCACCGGCTTTTAACCCTGCTTTATCGGCTGCGCTGTCCGGTACGACTTGACCAATAAAGGCCCCTTTACTTGACTCGTAACCCAATGCATCAGCTAGCTCAGAGGTTACTTCGCCACCTTGCACACCCAACATGCCGCGTTTGACTTCACCAAACTCTAGAATTTGATCAGTGAGGTTTTTCATCATGTTTGATGGAATCGCAAAGCCAATACCCACATTACCGCCGTTAGGGCCTAAAATCGCAGTATTAATACCGATCAGCTCACCATTAAGGTTGACCAATGCACCACCAGAGTTACCGCTGTTAATTGCGGCATCGGTTTGGATGAAGTTTTCGAAGTTTTCAACGTTTAAGCCACTACGACCAAGGGCTGAAACAATACCCGAAGTCACAGTTTGACCGAGTCCAAATGGGTTACCAATCGCAACCGTAAAGTCACCGACACGCAGTTTGTCGGAATCCGCGACTTTAATCTGCGTTAAGTTTTTCGCTTTCTCTAATTTAAGTAACGCAACATCGGCCATTTCATCACCGCCAACGAGCGTAGCGTCATACTCGCGCCCGTCAAAGAGGCGAACTCGAATCTCATCTGCCCCCTTGATCACGTGGTAGTTAGTGACAATATGGCCTTTCTTCGCATCAATAATGACACCAGACCCTAAACCTCTGAACGGGCGCTCTCGCCTTTGTTCCATAGGAAAGTCTGGGCCAAAGAAAAATTGAAATTGCTCGGGAATGCGGCTGGTTTGTACTTGTTTACCTTCTACAGCAATACTCACAACAGCTGGGGTCACCTTCTCAAGCATTGGTGCCAAGCTAGGTAACTGTTGGCCATCCACATTCAAAGGTAATGCGGCAGTGGCTTGAACTGGGGCAATAATCGACCCCAAACTCAGAGATAGAACGGTGAGCGCAAGCAGTGGTTTTTTCATCCAATAACTCCTCTTGAAACATGTCTGCCAAAAAGAAATATCCGAACGGTTAGTTCACTTTGTTAATAACTAATATAGGGTCTAGTTCGGACAATCAAAAGGGGAGGCAGTGCACACCCAAGTTAGAGCGAAGGTGAGGGGAAAAAGTTCAAAAAAGGGCCGATACAAATGTATCGGCCCTAGATAGAAGTAAGAGAGGATTATGATGCTTTTGCGGTTACCGCTTCGGGAGCATTAATGATTTCTTTCTCTTGATCCTTCAAAAGACCGGTGGCGCCATTAGCGTAGTCTTTTGGTTGTTCGTTAAACTCTGGTTGATCTTCTGCAATGGTTTCAGACGACATTGCCGTTTTCTTATCAAACGGGTTGTCTTGTTCTGGTAAGTTTGGCAAAAGCTCAGAAGAGGTCTTGGCCATATGTTGGTATAGCTTGGTGTAATCTTTACCTAGGGTGTCCAACATTTCTGCGGTTTGTGCAAAGTGATCGACGAGCTCTTGACGTTGTTGCTCTAATTCAAACTTGGCCGCTTCAAGTTCTTTCTGCACAGACTTTTGTTTCTTGTATTCAGGGGTGGTTAGTCTACTAATGACTACGCCTACGATTGTACCGACCAGCAAACCCACAATGGCATAAATCCAAGGCATAACTGCTCCTTATAGTTGTTTTAACAAGTCTTTTACTACTTAGTTACACGCGGTGCTCGTCCATGTTACTATGGCTTGAACAGCCGATAAAGAAAAATAGCAGTATGTCTTCGGGGACTGATAACTACTTCTCTCTATTCTCAAAGTTGACCCCGAGGT
>NZ_JAWOTP010000017.1:0-116819 GCF_033338935.1 Vibrio sp. Vb0598 | reverse complement strand
GATGCCGTGTTACAGCTGCTCAATAAGTCTGGTTACGTCGCAGAGCAAATTCGTGCGATTGGTAATCACGGTCAAACAGTGTTCCATCAGCCTACCGGAAACTTGCCGTTTACCACTCAATTGGGCGATGCCAACATTATCGCGGTCAAGACAGGCATTGATACGGTAGCGGATTTTCGTCGTAAAGACATGGCGCTAGGTGGACAAGGTGCCCCACTCGTCCCTGCTTTCCATAAAAGCATTTTTGCGATGCAGGATTCCACAACTGTGGTACTTAACATTGGAGGCATTGCCAATATCTCGGTACTGCATCCAGAACAACCAGTCATTGGCTATGACACAGGCCCGGGCAATATGTTGATGGACGCATGGTGTGCGCTGCATACTGGGCAAAGCTTCGACGAAGATGCACAATTTGCACTTAAAGGAACGGTAAACGCTACTTTGTTGACTCAATTACTCAAAGAAGCTTACCTCGCCATGCCTGCCCCTAAAAGTACCGGGCGAGAACTGTTCAATATTGACTGGCTGCATCTACAACTGGCCCATCACAATTTACCAATCGAAGACGTACAACGTACACTTTGCGAGTATTCTGCAATTACCATTGCCAACGAAGTCGACAAGTTTTCTCATGGCATCACACCTCAACTATTGGTCTGTGGCGGTGGAGCAAGAAACCCGCTTTTGATGCAACGACTGGCCAAGTTATTGCCACAATGGAGCGTTGCGACAACGGCAGAAAAAGGTGTTGATGGCGATTACATGGAAGCAATGGCGTTTGCTTGGCTTGCGCAGCGCCATATTCACGGCCTCCCTAGCAACTTACCGGAAGTTACGGGGGCAAGTCGTCTCGCTTCACTGGGTGTACTCTATTCAAAAAATTAAGGGCAATAGATCCTAAACAAAAAGGCTTAATTCATTATGACGAACGATGCACTTATCGCAGCTTTATCCCATCTGGTATCTGAAGGGCGAAATCCAGACACCATGGACATCGACTTGCTGCCTTCTCTCGATATTGTTCAACGCATCAACCAACAGGACAAACTCGTTCCTCTTGCCGTTGAAAAAGTATTGCCTGAGATCGCTGAAGCCGTTGATAAGATCACGGAAGCATTTAAGGTCGGAGGTCGGTTGTTTTACATCGGTGCGGGTACCAGTGGTCGACTTGGCGTTTTGGACGCTTCAGAATGCCCACCAACTTTTGGCACAGATCCAGAGATGGTCGTTGGTATTATTGCCGGTGGAAAAGAGGCAATGTTCCGTGCAAAAGAAGGGGCGGAGGACGACCCTACATTAGGCGAGCAAGATCTTAAAGAGAATACGCTAACACAACGCGATGTCGTCGTTGGTATTGCGGCAAGTGGACGAACACCTTACGTGATTGGTGGCTTAGAGTATGCGAACGAGCTTGGTGCCACCACTGTAGCACTATCTTGTAACCCTGACTCTCCGATTGCAGATATTGCTGATATTGCGATTAGCCCCGTTGTTGGACCTGAAGCGTTAACGGGATCCACTCGCTTAAAATCAGGGACGGCACAAAAACTCGTACTAAACATGCTCACTACCGCAAGCATGATTCGCCTGGGCAAAAGTTATCAGAACTTAATGGTAGATGTGAAAGCGACGAATGCAAAGCTAGTTGCAAGAGCGGCTCGTATTGTTATGCAAGCAACAGATTGTACTAACCAAGAGGCTAAAACGGCGCTCAAAGAAACGGACTACGACGCCAAGTTAGCGATTTTGATGATTTTAACCGGGCTGGATAGAGAAAGCGCGACTGAGCAACTGAACGCCAAGCAAGGATATTTAAGAAAAGTCGTGATCGCGCAAACTAATCAATCTTAATCAATAAAGCGCCTCACTTATTTAAAAGTCAGGCGCCTTTTATGGCTTAATTTAGTAGTTCAATCGTTCAATGTGAGTAATACCGACTTTACCTTCAAGGTCACTGAACATATGAACCATTGCTGGGTATGGTTGTGCTCCAGGGTAGACAACTTCTGCATTACAGAAAAACGCATAGTTTTGTCCGGCTACGACTTGAGTAGCCACAACCAAAGGGGAGTATTTGACACCGACAAACCCCTCGATACCTTTAGCAAATACTTCTTTATTCTCTGCTGTGAGTTCATGAAATGGACTCCAGCCACCAGCCATTTGCGTTGACATAATGTGATTCCTTTTTTTGCTGTGCTCACTATCAAGCAATATGAACATAGTTTAATAAGGAAGATTTTGCCACATTTATGTGATGCAGACAGTGTAACAACGGCTTTATTGACTATTAATTTGAGTATTCATTCCAACCACGTTGCCATTCCATGCGGAATTTTTGCGCTTGCTCAGTACCTTCACAAACCCCTTCGTAATACTGACCAGATAACCCCATTTGATACGCAAAAGCAGGATTACAGTACTCACGTAAACCTTCTAAATAACCTTGGTCGTAGTCATTTTGCTTAACACTACCCAACTCACGAAGCTCGCTCATCGTGCGCGATGTGTGTCCGGTTATGCCATCTTGATATCCGATCTGATGCCAATCTCCCGACTTGGCAAGATCTGCTGTCGTTGCTGTGCATCCTGCAAGTAAAGCCAGTGCCAGACCTACCGTTACCTTTTTCATGGTTCTTCCTTAAGTAATTGTTTTCAAAAATAAGCTTACCACTAATTATTGGCGCTTGCCGCTGAGCTTGCAGATTTAACCACTGATGACTCAAATCAGCCGCTCAAGACTGTCATCAACCTTTCGCCATTTTTAAAAACCGCTCAAGCAGCATATCGACCACTCAGTGCTCTATTCGACCACTCATCTACTAACCGAATGCATTTAACACAAGTGACGCATAACATGCATCCTGAGATTAAAAAATTACCCTACCCAACTAAGACCAAGGACAATTGCTATGATGTGGTTTCTAACCTGTGTCGCAGCCCTAATCGGCGGATACTTCATCTACGGCGCTTTCGTCGAGAAGATTTTCGGCATCAATGAAAAACGCCAAACGCCAGCTCACACCAAATCGGACGGTGTTGACTTCGTTCCAATGTCAACAAAGAAAGTTTACCTAGTTCAACTACTTAACATCGCAGGTGTTGGTCCAATTTTTGGCCCGATCATGGGGGCACTATACGGTCCTGCGGCGATGCTTTGGATTGTAGTCGGTTGTATTTTTGCTGGTGCAGTACACGATTACTTCTCAGGCATGCTTTCAGTGCGTAACGGCGGTGCATCTGTACCTACCATTACAGGTCGCTACCTAGGTAATGGCGCAAAACACTTTATGAATATTTTTGCCATTGTCCTATTACTTCTAGTTGGCGTAGTGTTCGTTTCAGCCCCTGCTGGCATGATTACTAACCTCATCAATGATCAAACAAGCTTGAGCGTAAGCATGACTACAATGGTTATTGCTATCTTTGCTTACTACATCATTGCGACGATTGTTCCCGTCGATAAAATCATTGGTCGTTTCTACCCACTGTTTGGCGCCCTACTTATCTTTATGTCTGTTGGCCTAATGACAGCCGTTGCTTTCTCTAGCGAACACACAGTAATGGGTGACTTCCAAGTTTCGGACATGTTCTCTAACCTCAACCCAAATGACATGCCGTTATGGCCTGCATTGTTCATCACTATCGCATGTGGCGCTATCTCTGGCTTCCACGCAACTCAGTCTCCACTGATGGCGCGTTGTATGGAAAATGAGAAAAACGGTCGCTTCGTATTCTACGGTGCAATGATTGGTGAAGGTGTTATCGCGCTAATTTGGTGTGCTATCGCTCTGTCTTTCTTCGGCTCTCTAGACGCTCTATCCGAAGCTGTGAAAAACGGTGGTCCTGGTAACGTGGTATACAGCGCATCATTTGGTCTGCTAGGTGTGTTCGGTGGTATCCTTGCGTTCCTGGGTGTGGTTATCCTACCAATTACGTCTGGCGATACAGCGTTCCGTTCAAGCCGCTTGATCCTTGCTGAATACTTCAACATGGAACAAAAAACGCTACGTAACCGTCTACTGATGGCACTTCCACTGTTCGTTATCGGCGGTATCTTAACTCAAGTAGACTTCGGCATTATCTGGCGCTACTTCGGTTTTGCAAACCAAACAACAGCGGTAATGATGCTTTGGACTGCGTCCGCTTACCTACTGCGTCACAACAAGCTGCACTGGATTACCACTATCCCAGCTATCTTCATGACCACGGTATGTGTCACGTTCATCTTAAACAACAGCTCGCTAGGTTTTGGTCTGCCAATGCAACTATCAACTATCGTAGGTATTGTGTTTGCCCTAGCTGTGACAGGTTACGTTATCAAAACCTCTAAGGGTAAAGGTGAAACTGAACTGGCTGACGAAGAGAAACCACAAGCCGTATCAGAAACAGCGTAATACTCGTCACATCTGAGTGACTAAGATAGGAGCCTGCCAATTGCAGGCTCTTTTTGTTTTATACCCAAGTCACTTTAAGACTCAGAAAGCACAGCATCATTTACTTAGCTGTTCTTATCTATCTGAGCCAAGCATCTTGAGGTTACTTAGGTATACAATAACAACATTGATTCTAGGTTAGGTTCACTATGGAACTGGTCATCTCCCTTTTACAACAGATGTGTGTGTACTTAGTTTTGGCTTACATGCTAAGTAAAACGCCAATCATCTTACCTTTGCTGAGTATTTCTTCGCGCTTAAGCCACCGCCTAATTTGTTACGTACTCTTCTCTGGCTTTTGTATTCTCGGCACCTATTTCGGTCTGCACATCAACGATGCTATTGCCAATACTCGTGCGATCGGCGCAGTTATGGGCGGGCTGTTTGGTGGACCTGTTGTAGGTTTCGCCGTCGGATTTACTGGTGGCATCCATCGATACTCTCTTGGTGGTTTTACCGACCTAGCCTGTGCAATTTCAACCACCGCCGAGGGCGTAATTGGTGGCTTGCTCCACGTTTACCTTATCAAGCGAAATAAAGGCGCATTGCTGTTTAATCCAAGCGTCGTATTCAGCGTTACGTTTGTTGCAGAAGTGGTGCAAATGATTTTGCTGCTCGCCGTCGCGAAACCTTTTGATCAAGCCTATGAACTGGTGTCCGCTATTGCAGCGCCTATGATCATCGCGAATTCATTTGGTGCGGCGTTGTTCATGAGTATCCTGCAAGACAGAAAAGCAATCTTTGAAAAGTTTTCTGCGACGTTTTCGCGTCGAGCGCTCACCATTGCAGATCGCTCAGTGGGAATTCTAAGCAACGGCTTCAACACCGAAAACGCAGAGAAAATCGCGCGTATTATTTACGAAGAAACCAAAGTGGGCGCTGTCGCGATTACTGACCAAGAAAAAATCTTAGCGTTTGTGGGCATTGGCGATGATCACCATAAACCAAACACGCCGATTTCATCGCAAAGCACATTAGACTCCATGGAGAAAAACGACATCATTTATCTTGATGGTGCGGAGCGTCCATACCAATGCTCCATTGCAAAAGATTGCAAGCTCGGATCTGCGCTGATCATCCCACTGCGTGCAGGGAAAGAGGTCATTGGTACCATAAAGCTGTATGAACCGAAGCGTAAATTGTTCTCGACGGCCAACATGTCGATGGCGGAAGGAATAGCCCAGCTTCTATCTAGCCAAATCCTTTATGGCGATTACCAACAACAACAAGCCTTACTCGCCCAAGCAGAAATAAAATTGCTTCACGCTCAGGTGAATCCACACTTTTTGTTTAATGCACTCAATACTATTAGTGCGATTACTCGTCGTGACCCTGACAAAGCGCGCGAGCTAATCCAAAATTTATCGCACTTCTTCCGCAGCAATTTAAAGCAGAACATTAATACCGTGACGCTAAAGGAAGAGCTTGCACATGTGAACTCGTACTTGAGCATCGAAAAAGCGCGTTTTACGGACCGCTTAGAGGTTGAAATCGATATTCAACCTGAATTGCTGGACATCAAATTACCAAGCTTTACACTCCAGCCTTTGGTTGAGAATGCCATTAAGCATGGCATTTCAAACATGCTTGAAGGTGGTAAAGTTCATATATACAGCGAAGCACACCCACAAGGTCACTTGATTACCGTCGAAGACAACGCAGGCAGTTTTGAACCGCCAAAAGAAAACCACTCAGGGCTAGGTTTAGAAATTGTCGACAAACGTCTCACTAATCAATTTGGACGTGATGCAGCGCTAAAAATTACGTGCGAGCCACATCAATTTACTAAAATGAGCTTTATCATTCCCCCAAAATCATAAAAGCACGCTGAAGCAATAAAGGTAATGTTGGATGTTAACCGCACTCGTCATTGATGATGAACAGTTTGCTCGTGAAGAGCTAGCAGAGTTACTGGATGAAACAGGCCAAGTTGAGGTCGTGGGCGATGCCTCAAATGCAATCCTTGGCCTAAAAAAAATCAATGAACTTAAGCCTGATGTGGTGTTTCTCGATATCCAAATGCCTCAAGTCACGGGGATTGAACTACTTGGGATGCTTGATCCAGAAACCATGCCTTATGTGGTTTTTGTCACGGCTTATGATCAGTATGCGATTCAAGCATTTGAAGACAATGCCTTTGATTACTTGCTCAAACCTGTCGACCCATGCCGGTTAACTAAAACGGTCAAACGGCTAAATAAAGTCATTAGCCAATCCGCCCTAACGCAACAACTGTCTGCTATTACACCTGACACGTTGGATCAGATACCGTGCATCGGACACAACCGCATCGTTATCATGGCCACCGACACGGTGGAATGTGCTTACAGTGATATCAGCGGCGTGCATGTACGCTCCACCAGCCAAACCGCGAGCACCCAACTGACATTAAAAACGTTGGAAGAGAAAACCCCTCTAGTCCGCTGCCATCGTCAATACTTAGTCAGTATTAAAGCGATTAGCGAAATCAAGTTACTGGAAAATGGGTTAGCGGAAATCATCACCAAAACAGGCTTTGAGATACCAGTAAGCCGCCGCTACTTAAAGGTGCTCAAAGAGATGCTCGGCATTAGCCACTAACACAAAAACTTCACACATCATCGCTGAGTTTCCGCTAGCGTATAAATAGGACGCTCTGAAAAGACGAGGCGATGATGTATAAAGTTTTATTCATATGTAAGCACAACGCTGGACGAAGCGTCCTCGCGGAGTCAATCGCAACCAATATCCTGTCAGCAGATTTTAGTGTCACCAGTGGAGGCTCACATCCCACAGGCAAGGTGCACCCAGTGGTGCAAAAATATTTAGATGACCACCAACTCCCCATTCCGCATATCCACACACATTCATGGGAGGAGCGAACTCAGTTTCTTCCCGACATCGTTATTATTCTCTGTGATTCTTTACATCAAGAAACCGCTCCTCAGTGGCTTGCAGGTGGTGTTCGAGTAAACTGGCAAGTTGATGCTTTTCCGACCGATGGTTCTGATGAAGACATGTACGCACATTGCGAAAAGGTTGCTCAATCGCTTGAGCGAAGAATCACGAAGATGTCTGATATGATTATCGATGGTTTAGGAAAAGACCAAATTCGTGATTACCTAAATGAGTTAAGAGAGATGTAAAAAAGGCGACCCACAAGGTCGCCTTTTGAATATTCGATAAATGGAGACTAATCCACTTGCTTGATTTGCAGTTCTTTAGGTACTTCAAAGAACATATTCTCTTCACGGCCAAGTACTTCATCAACCGCTTCGGCACCAACGAGTTCTTTGATTCGCTCTAGAATCTGATTAACGAGCTCTTCCGGAGCAGATGCTCCCGCAGTCACGCCGACCTTTGTTTTGCCTTCAAACCACTCAGGTTTGATATCTTCCGGACAGTCGGTTAAGTAGCCAGGTGTCCCTAGCTTTTCAGCTAGCTCTTTAAGACGTGTAGAGTTTGATGAGTTTTTAGAACCCACCACAACCATCACATCTACGTCACCAGCTAATTCACGTACGGCATCTTGGCGGTTTTGTGTCGCATAACAGATATCGTCTTTACGTGGACCTTGGATATCTGGGAACACGCGGCGTAGCTCTTCGATAACATCGGCAGTTTCATCGACAGAAAGCGTCGTTTGGCTTACGTAATGAAGATCGGATGGATCTTTCACAATCGCCTTCAGTTTCTCAACATCGGCTGGAGTTTCAACCAAGTACATACCACCGGTTTCACTGGCGTATTGCCCCATCGTACCTTCGACTTCAGGGTGACCTGCGTGACCAATCAGAACCACTTCCATATTACGACGGCTCGCACGCGCCACTTCCATATGCACCTTAGTTACTAAAGGACACGTTGCGTCAAATACGGTCAAATCACGCAGCTTGGCTTCCTGACGAACCGCCTGCGATACACCATGAGCAGAAAAAATCACAATGTTGTTGTCTGGCACTTCATGCAGCTCTTCAACGAAGATAGCACCACGTTGTTTTAGCCCTTCAACCACAAAACGGTTATGCACCACTTCATGACGCACATAAATCGGTGGCTGATACATCTCTAGCGCACGCTCTACGATGCTAATCGCACGGTCTACACCAGCACAAAAGCCGCGTGGGTTAGCTAATAGGATTTTCATTTCATTGCTCATGGAAATTATCTTTATTGGGTTCGCTATTCTACTGACAAAATTTCAACTTCGAAAGTCACGTCTTGTCCCGCTAGAGGATGGTTGAAGTCCACAGTGACTGAATCGCCTGCAATCTCTGTAATAATGCCCGGGATTTCCATGCCATCAGGGCCACTGAAGGCCATGATTGTACCAACTTCCACTTCTGCATCACCTACAAATTTAGTGCGATCCATATAGTGAATATGATCAGGGTTTGGCATACCAAACGCGTCTTCTGCCTTTAGCTCAATCGCTTTTTGTGCGCCTGTTTCGAGGCCGATCAAGCATTGCTCAAAGTTTTCACTCAAGCTGCCATCACCCATAACAAACTTCGCTGGTTTACCCATGTTATGAGTACTATCTGCAACCGAGCCGTCTTTCATTTTAATCGTAAAGTGAAGGGTTACTACCGATTCATTGGTTATTGTTGTCACGTTAATGCTTCCTTGTTCTTGGGTTATTACGCTGTCAGCTTGGTCTTTTTATACATTGATATGCTGATTGGCGCTCCAACATAATAAAAAGCGTCGCTCGAATCAACGGACGACGCTTAGGGTTATTCGATATATCGCAAAAGGTTACTTGTTAGCGTCTTTTTTACGGAAGCCATCCAGAATAATCATTGCCGCACCAATACAGATCGCCATGTCAGCAAGGTTGAATGCTGGCCAGTGGTAGTTACCCCAGAAGAAGTCTAGGTAATCAACAACAAAGCCATGAACGACGCGGTCAAACACGTTGCCCACTGCACCACCAATAATCAGTGCATAAGCAATGTTGTTCCATTTTTCTTTTGCTGGAAGCTTGCTCATCCAGTAGGTCAAAAGACCCGTCACAACAAACGCGATACCTGTAAATAACCAACGCTGCCAACCAGCTTGATCGCTCAAGAAGCTGAAAGCGGCACCGTAGTTATGAACGTAAAGTAGGTTGAAGAATGGCAACACCTCAATTCGGTTTGCCCATCCGTAGCCCATGTTGTCCATCACCACCAATTTGATGCCAATATCTGCAATAAATACCAGAATTGCTAACCACAGCCAGCGAACTCCAGATTGCTTTAACGTCAGTGCTTTTTCACTCATTACTTTACCTACAAACAGCCCCAGTAAATACTGGGGCTGTTAATTTTAAAAAAAGTTCAGTCGTTCTAGGCAATTACGCGAATTTACGTACTTCACCTTCGCCGTCTACGTTAGACACACAACGACCACAGATTTTCTCGTGACCTTCAATTGTGCCTACGTCTGGCGTGTGGTGCCAACAACGATCACACTTCTCGCCTTCAGCTGCTGCTACTTCAACAAACAAGCCTTCGATATCTGTGGCTTGTGCTGCATCCGTCTTCTCACCTAGAGGCTTAACTTTCGCCGCAGAGGTTAGTAGAACAAAGCGCAGTTCATCTTCAAGTTTGTTGATCTTCGCCGCTAGTGCGTCATCAGCAAATAGAGTCACTTCAGCTTGTAGTGCACCACCAATGGTTTTCTCTTTACGCGCATCTTCTAGAAGTTTGTTAACCGCACCACGAACCGCTTGGATCTCAGTCCAGAATTCGTTGTTCAGCTCTTCACCTTCAGCAAGACCGAATAGACCGTCAAACCACTCACCAGTGAATACGAACTTGTCGCGCTCGCCTGGCATTTCGTTCCATATTTCATCTGCAGTGAACGACATGATAGGAGCCATCCAACGAACAAGCGCTTCAACAATGTAGTAAAGCGCAGTCTGACAGCTACGTTGAGCGTTGCCGCCACGTTTTGCTGTGTACTGACGGTCTTTAATTACGTCTAGGTAGAAAGAGCCCATTTCGATCGAACAGAATTGCATTAGACGCTGAGTCACACCGTGTGTGTTGTACTCTTCGTATGCTTTAACGATCTCTTCTTGTGCTGCTAGTGCACGACCAACCGCCCAGCGATCTAGCGCAACCATCTCTTCAACAGGAACGATGTCTGTTTCAGGGTTGAAGCCGCTCAGATTAGCTAGGAAGAAACGCGCTGTGTTACGGATACGACGGTACGCATCTGCGCTACGTTTTAGGATTTCATCAGAAACCGCAACTTCACCAGTGTAGTCTGTTGAAGCAACCCATAGACGAAGAATGTCAGCACCTAGCTTGTTAGTTACGTCTTTTGGCGCAACCACGTTACCGATAGATTTCGACATCTTACGACCGTGACCATCAACCACGAAACCGTGTGTCAGTACTTGTTTGTAAGGCGCTTCATCTTTCATCGCGATAGATGAAATTAGAGAAGACTGGAACCAACCGCGGTGTTGGTCAGAACCTTCTAGGTATAGGTCTGCACTGTTGCCGTTGTACTCTTCACGAGCATCAACAACAGAGAAGTGAGTGACACCTGAATCGAACCATACGTCTAGCGTATCTAGCACTTTTTCGTATTGGTCAGCGTCAGCACCTAGTAGTTCAGCGGCATCTACATCCCACCATGCTTGAATGCCTTTCTCTTCAACCAGCTTCGCGACTTTCTCGATCAGCTCTAGCGTGTTTGGATGAAGTTCTGCTGTTTCTTTATGAACAAACAGAGCAATTGGCACACCCCAAGTACGTTGACGAGAGATACACCACTCAGGGCGACCTTCGATCATACCTTCGATGCGGCTTTGACCCCACTCAGGCATCCACTCTACATTCTTGATTGACTCTAATGCTTTAGCACGTAGGCCAGCTTGGTCCATAGAAACGAACCATTGAGGTGTAGCACGGAAGATGATTGGAGTCTTATGACGCCAACAGTGTGGGTAGCTGTGCTCGTAAGCGTGGTGGTGTAGTAGTGCACCTTTTTCTTTTAGTACTTCTACTACTGCATCGTTCGCTTTAAATACGTGCTGACCAGCAAATAGCTCTGTATCTGGTAGGTAAACACCGTTTGAGCCAACTGGGTTTGCTACTTCTAGGTTGTACTTGTTACCAACCGCGAAGTCTTCTTGACCGTGACCAGGAGCAGTGTGAACAACACCAGTACCTGAATCAGTCGTAACGTGATCACCAAGGATCGCCGGTACAGTGAAATCGTAGAATGGGTGTTGGAATTGAGAAAGCTCTAGGTCCGCACCTTTAGCAAAGCCAAGGTTGTGGAAGTGCTCGATACCCGCACGGTCCATTACGTCTTTCGCTAGCTCAGCAGCAACGATGATACGCTCAGCGTTGTCGCCTTCTGTTTGGATAAGCACGTACTCTAGATCATCACGTAGACATACTGCGCGGTTTGCAGGCAGTGTCCAAGGTGTTGTTGTCCAGATAACGATAGATACGTCACCGTGACCTTCATGACCTTCTGTCAGTTCAAATTTAGATAGCAGTGCCGCTTCGTCAGCCGCTTTAAAACGAACGTCGATAGATGGCGATACTTTATCTTTGTATTCTACTTCCGCTTCAGCAAGAGCAGAACCACAGTCTGTACACCAGTGAACAGGTTTGAAACCTTTTAGCAGGTGACCATTGCTTGCGATCTTACCAAGAGCACGAATAATGTTCGCTTCAGTTGCGAAATCCATAGTGCGGTATGGCTTGTCCCACTCACCCATGATACCAAGGCGTTTGAAGCTCTCTTTCTGACCTTCAACCTGACCTGCTGCGTATTCACGACATTTCTCGCGGAATTCCGCTGCTGTCACTTTTTGGCCTGGCTTACCTACTTTCTTCTCTACCATTAATTCGATTGGTAGACCGTGGCAGTCCCAGCCTGGGATGTAAGGTGCGTCAAAACCTGAAAGTGTTTTGGATTTAATAATAATGTCTTTAAGAATCTTGTTTAGTGCGTGACCAATATGAATGTCACCATTTGCGTAAGGAGGGCCATCGTGCAATACGAATGACTTTTTGCCTTTCTTAGCTTTACGGATTTCACCGTAAAGATCTTCTTTGTACCAACGCTTAAGCATTTCTGGCTCACGATTGGCCAGGTTGCCGCGCATTGGAAACCCTGTTTCAGGTAAGTTCAGGGTATCTTTATACTCACTCATCGATTCTTAATTCCGTTATATTGGGCGAAAATTAGACATTATGTTGAACGGTGGAATAAACCGCTCAACGCTTAAGCTGACGCAGCCACACCCTTGCTGCTTCAGCATCCAATTCGATTTGTTGTTTAAGTGCTTCAAACGACTCAAACTTTTGCTCATCTCGAAGTTTATGCAAAAGTTCCACTTCTAGTTGCTTGCCATATAAATTGGCATGAAAGTCGAATAAGTGCACTTCTAACTGTTGGCGAACACCATTGACGGTTGGTCTTTGACCAATATTAGCAACACCACCAACTGGCTTATTTCCTAAGCCAAGCGCTTGAACAACATAGACTCCGGAAACCGGAGAAACACAGCGTTTCAAAGGAATATTTGCAGTAGGGAACCCAATGGTTCGACCTAGCTTTCTTCCATGAGAAACACGACCGCTGATGCTGTAGTTTCTTCCCAGCATCTGTTGCGCGGAATGCAAATCGTCACGCGCCAGCGCTTGACGGATAGCCGTACTGCTGACACGTAATTGTTGTAAACAAAAGCTCTGGGTACTTACGACATCAAAGCCGTATTTTTCCCCTGCTTCCTGCAGCATTGCAAAGTTACCTGTACGGCCTTTGCCAAAGCAGAAATCATCACCAACGACAAGAAACTTAACACCCAAACGCTCGACCAACAAGTCACGGATAAACTCTTCCGCGGTTAAATTTGCAAAATGGCGATTGAAATTGACACACAGTAAGCGGTCAATATCGAGCTTACTCAATTGCACGAACTTATCGCGTAATCGAGTCAACCTTGCAGGTGCCTTGTCTTTGGCAAACAGCTCCATCGGCTGAGGTTCAAAGGTCATCACAACAGAAGGCAAGGATAGCCTGTCCGCTTGCTCAGACACTTGCTGCAATACTTGTTGATGGCCTTTATGGACACCATCGAAATTGCCAATAGTCAGCACACAACCATGATGTCGCGGGTTGATATTGTGAATGCCTCTAATCAGTTCCATTGGATACTGCTTTCTGCCTCTGTTTTACTTTACACTGTGTGAAACTGACGGATTATATACTAATCACCCTCAGTCTGTCCCAGCTTTTAGGTCTTTTAAACGCGCACCAGTTAAAAATAGAACCACTAGGTAAACTACGGCTCCTAAACCGATCAACATCCCTAGCACCGCGCTTCGGTGAGCAAAGCTCCAGCCCAGCCATACTGACATATCTTCCAGTTGCCATAAGATTGCCGCCACCATCGCCGCGCCAGCAATAGCTAAACGTATAATAAAGAAGACGGTTCGCTTAGTGATTTGGTATACCTCTGCGATGTGCAGGCCACGATACAGCAGTGCCATATTCACAAATGCCGATAGTGCCGTCGCGATAGCCAAGCCAACGTAGCCATAGAAGTACGCAAAAATTGCATTAAATACCATGTTGGTCACCATCGCAATGATGCCGTATTTCACTGGCGTTTTAGTGTCTTGACGCGAGTAATAACCCGGAGCGAGCACTTTAATCAGCATAAAGTTCAACAAGCCTGAAGCGTAAGCAAAGAGTGACAATGATGCTTGATGTACGTCTTGTGGCGAAAACTCACCTCGCATGAATAACACCATCAACATAGGTTTTGCCAGTACCATCAAACCAAGCATTGCAGGAAGGCCAAGTAAGATCACCATGCGCACCCCCCAGTCCATGGTTTGTGCGAATCCTTCATTTTGTGCGTCAACATGTTTGCGTGATAATGCTGGTAAAATCACCGTTGCAATAGCAATACCAAACAGACCTAACGGGAATTCCAACAAGCGATCTGAATAGTACAACCAACTGATCGAACCGGTTTGCAGAAAGCTGGCAATAAAAGTATCAAACAACAAGTTGATTTGGCTTACCGACACACCGAACAAAGCAGGAATCATTAAGGTTCGGATCTTCACCACGCCCGGATCGCGCCAGCCCCATTTCGGCTTAACCATAACCCCCGCTTTAATAAGGAAAGGGATTTGAAATAAGAACTGAACCAAACCACCAAGGAAAACACCGATGGCAAGACCAATCTCTGGCTGTGGCATCTGCGGCGAGATAAACCATGCTGCCAAAATGATCATCACATTGAGGAAGACAGGAGTAAACGAAGAAACCGCAAACTTACCTAGTGTATTGAGAATGGCTCCCGATAGGGCAACAAAAGTGATGAACCATAAATAAGGAAAGGTAATCTTGAGCATCACGCTAGCAAGTTCGAACTTCTCAGCCGCGGGACCACCATGCATCCAGTCTAGGAACCAACCAAAACCAAACAGTGCAGTCACCACTCCGGAACCTAGAACACCTAAGATGGTAACAATTGAGACTATCACCCCTAATGTACCCGCCGCACGAGCAATGAGCTCCCGAGTTTTATTCATGTCGCCTTGAGCATGGCTTTCCGTTAAAACAGGTACAAACGCTTGGGAAAAAGCACCTTCAGCAAACAAACGTCGTAAAAAATTAGGAATTTTATTGGCGAAGAAAAAGACGTCTGCGCTTGCTCCTGCCCCCATTAAATTTGCCACTACAACATCACGAACTAGGCCAAGAACGCGGGAAATAAATGTCATAGCACTGACGATCATGCCAGACTTGAGTAGTCGTTTACTCACTGTAACCTCGGAATATCACCATAAGACAGCTAACCCTATACTGTTTCTCTGACAGGTGCTGTAAATAGACGTCAAAAATCTATCCGCGGGTTGTAAGGAATAAGTGTGCCTTTCGCGGATAATTATTAGCATTGGTATAAAAATGCTGTTAGAATCCCCGCCATCTTAACCGCGATAACCTCTCTTACCAAAATTTGTTTTGGCTTAGATCGGTTTTTGCACAAATCATTTGACATTTAAGCGCAAATGAGGGATATTCCTCGCCCTTAAATTGTCACAGAACTAAGTTTTTGGGAGTTAGACCCTTGGCAAATAGTAAATCTGCTAAGAAGCGCGCTATCCAAGCTGAGAAACGTCGTCAGCACAATGCTAGCCGTCGCTCAATGATGCGTACTTACATGAAGAAAACTGTTGCTGCTATCGAAGCAGGCGACAAAGAAGCTGCAACTGCTGCATTCGCTGTAGTTACACCTATCCTAGACCGCATGGCAACTAAAGGCCTTATTCACAAGAATAAAGCAGCTCGCCATAAGTCTCGTTTCGCTGCACAAATCAAAGCTCTTTAATAGAGTCCTGATTTTACAGTGAAGAAAAAACCGACCTTGTGTCGGTTTTTTTATATCTACAAAATTTTCTTAATAAAAAAAGCTGGCAATGCCAGCTTTTCTTTTTCTGAATGTCCCATTTAAAGACATCAGCTTATTCATTACCCATATAACGCTCATACTAGAAAGCACTAATAAAACACTTGAGAACAAAGCAAATTGATCGATGAGTAGTACCCTATCATCAAAAGTTTAACGCCACTCTCAAATATTCCAACAAGTTAGATTCACACTCTAAGATGAGCAGTATATTAGGACTATTTAATTAATGTTGAGCACTCTCAGCACAATAAAGACTATGCAGTGTTTTTATTAACGCTTTCACTTCATCACTCTTTAATGTGTAGTACACCGTTTGTGCTTCTTTCCTTGTCGTGACTAACTCATCACGGCGAAGCCAAGCAAGATGCTGAGATAATGCCGACTGGCTTAGCTCTAACTTTGCACACAGCTCTCCCACGGACAGCTCTTGGTTATGCAGCATACAAAGGATTTGTAGGCGTCTCTCGTTTGCCATCGCTTTGAGCAACACGACGGCTTTTGCGGAGTTCTGCTCCATTTCTTGTAGATTCATGTGTTGGACCTCTAGCTACAACTTACTTATTCCAACCCTGGCCAGCTTGTTGTGTTGCACTGATTTATATATCTAAGAAAATCAAGATACACTTCCAGAGTCTTCATTATTAGAACCTCTAATTTAGTTGTTAGTGATACACCAATATTATCCACCAAGGATTTTAATTGGTGCGCCATCAATAATTAATAGTTTTGCTCACTAAAACAAGTATCTTGCTTACTTAGATATTATTTAGAATTATATTTTTATTGATAGTAATCTATTTATTTACGCAACGATACGGGTTTACTCAAACATTTGACTGAAATCAGCATCACAAACATTTTTTACCGCGGGGTGTTGGATCATTCGTTCCGCAAAAATCACGTAGTACTCTTCTTTTAGCCCATCGACATGGCCAATTAGCTGTAAATTTCGGTCGTCTTCAATCTCCGACATGTATACGGTCGGTGCCAAGAAAATCACATCATCGTGGTACCGAGCAAAAGCTTTCATCAACGCAACATCATCAAACTCCCCCAGCACATTGGGTTGAAGGCCTTGACGATCAAACCATTGAATAACTTTACGCCCCATAGCCGTTCGGCTCGCGGGAATCAGAAGTTTTTTTTGTTCCAAGATCTCAGGGAATCGCACATTTTCAATTTCAGAAGAAGCAAAAAAGCTCATGCTACTTTCACCTAACTTTTTGCTATAAAGGCCAGGACTTTGAGTAGAATCAACGGGACAATCCGAAAGGATCATATCTAGCTTGTGCTGAGAAAGGCGTTCAAGTAGCAGTTCGTGGGTCGATTCATAACAGCGTAAATGAATACTGTTATCTTCCGGGACGGTCGTCATCAGTACTTTACTGACCAAGCGTTTAGATAATGCATCGGCTACACCAACTTCAAATAGAATGTTCGAGTGCTGGCTGTAATTGACGATATCTAACATCTCATAGCTCAAACCGAACATCCGGTCGGCGTACTTAAACACAAGCTGACCTAACTCAGTGGGCTCAACTGTACGACCATTGCGCTTGGTTAACTTTCCTTTCATGCGCTCTTCAAGCGCTTTAATCTGTCCTGTCACGGTTTGCGGTGTCAGGAAGAGCGCGTCAGCCGCCTTAGTTACAGAGCCCTGTTTGCACACCATCCAGAAATAATAGAGATGGTTGTAGTTTAGATGTGACATGATCGAGTCCCGAAAAGAAAGTGATACTTTTTATACCAAATGTGACAGAGACAAACAATAAACTCGACAAAACCATACAATACCTTACAAAAGCATAAGTTTTACCGAAAGTATAAAGTCAATACTGTCATAAAAGTTGAACTGATGCGCATTTTTTCTACAAAAAAAGCGCAAAAACCAAACAAAACGAAATCAAAATTTAACCATTAAAATCAATAGGTTAAAAATTAATTTTCTTCTTCTTTCACGCCATTATCAAAAAGAACAATAAAAATCTCTCACAGCAAGAAATTTGTAATATTACTGAAATATTTGTTCTCTAACATCGCCCGCAGATTCAACTACAGACCGAAAAATGAACTGAAAGGTCAACGGAGAAAATTATGATGAACCAAGCTACTTCAACAGTGGCACCAATTTCGAGCACAGCTCGTTGGTTACGCTGGGCTAACTTGGCATTCATGTTATATCTGCTTCTTCTAGCAGTATCTATGGTTGGTAGTGGCTTTAAATGGGCAACTGGCGATCAAGCTAAGGTGCTATTTGAATTTGCCGCACACCCAGTTGCAGGTCTAATGATCGGCTTGGTGGCAACAGCCTTAATTCAGTCTTCAAGTACTGTAACGTCTATTATTGTAGGCTTGGTTGCAGGTGGCTTACCTGTAGAAACCGCTATCCCTATGGTGATGGGTGCTAACATTGGTACCACAGTGACCAATACGCTTGTGTCTCTTGGCCACGTGCGCTGTAAAGAAGAGTTCAAACGTGCATTTGCAAGTGCAACCATTCACGACTTCTTCAACTTGCTTGCTGTCGCTATTTTCCTTCCGTTGGAAATGATGTTCGGCATTTTAGAGAAAGTTTCTCACTGGCTTGTTTCTCCACTGCTTGCTACTGGTGATATGAGCATTAAGGGCTTCAACTTTATTAAACCAATTACAAAGCCAGTCGTAGGCGCAATTAAAGAGCCACTTTCTACCTTCGGTGATACTGTTGGCGGCGTCATGCTTATTGCTTTGGGTATTGCGACTATCTTCGTTGCAATCACAGTGATGGGTAAATTGATGAAGAGCCTAATGGTTGGTCGCGCACGTGAAATTTTGAAAAACGCCATCGGTCGTGGTCCTATTCACGGCATCGTATCAGGCTCAATCGTGACTGTTCTAGTACAATCTTCCTCAACCACGACAAGTTTAATGGTTCCGTTGGTTGGTACTGGCGTGTTGAAAGTACGAGATATCTACCCTTTCACTCTGGGTGCTAACATTGGTACTTGTATTACAGCACTACTAGCAGCGACAGCGGTATCTGGAGAGTTCGCAGTATTCGCACTACAAATCGCTCTAGTCCACTTAGTATTTAACATCATGGCGACGCTGTTTATCTTTGGAATTCCATTCCTACGTGAGATTCCGGTTAAAGGCGCTGAGATGATTTCTGAAATGGCTATTAAGAATAAAGCAGTTGTTGGTGGTTACCTAATGTCAGTATTCGTTATTCTACCAGGTGCAATTCTAGCCCTAACAACGTAACAACAACGACATACCATCGCTTATTGTTTAGGCTCCACATAGTGGAGCCTTTTTTATGATAATTAAACTGTTCAAATCGATTGTCCGGTGATAATTTGAGCCACATCAGCATGCTTATGCTGAGCTATCTCATTTGGAGTCGACAACATGACGCAGCTTAATGACGCTATTTCTGATCAGCTACTCGCAATAGACGAAAACCTAACCCAACTGGTTGCTGATATTGATATCCTCAGTAGCGTGAATCCTCTTAATTATGCTCAAGAAAGAGAACGTTTCATTAAAAACAAATATTCTCAAGAGCCTAATTTTCAATATTCAATTACTAACGTAGATACCCACAGCGCAAAGCGACGCCTATATGAGCTACCTCTAGAAAACATTCAAGACACCCAACTGCAGAGGCTATACGCGGATGTAATTCAGTCTTATGCAGATAAACTGGATCAAGTGAATACCATCGGCACGCAAGAGTTTCTTTATAACTCCTTACGCTATTATGGGGAACCGAGCGCCAAAGATATTGCCAACGCCCATTTCATATTGCACCTTCCTACAGAAGAAGAAAAAGAACCTCAGCACGATAGCCGTGCAATAGCACGTTTCATGCAAAATTTTGCTCAACGCAATGGGTATGCATGTGAAATACAGGTGTTGGACGGGATGTTAGCAAACGCACTAGTTTCAGGGTCTCGAGTCAAAATTAACCACGCGGCGTACATCACCACTGATGAGCTGGAGGCTCTTGCACATCATGAAATGGGAGTACATCTCCTGACTACGCTTAACGGTCGTCAACAACCGCTAAAAGTCCTGAGCTTAGGTTGTCCTGCCAATACCAACACTCAAGAAGGGCTGGCTATATTATGTGAGTATCTGTCAGGACATTTCAGTATCAAGCGCCTAAGAACCTTAGCCTTACGAGTTCTGGCAGTAGAGTCGATGATCAAGGATCGCGATTTCCGCCATACGTTCATGCTATTAAAAGAACAGTATAAAGCTTCTGATCTTCAAGCATTTACAACGACTGCCCGAGTCTATCGAGGTGGAGGTTTAACGAAGGATTACTTGTATCTTAGAGGATTCCGAGAGGTGCTCAATGCCTATGATAAATTGGGCGATGACTTTTCACTATTGTTGTGCGGGAAAACTGAGCTGAAGTACTTTGAGCTTATCCGTTCATTAGTGAGTAAAGAAATATTCACTCAACCTAAGTTTATTAGCCCGGCACTATCCACACCGATGCAGACCAGCCCAATTCACCGTTATATTGTCAGTGCACTAAAATAATACCTTCTAAGTACAAAAAAGAAAAAAGCTCCATTCGGAGCTTTTTCTATATCTTGAAGAACGATACTCGTTACACTGAGAATGGGTAACGAATAGGATCGTGATGCTCGTACCCTTCAACCCAAAAGTCATCCAGTGTGACCCATGTTTCCAAATCTTCTAGAGATTTAATCTCTGGGTTGATATGGAACGTCGGCGCTTTTAATGGCTCACGCTTCAACTGAACATCGCGCATCAGTTCAAGCTGGTCTTCATAAATGTGAGCATTCACAATCTTATGAAATGCCTGACCAGGTTTCTTGCCCGTAATTTGCGCCATAATCGCCAAGAACACGTAAACTTGAACCATATTGAAGTTTAAGCCAAGCGGTACATCACACGAACGCTGAGTACTATTCAGGTAAAGCGTATCATCCAGCAATGAAAAATGGTGACTGTACATACAAGGACGCAAGCACCCCATGTGGAACTCACCCGGGTTGTAGAAGTTCAAGATTTCACCGCGGTCATCAACGCCACGCGTTAAGTCATCCACTATCTTACGTAGCTGGTCAACATGACCACCATCAGGTTTCGCCCAGGCGCGCCCTTGAACCCCATAGACACGGCCCATGTCGTCTTCGCCTTTACGGTATGGGTTATTCAACCAGGCATCATTTAGGTTGGCATTGGCATCCCAGGTTTTCGTGCCCAGCTTACGAAAATCTTCCGCATTATCGTAACCACGAATGTACCCTAGTAGCTCTGCAACGGCTGCTTTCCAAAAACTTTTACGTGTGGTGACCAACGGAAATTGATTGTTCGCAACATCGTAGGTTAAATCCGCGTTGATTACGGTCAGGCAGCGCTTGCCTGTACGCTCATTTTCAACCCAAACACCTTGGTCAACGATGCGTTGACACAAATCTAAATACTGTTTCACACCAATACCTTACTTCGTCTTTTGTGGTAATTCGTCTTTGTAATGACCACGTTTGTATGCCCAAACCATCATGAGGACACCGATAACCACCATTGGCAGGGATAAAATCTGTCCCATGGAAATAAAGCCACCGAATAAACCCAAATGAGCGTCTGGTTCGCGCACGTATTCTACTAGGAAACGGAAGGTTCCGTAACCCGCAAGAAAGAGTCCTGAAACAGAACCTAGAGGACGAGGTTTCTTGATGAACCAATTCAAAATGAAGAAAAGGACGATACCTTCAAGCGCCATTTCATAAAGCTGTGATGGATGACGTGGCAGTGGACCGCCATTTGGGAAAACGATCGCCCAAGGCACATCCGTTACTCGGCCCCACAACTCGCTGTTCATGAAGTTACCTAAACGCCCCATACCCAAACCAAATGGCACAAGCGGCGCGATAAAGTCAGCAACACCGAAGAAAGTTCGCCCGTTTTTGTGTGCATACCAGAACATCGCAGTAATCACACCCAGTAAGCCCCCGTGGAAAGACATACCACCAGTCCACACTTTAAATAGATACAAAGGGTCAGCCAGGAAGAGCTCAAAATTGTAGAAAAGCACGTAGCCTACACGGCCACCAATCACCACGCCAAGGAAGCCTGCGAACAACAAATCAGAAACCTGCTCTCGTGTCCAACCACTTCCAGGCTTATCCGCACGTCGGTTCGCTAACCATAGAGCAAACATAAAGCCAACAAGGTACATCAAACCGTACCAACGAACCGAAACAGGACCAATAGAGATTAAAACCGGATCAATATTGGGAAATTCAATATATCCCTGAGACATAAATCATTCTCTTCTTATCACAACAAAATAAATATACCCAAGTAACCTCTAGATGCTTGGTTCAGCGAGAATGACTTGGGTACAAACTTAGAGCAGCATGGTCGCTGCAACAAACATTAAGAACACCGCGAATATCTTTTTTAATACCGCTGTTGGAAGGTTAGTTGCGAGCTTCGCACCCACTTTTGTTGTGAGCATCGAGGCCATAGCAATCGCTAATAAAGCGGGAAGATAAACATAGCCAATACTGTATGAAGGTAAGCCTTCCACTTTATAGCCATGTAAGATGAAGCCGATCATACCAGAAATAGCAATCACGCAACCACAAACGGAGGATGAGCCCACCGCTTTACGCATCTCTATCCCATGTTTATTTAAAAATGGTACCGACAGTGAGCCACCACCAATACCAGCAAGGCTTGATACGACACCAATTCCCGTGCCGTAAACTACAGTCACAGGGCTGCTCGGCATAGGTTTACTGCTCGTAACTTTAATGGAACGAAACATTTGTACTGACAGGCAAAGAACAATGACACCAAACACTTTCGGCAAATAGTGTGTAGGGATCCACTCAGCAATATTGGCACCAACAAAGCCACCAATGACCACACCAGGCATCAACCATTTTACGACAAACATATCGACATTGCCGAGCTTAAGGTGATTCATCGCCGATGAGCCAGACGTGACAATAATACTCGCTAACGAAGTGGCTAAGGCCATGTGCATACTCATTTCTGGAGAGATCCCAGCAAGAGGAAGCAAATACAACAAGGCAGGAACAACAATCAAACCACCACCGATACCGAGTAACCCCGCCATCACACCCACAAAAGCGCCTAGCGCCAACAATAACAAAAATAAAGAGACGGTCACGATTTCCTACTTTTTACCTGCACGGATAAAGCCCGCAAAGCCCTGTTGAATGAAGAAGTCATGCATCATTTGATGAATGTCCTCCCCATAGGACTTTGTCATTGCTTGCTCCGCTAATTTTTCTAATTCTTCTTGTTGGCTATGACGAATCAAATATTTCACCTTAGCCACATTGGAGGTGTTCATACTCAAACTGGTATACCCTAACCCAAGTAAGAGAAGAGCGCCAAATGGATCACCCGCTAGCTCACCACAAATACACACGGGCACCTGATATTTATCACACACCTCATGGATTTGCTTAAGCGCTAACAGTACCGCAGGATGCATAGATTCATAGACATCCGCTACGCGCGAATTGTTCCTATCTACCGCTAATAAATACTGAGTTAAATCGTTTGTCCCGACAGAAACAAAATCAACACGGTGAGCGATCGTTGGCAACAGATACACCATCGATGGTACTTCAATCATGACCCCAATTTGTGGGAATTGAATTCTATCATCAAGCAAAACGGCTTCGCTGTGAGCTTGATTAATCAAGCTAATGGCATCGTCTAGCTCTTTTACCCCTGACACCATTGGCAATAAGATACTTAAGTTTCCGCTTTCTGCACTCGCTCTTAACATTGCACGCAGCTGGATCAAGAAAATGTCTGGATGATCCAATGTAAAACGAATGCCACGCCAGCCTAGAAACGGATTATCTTCTTCGATGGGCAAATACGGCAAAGGTTTGTCACCACCAATATCCAAAGTACGCATCACTACTCGTTGATTCGGATAGCTGTTAAGTATTGCTTGGTATTGATGATACTGTTCATCTTCCGAAGGAAAGTGATGCTGAAGTAAAAATGCAATCTCAGTTCGGTACAACCCAACACCATCAACACCTGTGTTGATGGCAATATTACTGTCTGCACTGAGTCCCGCATTCAGCATAATTTCGATATGGTGATTATCTTGCGTAACCGCAGGGAGTGCGAGGTCCTTGTTTACCATGGCAAACAGTTCAGACTCTTCGCTTACTAAGCTGCGATACTCTCGCAACAACTGGCGGTTTGGCTCTAAGAAGATCTCACCCGTATAGCCGTCGACTATCCCGAGTTTGCCATTCACCACATCCGGATTAATGTTGGCGCCCATGACTGCAGGGACCCCAAGAGCTCGAGATAAAATGGCAGCGTGAGAGTTTGCGCCTCCCTCTAATGATACGACGGCTAACAAAAACTCTTTAGGTACAGAAGCGAGCAAGGTGGCAGTGAGTTCGTTCGCCACCAAAATAATGGGACGATCAATTGCAGAATTTTCTTGCTCACTGTTGTGCAGAAAATAGAGCAGCCTTTGCCCTAACTCTCGGATATCTTGCGCTCTTTCACGCATGTATACATCCGACATTCTTGCAAATCGATTCGAGTATGACTCTACAACTTGGCGTAACGCCCAGTCTGCCCTGTCTCCTTTTTCAATCTGCTTCTTCAAATCACCGCGAAGCATCGGATCATTCAGTAAGTGAGTAAACAGATCGAAGATCGCCAGCGCATCTTTGTTGATTTCACTGTCCAGTTTTTTCCGCATGCGGCGAAAGTCATTTAACGCTCGCTCTATGGCCACCAGTAGTGTCTCGTGCTCGCGTTCCTTATCTAACGTGGACGAAGGGAAAATATCCGATAAACTCGGCTGGGTATTGTCGAACCAAAACTCTCCAATCGCGACACCAGTAGACGCAGGCAAACCTTTTAATACCGTGGGTTTAGATGCTAACTGCCAATGCCCAAGATTCTGCGCATGTGCAATGAGCACCGCTAACTGAGCGGATAAGGTAACAAGAAACGATTCTTCCATTTCACTAAACAAGCGCGGCGTTTTTTGTTGGATCACCAACACACCTAAAACTTGTTTACGATGAATGATTGGAGTAGCTAAAAAAGAGTGGTAAATCTGTTCGCCGAGTTGAGGAAAGAATTTGAACTCGGGGTGTTTTGAGGCTTCGGCAAGGTTAAGGGGTTCAGCGCTTCGTTTTACCAACCCAACCAAGCCTTCATTGAAGTTGATATGAATACTATCACCTTCAAAAATAAGGCCTTGAGTTGCCATTAACTCAAGGCGCTGCATTTCTTCATTAGCAAGATAGATAGTACAGCACTCAGTACTAAGGGCAGCACAAGTCTCTTTCACCAATATATCGAGTGCCAGATGCACATCATCGACCCTGGAGACTTTCTCAACTATTTCCCTTAGCTGACTGAGCATGATTATCCTCTACGTTGCTTTTTTCTTTTCCCTTTCGCTTTTCTCTCTCGAAAAGGCATGGCTAAGGATGCAAATTCTTTCATCGCTCGTCGATAAACATCTCGCTTGAAAGAAACAACTTGCCTAACTGGATACCAGTAACTTACCCAGCGCCAACCATCAAATTCAGGGGATTTTCCGCGTTGCATATTAATGCGAGACTCATCGCATTCTAATCTCAGCAGAAACCATTTCTGTTTTTGGCCGATACAAACAGGCTTGGAGTCCCAACGCACCAATCGCTTTGGTAGCTTATATCTTAACCAATGACGACTTGTTGCAATGATCTTAACGTCTTTTTTCGTTAAACCGACTTCTTCGTATAACTCCCTGAACATGGCTTGTTCAGGGGTTTCACCTTCGTCAATCCCACCTTGTGGAAATTGCCATGAGTGTTGCCCGTATCGTTTAGCCCAGAAGACCTGACCATGGTTATTACATATCACAATACCAACATTAAGTCGGTAACCATCGCCATCTATCACTGGCTAACCTCTATGAATAAATTTTTTATTACCGTGATTTTTCCACATATCCCCATTACTAGCAAACTTACTGATGTGATATGAGCAAGATTTATTACCTTTTCAGCATTTTTGGATATCTTTTAATCAAACCATACCTTATCAACACAAGAGTGAGACATTGCCCACATTTATTCACCTTTTCTGTGAATAACTTTGTGAAGAATTCAATTCAAATGAGTAATTCAGTTTAATCCCATCAAATGAAAAACAAATGAATAAACAAAAAAACAAACATAAAACATTGATAAAAAAGTATTTATTTTTAAAAATAACGATAATTCGATCTTCAATTTCTTGATGATCTTTTCACCAAACTCAGATCGGTCAAAGATCCACCAATAGGCTATTTATCCACACTTACCTGCTATTCGTTTAGATGATTACAACAAAATCAACCCCAAAAATGCATTTTAACCCCTGTTTATTCATACAGACCCCGTCAGGATCTTATCAATACCTCCTCCACCTGTGGATAAGTTATGAATTGATCGTTCTTACACCGCCTCGGTGAAATCTTAAACAGTAGATTTGGTCGGAGTTTGATAAACTATATTTTTTGTAATACCACCTTGTAACTATGAAACCAGAACCACAAACAGAAGCAGAGCTATTGGAACGAGCACATGATATGGCAGGACTCAGTTTTGCTGAGTTGGCCGCCGAGGCGAATATGATTGTTCCTGAAAACTTAAAACGTGATAAAGGTTGGGTGGGTCAATTACTCGAATGGCACTTGGGCGCTCCAGCTGGCAGTAAACCTCAACAAGATTTCGCAAACCTAGGGATCGAGTTGAAAAGTATTCCGATCAGTTATTCTGGCAAACCTTTAGAAACAACCTTTGTTTCTGTGGCTCCCCTCACTGGTGTTCATGGTCTTACATGGGAAACAAGTCATGTTCGAAACAAGCTATCTCGTGTGCTTTGGGTACCCGTAGAAGGAGAACGAGAAATCCCACTCGCTGAAAGACGTGTGGGCAGTCCACTCATTTGGTCACCAGATGAAGAAGAAGAGCGGATTTTGCGAAATGACTGGGAAGAGTTAATGGAGATGATCGTCTTGGGAAGATTTGATCAAATTTCCGCCAGACACGGAGAAGCGCTGCATCTTCGCCCTAAAGCCGCAAATGCAAAAGCGCTCACCGAAGCATACAACTCAAATGGTAAGCCGATGAAAACTCTGCCCCGAGGCTTTTACCTTAGAACACAGTTTACTGAACAGATCTTACTCAAGCACTACATTAACACTCAACCAGAATAAAACCATATCAGCTATTTAGTGCGTCACGAGCGATAACTCAATATCGCAGTACGAGGCTGCCTCTTCAGTGCCACATTCGTCATACGCATTGCGCAGCCTTAAATACGCTTTATCGACCCCTAGCCTCAATAGTTCTTCTTTTACTAAGTCTAGAGAGCCAAAATGTATCGGGTCTTCACCGTCTTTAATCGGCTCAAGTTGATGCTTGTACTCCACAGCTAAAAGATAGTCAGAGACATCAGAACACCCAATCACAAATACTTTGGGAGTTTTATAAGTATCTTTATGTGGACCATGTAGCCACATGTCCAATTGATGCTTCTGCATAACATACCTCCTTCACACGATCATTTAAGTGTAGTTAGGCTAACTGTAGCTTTCGAGTTTGCTCTTCCTTTATACGTAAATCATTTGCGATTGCGGCTAAAAATCCCCTATATTGGAGTCACTTATTTAGTCGGTAACTCTTCAAGGACGTGATATGCAATACACAAAACTACCGCACTCATCACTTGAGATCAGTAAAATCTGCCTCGGCACTATGACGTTTGGCGAGCAAAACACAGAAAAGGACGCCTTTGAGCAGCTCGACTTTGCCCTCGATCATGGGGTGAACTTCATCGATACCGCAGAGATGTACCCTGTACCGCCAAACTCGGAAACACAAGGGCTCACCGAGCAATACATCGGTAATTGGTTAGCAAAAAGCGGCAAAAGAGAAAAAGTAGTACTGGCAACAAAAGTGGCAGGCCCTCGAAATGTTCCTCACATTAGAGACAACATGAGCCTTAATCGTCGCCACATCCATACAGCAATTGATGACAGCCTTAATCGTCTACAAACCGATTATGTCGATTTGTACCAACTACATTGGCCGCAGCGTCAAACCAACTGCTTTGGTCAACTCAACTACCCATACCCTGACAAACAAGAAGAAGTCACGTTAATTGAAACGTTGGAAGCGCTTACTGAATTAGTGAATGCAGGTAAAGTGCGCTATATCGGCGTATCCAACGAGACGCCGTGGGGGGTGATGTCGCTACTGCGTTTGGCAGAAAAACACGATTTGCCAAGAATTGTCTCCATTCAAAACCCATATAACTTATTGAACCGCAGCTTCGAAGTTGGCTTGTCTGAAATCAGCCATTACGAAGGCGTTCAGTTACTTGCCTACTCTCCTTTGGCATTTGGCTGCCTGAGTGGTAAATACCTAAACGGGGCAAAACCTGAAGGCGCTCGATGCACTAAGTGGGAGCGTTTTGCGCGCTACTTCACTCCACAAGGTGTTAAAGCGACCGAAGCTTACGTCAATTTAGCTCAAGAGCATGGTCTAAACCCTGCACAAATGGCGCTCGCGTTTGTCAATCAGCGTCCATTTGTTGCTTCTAACATTATCGGAGCAACAAACCTAGACCAATTAAAGGCCAATATCGACAGTATTGATTTGCAACTTAGCGACGAACTACTTACTGAAATTCAAGCAATAGGTACAACTTACTCGAATCCTTGCCCTTAACGGTACCACCTTCAAACGAAAACAGCTGATCTTCAAGATCAGCTGTTTATCAAATGAAGTATGACTTCATATCGCACGTTAAGCGTGTTGACTGACTCGTTAGCAACTCTGCCAGTCCAACACGCTAACGATTACGTCATTATTCGCGACGTTAAGACTCGACGAAGGTGACGAACTCGACGTTCAACTTTTACTGCATCCGGAACATTGGCACGTGTAGAACGACCATCGCGATCTAAACCAATATCCCTCAATAGATGAACATTCGTCCATGGAATATCATGAGCAGTTCGGCGTATGGTACGCTGCCATTGCTTTTCTTCGCGTTTAAGGTCTGCTTTCAATAGCAAAGTGGCCAATTGTAAGTAAATAGAGTGACGCATAATATTTTCTCCGATTATCGATGTATTCGACTGGGAAAAATAGTGCGTAAAATGAACAGAAATATTCTGTTGATACTAAGCCGCTACTTTCCCGCAGCCTAGTAATAAATATGATAGGTTACGGATTAATTTTTATCTTGTGAGCCAGTGGTATTGGTATCATCCGATTTAAGGGTTATCGGAGCGATAGGCATACGATCAGCGCAAGCAGTGGTGTTAACAACGTAATGTTTCATCTTGCGCCTCCTAGCTAAAAATTAATCCGTTTATGAAAGGTATAACTCATTGAGTTACGGTTAAATTGTAAGCTTTGATGAATATATATCAAACATTTTTTGCCTTTTTGATTAAAAACAAATCAATACACCGCAATTTAGTTTCATATACTTTTATGTATAACATATTCACCTGAGGAATATATAAATTTGCGGATTTTATAAATCAAACCAAACAAAAAATAAAAAGAGCGGCTCTGTGGCCACTCTCTTTTATTGTATTTATTCGCCTATTTGACACAGGGAAAGGCCAACTACATGGCTTGTTCGGAAATCAAGTTATGTTTATTAAGTAGTCGATACATGGTTGCACGCGAAACTCCGAGCTCTTTCGCCGCATTTGAAACTTGACCAGAATGAGATTCCAAAACAACCAGCAACGCATCACGTTCACTCTTCTCTCGGATTGATTTCAAGCTGCGCTTTGAGTCATTACGTTGAGGTAAATCTAAGTGATGCTCTTCAATCATTACGCTGTCGGACATTAATACCGCTCGCTTCACTTGGTTCATCAGCTCACGCACATTTCCAGGCCAGAAATAACGTGTCAGTGCCTTGAATGCATCCTCAGAAAAGCTTTTTGCTTGCGAGTTGTACTCTTTTGAGAACTCTTGTAAGTAGAAACGAGCCAGCAATGCGATGTCACTCGCACGTTCTTTCAAGCTAGGGACATTGATGCGCAGAACGTTGATGTAATGGTAAAGTTCTTCATTGAAGTCACCGTCAATCAAAGCTTTTTCAACATCTGACGAGTTAGCAGCAAGAATGCGTACGTTAACCGCTTTTACGCCATCTTTGGTATCAATGGTGCCTTCTTGCAAGAATCTCAGCAGATTCATTTGCTGCTCTTTTGAAATGGTAAGAATGTCATTAAACAACACGGTGCCACCATCTGCTTGTTCAAGCAGGCATGCTTCCATATCTTCATCGGCGTTAATACCAAATACTTCAGCTTGGAAACGTTGTTCATTGAGTGCGCGACAGTTAATTGCCATAAACGGTTTATGAGAGCGTGAAGAGACTTTATGGATGGCCCTAGCAACCGCCTCTTTACCAGTCCCACTTTCCCCAGAAATCAGAATGCTGACGTCCGTTGGACCAATGCGCTTCACTTGATCGCGTAAACGTTTCATCGGGATAGATTCACCGATCAGACCCATATCTAAACTGCTACCAAAACTAGGCCAAACTTTTTTCTCCAACTTAAGCATGCCAAGCTGGTGACCTATTGTGCTTAATAACTGTGCATCTGGGATCGGCGCTGTGAAAAAGTCGATACAAAAGTTAACAATGAACTGGCATATGGTGTCAGTGCCAAGCTGAGATTCACGAATAAACGCTAACCAACGTACGTGTTTGTGAGAGCTGACTAAGTTCGCCAAACCATTCAAGCTGAACTCGTCATGGCTGAGATCAACAATACCGATACATGGACCAATATCTTCTAACAGCGTATTAGCTTTGCGTAAATCACCTACTTGGTGACACTTCCAGCCCACTTGCTCCAGTACCGATAACCAAGGCTCATAAGTACCGCCAACTACCACAAGCGATCCCGGGATGGAATCCATCTTAAACTGCCCAGCCATTCTCTAACCCTTTTTCATTGTTAATAGAAATTTTGTGCCACAAACTTATCTTTGCGAGCGGGTAACATTATCGAGACTCCGCCCCCTCACGTCTGTCTCAGTATTAAGACTATGCAATAGATTGAGATTTGGCGAATGTTTATTTGCATATCCCATTAAAAGGCAAATGCAACAACTTGAATTAACTTAACTAAAAGGCAAAAAAAAACCACCCGAAGGTGGTTTTTTACTCATCCTATCGAATTACGCTTGCGGGCGCATTGCAGGGAATAGGATCACGTCACGGATAGTGTGCGTGTTAGTCAGTAGCATAACCAAACGGTCGATACCGATACCTTGGCCTGCTGTTGGCGGTAGGCCGTGCTCTAGAGCAGTGATGTAGTCTGCATCGTAGAACATTGCTTCGTCGTCACCAGACTCTTTCGCTTCAACCTGTGCTTTAAAGCGTGCATCTTGGTCTTCAGCATCGTTAAGCTCTGAGAAACCGTTCGCTACTTCACGGCCACCGATAAAGAACTCAAAGCGGTCTGTAAAGAACGGGTTATCATCGCTACGACGAGCCAACGGAGAAATATCTGCTGGGTAACCAGTGATGAACGTAGGCTGCATTAGCTTAGGTTCTGCTGTTTCACCAAAGATCTCTTCAAGAAGCTGACCACATGTCCAGAAAGGTTCTACTTCAACGTGAACAGATTTCGCGATAGAAACCATTAGATCACGGTTTTGTAGGTCTTCTTCTGTTAGCGCTTGGATTTGCGCGTGGTCTGGGTTGTAGTGCTTGATTGCTTCGAACATGCTCATACGAGTGTAAGTACCACCAAACTCAACCGTTTCATCACCGTAAGGCATTGACGTTGAACCTAGAACTTCTTGCGCCACTGAGCTTAGTAGTTCTTCAGTTAGGTCCATCAGATCTTTGTAGTCTGCGTACGCCATGTAGAATTCCATCATTGTGAATTCTGGGTTGTGGCGTGGAGAAAGGCCTTCGTTACGGAAGTTACGGTTGATTTCGAATACGCGATCAAAACCACCAACAACTAGACGCTTCAGGTATAGCTCTGGCGCGATACGTAGGTACATTGGCATGTCTAGTGCGTTGTGGTGCGTGATAAATGGACGCGCACTCGCACCGCCAGGGATAACGTGCATCATTGGCGTTTCAACTTCCATGAACTGCTTAGAGATCATGAAGTTGCGGATTGCAGACATGACTTTAGAACGTACTACAAACGCTTGACGAGAGTCTTCGTTAACGATCAGGTCAACGTAACGTTGGCGGTAACGCATCTCTTGGTCAGTTAGACCGTGGAACTTCTCTGGAAGTGGACGTAGTGCTTTGGTTAGCAACTCGTACTCTTCCATGTTCACGTATAGGTCACCTTTACCAGACTTATGAAGTGCACCTTTAACACCGATGATGTCACCGATATCTAGACCTTGGTATTTTTCTTTAAGTACTTTTTGAACCGCTTTGTCAGCGTAAGCTTGGATACGGCCAGAAGTTTCTTGAATTACCAAGAATGGACCACGTTTAGCCATGATACGGCCAGCGATTGCTACTACGTGGTTAAGCTCTTCTAGCTCTTCCTTCGTCTTTTCACCGAACTCTTTCTGAAGGTCGCCCGCTAGTGTGTCACGACGGAAGTCGTTTGGATGGCCGTTCGCTTTGCAGCTCTTTCGGATTGCATCCAGTTTAGCGCGGCGTTCAGCAATCAGCTTATTTTCTTCTAGTACAGTTTCGTTTTGAACAGCATCAGTCATTTTCGATGTATCCTGTTTTTGTCGGTGAAAAGCTTTATAGACCTGATTTCAGGCTAGCTTCAATAAATTTGTCCAGATCGCCATCAAGAACCGCTTGAGTATTACGGTTTTCAATGCCCGTACGGAGGTCCTTAATACGTGAGTCATCCAATACGTAAGAACGGATCTGGCTACCCCAGCCAATGTCAGACTTAGCGTCTTCATTAGCTTGTTTTTCCGCATTTTGCTTTTGCAATTCAAGCTCAAATAGCTTCGCTCGAAGCTGTTTCATTGCCTGATCTTTGTTCTTATGTTGAGAACGGTCATTCTGACACTGAACCACTGTGTTCGTAGGTACGTGCGTAATACGTACCGCAGATTCTGTGGTGTTTACGTGCTGACCACCTGCGCCTGACGCACGGTAAACGTCAATACGTAGGTCGGAAGGATTAATGTCGATGTCGATGTTTTCATCAATCTCTGGATAGATGAACGCAGAAGCAAATGACGTATGGCGACGACCGCCTGAATCGAACGGAGATTTACGAACAAGACGATGAACGCCCGTTTCAGTGCGTAACCAACCGTACGCATACTCACCAGAGATGCGAACTGTTGCCGACTTAAGACCCGCGACTTCACCTTCAGAGACTTCAATCACTTCAGCTTTGAAGCCCTTCGCTTCTGCCCAACGTAGGTACATACGCAGCAGCATGTTAGTCCAGTCTTGTGCTTCTGTACCACCAGAGCCAGCTTGCAAATCGATGTAACAATCAGAGCTATCGTGGTCTCCAGAGAACATACGACGGAATTCAAGCTTTTCTAGCTTCTCTTCCAACTCAGCAAGTTCTGGTTCAATTTCGTCAAATGTTTCTTGATCTTCTTCTTCTACAGCCAGCTCAAGAAGACCTTCTACATCTTCCACACCTTGCTCTAGTTGATCAATGGTTTCAACAACCGCTTCTAGTGATGCACGCTCTTTACCCAGTGCTTGCGCACGCTCAGGTTCGTTCCATACATCTGGTTGTTCAAGTTCTGCGTTGACTTCTTCTAGACGCTCTTTCTTCGCGTCATAGTCAAAGATACCCCCTCAGGACATTTGTGCGCTGAGACACGTCCTGCAGACGGTTTTTAATTGGATTGATTTCAAACATGTTTACTCAACATTTTAGAATAGAATTTAACCGAGAAATTCTACTGAAAAATGTGACCGAGATACAGGAAAATTTCGGATGAGAAATCAGATTGCGGTGAGAGAGAGCACGGTCATAAAATTTTACGCCCACTTAGGGGCAACCGTACTCTATAAGAAAGGTTGATCTAGGTATTACTTAGCTTCGATATGGTCGATCATCAATTGCAATGATTGATTACCACGAAATTCATTCACATCCAGCTTATACGCGAGACGTACTGTTTTAACCGATGCATCTGGCCATCGACGTAGATCAACATTGAATGCGATACCGTCGATCATCACATTGGTAGGGTGACCTTTATAAAGCGGCTCTAACATCAATTTAAGATGCTTCTCACCCACCAGCTTTTGATGCAGTACTTTAAACTCACCATCAAAGATTGGCTCTGGGAAAGCTTGTCCAAAAGGGCCACCCGATCGCAGCTGTTCAGCAACATGCATAGAGAACTCTTCCGGCTTAAGTTCGCCATCTGACATGATCACGCCTTTTAGCGCCGCTTCATCGAGTTCCTTTTTTACCACTTCATCAAACAAACGACTGAAACGCTCAAAATCCTGCTCTTTAATCGTTAAGCCTGCTGCCATGGCGTGTCCACCAAACTTGATGATCAAACCCGGGTTTTGCGTGTCGATGAAATCCAACGCATCGCGCATGTGTAGCCCCGGAATAGAACGACACGAGCCTTTAATCGTCCCTTCTCCACCATCAGCAAATGCAATGACTGGACGATGAAACTTCTCTTTAATGCGCGAAGCCAAAATACCAATCACACCTTGGTGCCAATCACGTTGGAATAAGGCTAAGCCATAAGGAAGCTCATTGCCTTCACCAAACTGAAGGCGCTCACAGAAAGCCATCGCTTCTTGCTTCATGCCTTCTTCAATCTCTTTACGAGTCTGGTTCAAGCCATCCAATTCACTTGCCATGCGACGAGCTGCGTGGATGTTGTTACACATCAGCAGTTCAACACCGAAAGACATGTCATCAAGACGACCTGCTGCGTTAATACGTGGACCTAAAGCAAAGCCAAAATCGGACGCAACTAAACGACGCGCATCGCGCTTAGCGACCTCAATTAACGCTTGGATGCCGGGACGCGCTTTGCCCGCACGAATACGTTGCAAACCTTGGTGTACAAGAATGCGGTTGTTTTCATCCAATGGAACGACGTCGGCGACGGTACCCAGTGCAACAAGGTCAATCAGTTCCATCAACTTGGGCTCTTGCATCCCCTGTTCTGCAAACCAATTGTGTTTTCGCATATGAACGCATAGTGCCATCATGAGATAAAACGCGACCCCCACCCCCGCAAGCGCTTTAGATGGAAAGCTACAGCTCTCAAGGTTTGGGTTCACCATTGCATCCACATCAGGCAACACTTGTCCTGGCAAGTGGTGATCGGTAACGAGCACGGTAATGCCATTTTCTTTTGCGTAACGCACACCTTCGATTGATGAGACGCCGTTATCCACCGTCATGATCATCTCAGCGCCAAGCTCTAAGGCTTGGTCAACGACTTCTGGACTTAACCCATAACCGTCTTCAAAACGATTTGGCACTAAGTAATCCACATTGTGACTACCAAGCATACGCAGCGCGAGTACTGATAATGCTGAGCTTGTCGCACCATCAGCGTCAAAATCACCGACAACGATGATGCGTTTTTGTTCTTTTATCGCCTGAAACAAAAGATCGACAGCTTGCTCAATCCCCCCGAGTTTTTGATATGAATGCAACCCACGGGCCGACGTTTCTAATTGTGAAAGATCCGTTATCCCACGGTTGATGTAGATACGTTTAAGAATCGGAGGAATGGAATCAGGAAGAAGGGAAAGATCTGGTTCAGGACGTCGTTGAATTTCTATCATGCTTGAAAGAGCCGACAACTTTGCCGGCTCTGCTCCTAAAGGATTATAGTTGCTTTAAACGTTTCAATAGCTCTGCAGGTGGTAGGTAGCCACCAACCATTTCGCCATTCGGTAAGAAGATTGCTGGCGTACCAGAAATACCCAATTGGCGACCTAGATTGTAATGCGCCTGGATGGTTTCTTTACACTGTTTCAAGTCTTTCGCAGGGTTATCAAATGTACGATTCACTTTCGCGTTGTGCATTGCCGACGCCGGATCTTCAGCACACCAAATCGTTGCCATTTGCTCTGCCACAGGGCCAGTTGCACCTTGGCGAGGGTAAGCCATGTAACGCACTGTAATACCTAGATCATTATAGCCTTGCATTTGGCTATGCAGACGCACACAGTAACCACAGGTGATATCTGTGAATACGGTCACAACATACTTTTCATCGTCGGCTTTGTATTCGATCATGCTATCGGAGAACTGCGCAATTTTCTCGGCGTTAAGCGGCGCTTGACGCTCTGCTATGACATCTTTGTAACTGCCATCATCATTAATGGCATAAAGCGTACCAGCGATAAAATGGCTACCATCATTTGAAGCAAACAGGATCCCGCCATTGGTTTGAATTTCCAATAAGCCAGCGACGTCTGATGGTTGAATATCAACGATAGATAAACCAAGCTTTGAGAACTTAGTTTTTAATGCTGCTTCATCAAAGCCGCTTTGTGCAGCTGGCGCCACTTGTTGCGCAGGAGTCTCCGTTTGAGCCTGACTTTCTTCTGCACCACAAGCGGTAACAAAAAATGGTAAAGTCAGCAGAGTTAGTCGGCGTAATACGCTCATGAAATTCACCTTAATGTAAAATCGTTTTTCCAAGAAGACATGGATGAATCTAACCATTGTTACGCTCTTGGGTGGTGTTGACTGTGGATCTGCTTCAATCGTTCAGTCGCCACGTGAGTATAAATTTGCGTGGTCGATAAGTCACTATGTCCTAAAAGCATCTGTACGACCCTGAGATCTGCGCCATAGTTCAATAAATGCGTGGCAAAGGCATGCCGCAGTACGTGCGGCGACAGCTGATCAGTATCAATCCCTGCTATCAAAGCATAGTACTTAATACGGTGCCAAAACGTCTGACGAGTCATTTGTCTTGCGCGTTTACTAGGAAAAACAATATCAGATGATGTATCACCAAGTAACGCAGGGCGCCCTTGTTGAATGAACGTCTCGATCCAATCGACCGCGTTTTCCCCCATAGGAACCAGGCGTTCTTTACCACCTTTACCAGTCACGCGCACCACCCCTTGGCGCAAGCTAACATTTTCCATGGTCAAACTGACGAGCTCTGTCACACGCAACCCTGTCGCGTAGAGTAGCTCTAGCATCGCTTTATCGCGCAATTCTATAGGGTCATTCGGGTCTGGCGCTTCGAGCAACGCGTCCACTTGCTCTTCACTAATATCTTTGGGTAAACGTTGTGGCAGTTTAGGGCTAACCAAGAGCGCACTCGGGTCATCAGCACGCACCTTCTCACGATGCAGGTATTGAAATAAACGGCGAATCGCCGACAACATACGCGCACGAGACGTCTGTTTGTAATCTAAATCTACAAGGTGGCTTTGATATTCTTGCAAGCCAGACAAACTGATAAAATCAAGACGGTATCGATGTTTTTCCATCCACACGAGCAGCTTCATTAAATCGTTTCGGTAGGAAGCCAACGTGTTCTCTGATAGGCCACGCTCCATCCACATCGCATCTAAGAATTGCTCAACAAGCGAAAAATCTTGTTGATTGACAGGCTGTTGTGCCGTCATGAATGCTTCCTTATCTGTTTATATTTACAGTATTTAGATTAAAGCACCTGCCAATCCAATACCATAAAAAATCATCCCACATAGGATATTCGCTGCAATCTTCCTCAATTTATGGTTAGAATCTTCCACAACAGCAACACAAATAACGACGAATATAATGAAAATCGGACTCTTTTACGGCTCAACGACCTGCTACACCGAAATGGCAGCAGAGAAAATTCGTACCCTTATTGGTGAAGACCTTGTCGACATTCACAATGTGAAAGAGACACCGTTATCACTAATGGCGGACTACGACTTATTACTCCTTGGCATCTCAACTTGGGATTTTGGTGAAATTCAAGAAGATTGGAACGCGATTTGGCAAGACATCGCGACCACACCACTGAAAGGCAAAGTTGTAGCGCTGTTTGGTCTGGGTGACCAAGAAGGTTACGGAGAGTGGTATTTAGATGCGATGGGCTTACTTCACGATGAATTGCAAGCCACAGGCGCAACCTTTATCGGTTACTGGCCAAATGAAGGCTACGAATTTGAAGCATCGAAAGCATTGATCGAAGATGGCAGCAAGTTTGTTGGACTTGCGTTAGATGAAGACTCACAGTACGAACTGAGTGATGAACGCATCGAAAAATGGTGTGAACAAGTTCTTGTGGAATTCCACGACACGCTTTAATAGCGCAAACACGTAATCATTAAAAAGTAAAAAGCCCGATGAAGTAATTCATCGGGCTTTTTATTATCTTGATAACGCGAAGTGATTACGCGGTTTCTTGTGCTAGCTCTGGGCGAGGTTTCGCGATGAAGAACATGCACACGATAGCCGCAAATGTTGGAAGCACCCAACCCATGCCGACTTCGAATAATGGCAACATGTTAAACGCAGAAACATCAATACCCGATACTTTTGCCGCATCAACCAACGCAAACAGCAGAGATACAAGCAGTACTGCACGGTAAGCAAAGCGTGGATTCGGCAGTTTGCTACGCACAAATGTTAGTGCAACCAACGCAATCGCCACAGGGTACAGCGCAAACAATACTGGCACTGACAGAGAAATCAGCTGCGCAAGACCAACGTTTGCAACCAATGCACAAACAGAACCATTAATCAGTACCCATTGCTTGTATGACAGTGGTGTTTTCGAGCTGAAGAAATCTGAACACGCAGAAATCAAGCCAATCGCGGTTGTCAGACACGCTAGCAATACGATGACAGACAGAACGATTTGACCGTATGGACCAAACAACGCTTGAACGTATTGGCTAAGCACTAGGCCACCATTATCAGCACCAGCAGCAACCGTTGCACTCGTCGCACCTAAGTAAAATAGTGAGATGTAAACAAACGCAAGACCAGCAGCGGCAATACAACCTGCATAGATCAGATATTTAGTAGTTGCAGAGCGCTCAGTAATGCCTTTACCGCGTAGTGCATCAACCATCAGCATGCCAAACATCAATGACGCGAACGTATCCATTGTGTTGTAGCCTTCTAAGAAGCCTTTGGTCAGAGGCTGCGTTAGGTATTCACCGTGCGCGCCAATCATATCGCCCTGAGGATCAAGGAAGACAGCGACAGCAAGAATGATCAAACCAACGAACAATGCTGGTGTCAGTACTTTACCGATAAGATCGATCAAACGGCCTTGGAACCATGAGAACATCATCGCTGCGATAAAGAAGATCACTGAGAACGCTGTCAGATGCGTTTGTGACGCCTCAAGGAAGAAAGGTTTCACCGCCATCTCGTAAGCCACTAGGCCTGTACGAGGCGCTGCAAACGCTGGACCAATGATGATGAAAATCAGTGCAGCCATAAGAACTGCCGCTTTTTTCGGAAGATCTTGCGTCAAGTGATCCCAAGAACCACCAGCAACAGCAATAGCAACGATAGTAATAAGAGGTAGACCTACCGCTGTTAGCAAGAAACCAAACATAGCTGGCATTAAGTTTTCACCCGCTAACTGACCCGCTAGAGGTGGAAAGATAATATTGCCCGCACCTAAAAAGAACGCAAATAGCATAAAGCCTACTGCGATAATATCTGTTAGTTTTAACGTCTGCTTCACAGATAACCCTTGTCTTTTAATTAATGAATGTTGTGTATGCTTAGACCACTTTTTGTATACCTAAAGTCAATAAGTACACGTGGTTCAATCTATAAAATTTTCGCCGCATAATGACGAAAGACTCATCATTTGGCAACCTTTAAGAAAAAAACACCATATTAATTTAGTTTTCAAACTTAAAAGCAGTGGATATAACCAGATCCAAATAACAGACCAGTTCTTTATCTCGATCAATTAACAATACAATTTAATAACCAACAAAACAACAATCTATACAATTAATAAACAATAGAGTAATCCACTTAATTATTGAGCAAATATAAAACAATCATGAAGAACAAAAAACTGAAAACTAAAGGTTTCAATTTTAAGCAATTTTGTATTGAGGGCGGCGAGAGTGGTATGCCAGTCAGCACAGATGGGGTAATGCTTGGTGCTTGGATTCAAAGCCCTAACGACGCTAAAATTCTCGATATTGGCACTGGCACTGGCCTGCTTGCCCTGATGTGTGCTCAACGCTTTACAGAAGCTCAAATAACCGCGGTCGATATCGAATTAACAGCCGTTGCTGCCGCGCAAAAAAATATGGCCCAGTCTCCTTGGTCAGATCGTGTAAGTGTGCATCACACCGACATACTGCACTTTACGCCGACACATCCATTCCAACGCATCATTTGTAACCCGCCCTACTTCAACAGCGGCGAGCAATCGAAACACAGTCAACGTGCAACCGCGAGGCACACTGATACGCTAGGCCATAACGCATTGCTACAGCGTTGCTATCATTTGCTTGATGACGAAGGGAGAGCTAGTTTTGTTTTGCCAATCACCGAAGGCGAGCAGTTCATTGAGCTAGCATTAAACCAAGGTTGGTATCTATCGAGGATCTGTCGTGTGCAACCATCAGAAAAGAAACCAGTACACCGATTGTTATTTGAACTGTCAAAACGACCTTGCGATTTGCAGACGTCACATTTAATTATCCGTTCAAATGACGGCTATAGTGATGATTTCATCCAGTTAACCCGCGAGTTTTATCTTAAGATGTGAAATAACATGTGATCCTTATCACCAATCACTTTATAATGTGCGACCTTTTTGTATTCTATGCTGTTGTGGCGAACCATTAACCAAGCTTTGCTTGTGGAGAACTCATTGTGATCAGAACCTTTGCTGAACTTGATCTAGACCAAAACCTACTTGAAGCCATTGAAGAGATGGGTTACGAACGCCCAACAAAAATTCAGGCAGAAGCGATTCCACAAGCGTTGGACGGTCGTGACATTCTAGCGTCAGCGCCAACAGGAACTGGTAAAACGGCCGCCTTCGTCCTGCCAGCATTGCAATACTTGCAAGACTTCCCTCGTCGTAAGCCTGGGCCTGCGCGTATTTTGATCCTAACGCCTACTCGCGAACTGGCGATGCAAATTGCCGATCAAGCACGTGCTTTGGCAAAAAATACCAAACTCAACATTTTCACCATCACTGGTGGTGTTCAGTACCAAGAGCACGCCGACATCCTTGCAACAACACAAGACATTGTGGTTGCGACACCTGGCCGTTTAAAAGAATACATTGATGCAGAACGTTTTGATTGTCGTGCAATCGAATGGTTAATCCTTGATGAAGCAGACCGTATGCTAGATATGGGTTTTGCTCCTACTGTCGATCGCCTATCTAACGAATGTCGCTGGCGTAAGCAAACCCTTCTGTTCTCAGCAACGTTAGAAGGGAAAGGCGTAGAAGGCTTTACCGCTGATCTGTTGAATGACCCAGCAGAGATTGATGCAAAATCACCGCTGCGTGAGCGTAAGAAAATTGCTCAGTGGTATCACCGAGCTGATGATGCTGAACACAAACTGGAATTACTAAAACACATTATTACTCAGCAAGCTGAGCGCACTATCGTCTTTTTAAAGACTCGTGAGCGTTTGGCTGAGCTACGAGCGCAGCTTGAAAGTGCACAGATTCCATGTTCTTGGATTCAAGGTGAAATGCCGCAAGATCGTCGTAACAATGCGATTTCTCGCTTCCGCGATGGTACTGTGAACGTGCTGCTAGCGACGGACGTTGCTGCGCGTGGTATCGATCTTCCGGATGTATCACACGTTATCAACTACGACATGCCGCGCACGGCTGATGTTTACCTTCACCGTATCGGCCGTACGGCTCGCGCAGGTAAGAAAGGTAACGCTATCTCAATCGTAGAAGCACACGACCAACCAATGATGGATCGCGTTGCACGTTACGTGAAAGAAGACATCAAAGAGCGTTTCGTGAAAGAGATGCGTCCTAAACACAAAAAGCCTGTGTTTAAGAAGAAAAAGAAAAAAGACGACAAGAAAAAAGTAGCGAAAAAGAAAACCGCTAAGAAGAAGTAATCTTGTTGGGGCCAAGTAGCTCAAGCTAGAAAATAACAAAGGGTTGGCAATGCCAACCCTTTTTCGTTTGTGCTGATAGAGATTAACGTCGATTACGTCTCAATCAGCTTTATTTTTGCTCTTCGCGTTTAAATACTAACTCTGTTGGCGTCGATTCATCTTCCACAAAGTAGTAACCCGCCGTATCAAACTTAGTCAGGTCTGCCACGCTCTCAACACGGTTTTCAATGATGTAACGCGCCATCATACCGCGCGCTTTCTTCGCGTAAAAACTGATGACCTTGTATTGACCATTCTTACAATCTTTGAATACTGGCGTGATCACTTGCGCATCTAAATTCTTTGGCTTAACCGCTTTAAAGTATTCATTTGATGCAAGGTTGATAAGGACATTATCGCCTTGAGCAGAAATCGCTTCGTTAAGCTTGTCCGTAATAACATTGCCCCAAAACTGGTACAAGTTCGTACCCTTGTCGTTTGCAAGCTTGGTACCCATTTCAAGGCGGTATGGCTGCATCAAATCAAGTGGTTTTAGTAAACCATAAAGACCCGATAGCATACGCAGATGATCTTGAGCATATTCGAAGTCCGCTTCAGATAAACTTTCGGCGTCTAGCCCTGTGTAAACGTCACCTTTAAATGCAAGAATGGCTTGTCGTGAGTTTTCAGTGGTAAACGTTTCACTCCACTCTTGGAATCGACCCACATTTAAATCGGCAATCTTGTCGCTCACTTTCATTAAAGAGGCAACATCAGCAGGAGTCAGTTTGCGGCAAACATCGATAAGCTCTTTTGAGTATTCGACCAACTCAGGTTGAGTAAATTTTTCTGTCGCTAACGGAGACTCGTAATCAAGAGTCTTCGCTGGAGAAACTACGATAAGCATGACTTTCCCTTCTCTAATTTTGTTTTTAATAGGGTACAAAAAAAGCCATGCATTGTCTGCATGGCTTTTTACATCGTACTAATAGCTTTCAACTATGAGTGATAGCTCACTTAGTCTTTTTTATCGTTGTACCAAATGCCTTCTTCAAGCTGAGATTTCAGCTCTGGGAAGTCATTCGCATCAAATGTTGGCACTTTGCCTTCACCAAGCTGGCGATTGTAATCTTTGGCCAGTTTAATCACGATGCCAGATAGCAAGATGATCGCCACCAAGTTGACTATCGCCATCAGACCCATAGAGACATCAGCAAGCGACCATACGACTGGTAACGAAGCTAGTGCACCAAACATCACCATACCAAGAACAATAACGCGGAAAATGCTTAAGCCCGCTTTATGATTGTGCTCTAGGAAGATTAAGTTCGTTTCAGCATACGAGTAGTTTGCAATGATTGAAGTAAACGCAAAGAAGAAGATTGCCACAGCAACAAAGATGCCGCCCCAATCGCCAACTTGTGAGCTCAATGCACGCTGAGTTAGCTCGATACCCGTCACTTCTGTTGCTTGACCGACATACTCACCAGACATCAGGATGATAGCCACTGTTGCAGAACAGATAACGATCGTATCCATGAACACGCCTAGCATCTGTACGTAACCTTGAGACGCTGGGTGTGGTGGGTAAGGTGTTGCTGAAGCCGCCGCGTTAGGTGCCGAACCCATACCTGCTTCATTCGAGAATAGACCGCGCTTGATACCGTTAATCATTGCCTGTGCAATTGCGTAGCCAAGACCACCTGCTGCTGCTTCTTGCAGACCAAATGCACTCTTAAAGATAAGCATCAATACATCAGGTAATTTCTCTAGGTTAGAGAACATGATGAACAGCGCTAGGGCTAGATAAAGTAGTGCCATGATCGGAACGATCATCTCAGCAACTCTTGCGATACGCTTGATGCCACCGAAAATAACAATTGCAGACAGTAAAACAACGGCAATACCGACATACAGGTTATTCCAACCAAATGCGTTGCTCATTGCATTGGCAATTGAGTTAGCTTGTACGGCGTTGAATACCAAACCAAAAGCGATGATTAGGAAAACTGAGAACAACACGCCCATCCAACGCATGCCCAGGCCTTTTTCCATGTAGTAGGCAGGGCCACCACGGTAGTTGCCATCATCATCTTTGGTTTTGTATAGCTGCGCCAGTGTGCTCTCAGCAAACGATGTTGCCATACCAAGCATTGCAATCAGCCACATCCAGAAGATCGCACCAGGACCACCCGCAGTCAATGCAACTGCAACGCCCGCCATGTTACCTGTACCAACACGTGCAGCAAGACTAGTACAAAGCGCTTGGAAAGAAGAAATACCAGCTTTGTCTGCTTTACGGCTGTTCTTAAGAACAGAGAACATGTGGCCGAAATGGCGGAACTGAATGAACCCTAATCGAACGGTGAAGTAAATACCAACACCAACAAGAAGATAAACCAGAATCGAACCCCAGAGGAGATCGTTCATCAAATTGATTAAGTCTGTCATGTGTACCTCAAAGTGAGTTGCGCCAGTCTATGCGTCCTAGCCATCCACCAAATTGCCTGCTAAGTGTCAAAGTGTGCTTAGCTTTTTAAGTAATGTTTATGGGCAATCTAGAATCGTAAACGTCGCTTCATGCATCCATTTTACGTACCAGCGTATTTTTTGACGGGCGGATAATGCAACCTAGGAGCGCAAAAATCAATATGCAACAATAAGAATAACATTGTTATTTTTCACTATAAAGTCACCAAAAAATAACATAAACAGAAGACTTAACACTCAAACTGCGCAACATTTCAATTACCAAACACCAACATAAATAATTATTCCTCATTAAATGGAATGGTAAACCGTATAAACAAGAACAAGCTAGTATTCACAAGGTGTTACATAAATTTACGCTAGTGGCTTACCATCTAATTGAACACTATTTCATCAAACTGATTTTATGCAACTTTAACCTTTGCGCAGAGCACCCATTCATCAAATCGAATTAACATAGAAAATCTCTCTATTTAATCGTTTTCTTGAGATCGTTTGTGCATTTTTTATCCACATCGTTGCAATAAAAAGTGTGATTTTGAGAATATTTTTGCACGAAAATGTCATGCTACCGACACAAATGCGAAATATATCATGGTTATTCTCACGGCTATTGTGGTACTTAAAAAACTCCACAAGGACTGGTTACAACAGTTTAGCTTAAGAAAGGTAAAGGTGGCTTATGGAAGGCTTTCAACTAGATGACATTTTTAATCTGGATACTACCTCAACAACCAAATCTCGTGCCAAACCAGTAAAGCGAAAGTGGCGTGAAATAGAAGAGATGAACGACAGACGCAATTTGCTTAAAGAGCTGCGCGAACTTGATGTCTGTACCGATTATAACTTGGAAGACATTAAACTCTAATTCAAACAAAAGGCACCTTACAGGTGCCTTTTGTTTTTTGTTTACAGTGACCGTAAACACCGTGAGTTTATGTACCAAGGTTTAAGTATGAATACCATTATTACTCAATGAGAATCTTCCGTACTTTTTGCCGAGAAATATGCACACTAAATTTTCGGTTGATTCCCAATAAATAAGAAATGTATCTCACAAACCCGAGAGACGGCTTTCGCTCGCTCAGGTTTCATCATTCAGTCTTAAACATATTCAGTATCACTTTGACGAACACGTTCGGCCAACTGCTTATAACGATCAGCAATCGTGTCACCAAACACAGGGTCATCCTCACTGACGCTCCATAAGCTCTCGACATGCTGCCAATCTTCTGTGGTAAATAACTCTTCAATGAGAGGCAAAATTTTTCGCTCTTCTAGCTCCAAGTGGTGCCTTTGCGATTCTATGAAATCTTCTAGGTGAGCGACAAACATGTCTTGTGGCACAACAGCATCCTGAAGGATCATCTCTATCACGGATGAAAACTCTCTGGTTTTACTCGCTAACTCTAGATGTTCTTTCTCTAAATTTTCCATGGTTTGTTGCTTACCATAGTGTTCAAGAAAGTGGTGATAGAGGATATCTTCTTTCGGGTGGTGTACTTTCTCCGAATGATTAGAGAGGTAATCAACAATTTCGCTTACTAACGCATAGTTGATTACACGTTCTTTTTTTATCTCATTAAGCTTATGGCGCAGTATCGCCAACAGACGAACCATATAACCATGTTCGCGTCGAATTCTTTCGATCATCATAGCGTCTCTCCTTAACACCTACTTTTAGTAAGTGTACATGAGAAATTTACTATCAGCCTCGAGCGTGCTCAAAAAAACAGCGATCATACCATCCATGATCGCTGTCTCTTCATTTATACCGTTAATGGCAAATGCCAGTTAATTGGTGCTTTTTCTTGTGATGTAAGCAACTGGTTTGCTTGAGAGAAATGCTTACAACCGAAAAAGCCTCGATGTGCAGAAAGTGGCGATGGGTGTGGGGCAGCTAACACATGGTGCTTATTGCGATCGATAAAACGACCTTTCTTCTGTGCATGTGAACCCCACAGCAAGAACACTACACCTTCTTGATGCTGATTAATGGCTTCAATCACTCGATCAGTAAACGTTTCCCAACCTGTCTTTGAATGTGAATGCGCTTTACCTTGCTCCACCGTTAATACCGTATTGAGTAACAATACGCCTTGCTCAGCCCAGCTTTGCAAAAAACCATGCTGAGGGATTTGGAAACCTTCAATATCTTGCGCCAGCTCTTTATACATATTAACCAGTGACGGTGGCGTTTTAATGCCAGGAAGTACAGAGAAACACAGGCCATGCGCCTGATTTGGGCCGTGGTATGGGTCTTGTCCTAGAATCACGACCTTAACGTCTTTGAACTCGGTAAAACGAAACGCGTTAAAGACATCTTTTGCGGGAGGAAAAATAGCTTTGCCTGCGGCGCGTTCGGCTTCAACAAAATTCAAGGTGTCTACAAAGTAGCTCTGCTTTTTCTCTTCGCCGATCACATCGTGCCAAGTGGGTGACTGATTCATGGAAAGTTCCTGTCCTAAATTTTGCTTCTATTCTAACGAGCGAAACTCAAACAAACAAAAACTTACCACGAACTTGAGACAAGTAATAAAAGACTAATGCTTCTGTGGCGTTCGAAAGTGCCCCTGTCCGGTAATGTGACGATTAGGCATCGGTAAGCGAAGCACGCGACGAGTATAAGCATAAGGAGTAAAAGAGAGTGGTCGAGACATGTTGGCATCCTTCTTTGCTAATTCAGAGATTGATGTTCAATGACTAAGAAAGAAAGGTGCCAACTTTGTGGTTACGCCATTAACTGTCAATGGCCGCTAAATGGAATTGACGCAACGTGTTGATCTCTTGCTGCCAAATATCTGGATCAATTGTTTCTAAAATCAGAGGGATACCATCAAAACGAGGGTCTTTCGCGATGTACTCAAAGCAATCCCACCCGATCTCTCCTTTACCAAGAGAATGGTGGCGATCTACTTTGCTGGCAAACTCTACTTTTGAATCATTTAGATGCATTGCTCTTAAATAGTGCATACCTACGATACGGTCGAACTCTGCAAAGGTGCGCTCGCAATCTTCTTTTGTACGTAAGTCATAACCAGCCGTAAAGGTATGGCAGGTATCAATACAAACGCCGACACGATCTTTATCTTCCACTTGCTCGATGATTTCAGCTAGGTGCTCAAACTTCCAGCCTAAGTTAGTGCCTTGACCTGCCGTATTCTCGATAACAGCGATCACATTCGGCACCGCTTTATGCGCAAGATTGATCGACTCGGCGATCGTCGCGAGACACTCCTGTTCAGAGACTTTCTTTAGGTGACTACCCGGATGGAAGTTAAGCAAAGTCAGCCCCAACTGATTACAACGCTCCATTTCATCAATAAATGCCGCGCGGGATTTATTCAGCTTTTCTTCTTCCGGCGCACCCAAGTTAATCAGATAAGAATCATGGGGAAGAATATGTTCTGCTCCGAAACCCAGCATTTTACAGTTCGCTTTAAACGCACTGATGGTTTTTGCTTCTAAAGGCTTCGCCACCCACTGGCGTTGGTTTTTTGTAAATAGTGCGAATGCATTCGCGCCAATTTCACGAGCTCTCAACGGAGCTTGATCGACCCCACCAGCAGCAGAGACATGTGCACCAATGAGTTTATTCCCAAGCTTGTTTTTCATGTTTGTCATTTAATCACTTTAGACTTTCAGTATTGCTACCTAAATACAGATAGTTGCGTTAACCAGTTTAAACTTTAATCTCAATTTGTAGTAAATTTACAACAAAACCAATTATTAAATATTTTTTATATTATCAAATAAATTGTAATTAGTTTGTTTTCAAAGGTTTTATTGATTTAACTCAATAAAATTACCTTAATAAAAATAATGTTTTTGGTTGTTTATTGACTTAAATCAATATTAAAATAGTGGATATTAGCTATATAATACTCAGCTCAACGAAAATTCGAAAATTAACACCAATAATCACCACGTAAGTGGTCTAGGAGATAGTGATGATCCAAGGTATCCAAATTACAAAAGCGGCAAACGACGACCTACTAAACTCTATCTGGCTATTAGATAGCGAAAAAAATGAAGCTCGTTGTGTTGCTGCAACTGCTGGCTACGAAGCAGACCAAGTTATCGCAATCAGCGACCTAGGTGAATACGAAAGCCGTGAAGTTGCAATCGAAACTGCTCCTCGTATCGAAGGCGGCCAACACCTAAACGTGAACGTGCTTAAACGCGAAACACTAGAAGATGCAGTTGCACACCCAGAGAAATACCCACAACTAACTATTCGTGTTTCTGGTTACGCAGTACGTTTTAACTCGCTAACTCCAGAGCAACAACGTGATGTAATCGCTCGTACTTTTACTGAGACTCTATAATCTCTCAGTAAACTAGCTCGCTAGAATTTAAAAAGCTTGGTCTGCAATGACCAAGCTTTTTTTGTTTCAGAATCCTTCTAAACCCTTTCTATAATGGAAAGCAACTCGCCTCTAAGGTGCATTTCTTTGCGAAGGATCTTTCTGAAACGCTTGCGCTAAAGAGGTTGGATCAAGCCTATCTCTTTGCAGTGACGCCCCTTCTGCCCACCAAATCAATTGATGCATAGTGCGATTCATATAGTTGTCCCACTGCGTCTGCTCCGACTCATCCGCAGCAACGCCCTGCTCATCAAACACTTCTTGCGCTTTCGGAATGTGGATCATCGCAGAGACAGGTAAACATCCAAGTTCAGATAAGAAGGTACGCATAGAAACGGCAGCTCTAACACCACCCCATTGTCCGGCAGAATAGGTCACGATAGCACTCGGCTTGTAAGAAAACAGCGAACTGCCGAAATGGTTAAGCGTGTTCGCCAGAGCAGGACTCATCGAATGGTTATATTCCGGGCTAACCATCACATACCCATCCGCATGTTTGATTTTATCTGCCAACTCACTTAGGTGCTGCGGAACTTTAGAGCGGTGATAAGCAAACTCGGGCTTAAACACATCACCAAAGTCGTAATTCAAAGGGTCGATGATTTCGACCGTATGTTGCGAATGTTGACTCGCGATGAGTTTTTCACACGCTTTACTGACTCGCATTCCTAAACGGGCTGGTCGTGGTGGCGTGCTGTTTCTCACTGAGCCAAGAAAAATCAAAAAATGCATGCTTCTCTTTCCATCTCATTTAGTTAAGTTCGTTTCTCAATAATAAAGAGAGTCAAAACTTACCGACAATAAAAAAGGTGAATGATTACTCATTCACCTCTCGTTATGTCTGTTTTTGATACTTACTATACTTTGAAGCTTACTGCACGCGGCGCAGTACTTGTTTCAATGCGTCAAAGTCTGCGTCGAGATCTTCCGATAGCAGCTCCATCGCAGCGTGCTTCGCTAGTGGCGCAGGAAGGTCGATATCTGATTCTAGAATATCATCCACCACTTCTTTGAACTTCGCAGGGTGAGCAGTACATAGGAACAGACCGGTTTCACCGTCTTGCAGCTGTTCTTCAAGCACTCGGTAAGCAATAGCACCGTGCGGTTCACACAGGTAACCCATGGCGTATAGATCTTTTACTGACTGTGCGCTTTGCTCATCAGATACTGCACCTTTACCTAGCGTCTCCAAGCCCCACTCTTTCACACGGCATAGCTCTTCGATACGAGGCCAGTTGTTTGGTTGGCTCACGTCCATCGCGTTCGATGTTGTTGCGACTGTTGGTTTTGGCTCCCACTTACCTGTTTCTAGGTAGCGTGGCACAGTGTCATTGGCATTCGTTGCAGCGATAAAGCGTTTGATAGGCAAGCCCAGCGCTTTTGCCAGTAGACCAGCAGTTAGGTTACCAAAGTTACCACTTGGTACTGATACCACTAGGTTTTCACGCTCTTGCTTGCTCATTTGCGCAGCTGCTTCAAAGTAGTAACAGATTTGCGCCATCAAACGGCTGATGTTGATTGAGTTTGCAGAGTTCAGACCGATCTCTTCACGCAGTGCAGAATCATCAAAAGCTTGCTTAACCAGTGCCTGACACGCATCAAAATCGCCATCGATCGCGACAGTATGGATGTTCTTGCCAAGCGTACAGAATAGCTTCTCTTGCAGTGGACTGATCTTGCCTTTCGGGTAAAGAATCACAACGTTGATGTCTTCCATACCGTAGAAAGCATGCGCAACGGCTGCGCCAGTATCGCCAGAAGTTGCAGTCAGAATGGTGATCTTGCCGCCGTCCGAAACCGCAGCAAGAGATTGCGCCATAAAGCGACCACCAAAGTCTTTAAATGCAAGCGTTGGACCATGGAACAGTTCCAGAGCGTAAACACCGTCTTTGACCTGATTAATTGGCGCAGGGAATTGGAATGCAGCATCAACCAATGCGTTAACTTGCTCTTCCGCTAGTTCATCACCAATCAGCGCTGATAGGATTTTCGTACTACGAGAGACAAAGTCTTCTGCAAGCAGCGCATCGATATCTTCAAATTTTGGTAATTCCGATGGAAAAAATAGACCTTGGTTACGGCCTAACCCTTGGCGAACGGCTTGGCCAAAGGAAACTTGTTCATCATTTTCTTTTATATTGTAAAGCTTCATAGCTCACTTCCTGTTACTTTCGAACCCTGCTTATCTAGACGACAAACGTGGACGAATCCTTCTTCGTTTTGTACGTAGTTTTGTTCTAACCAGCGAGCAACTCGCTCAGCGACATCTTTCTCTTTGCAAATACTGAACAGTGTCGGACCACTGCCAGAAATACCGGTTGCCAATGCACCCGCAGACGCTGCGTATTGACGTGCATTCGCAAAACCTGGAAGCAGTTTCTCACGATACGGTTCTGCGATCACGTCTTTGATCATTTTTGCAGCAAGTTCTGGCTGACCAGAATGACACGCATGAATAAAGCCCGCAAGGTGGCGACCATGAGCAATGATATCTTGTCGGCGGTATTGAGATGGTAGGATCTCACGCGCTTCCGCCGTTGATACCTTGATACCCGGATACGCCATCACCCAGTACCAATCATCAAAGCAAGGCACTTCTTGACTGATGATACCCAACTCTTCAAGCATCAGTTGCACACCACCAAGGTAACATGGCGCAACGTTGTCGTAGTGAATACCACCAGAGATCTTGCCTTCCATCTCTCCCATCAGCGCCAATAATTCTGTCTCGTTAAGTGGCTGTCCATGGAATCGGTTCAATGCATCTAATGCAGCGACGATAGAACATGCACTTGAGCCTAAACCAGAGCCAATTGGCATGTTCTTTTCTAGCGTCATCTCAAGTGGTTTTAGCTCAACGCCTTTTTTGTCTAACTCACGAGCAAACACGAGCCAACAGTCGTAGACGATGTTCTCTTTTGGTTCAGTTGGCAATTTCTCAACAAAATCACCCGCCGTTTTAAGGCTGAACGGATCAGCCCCAGATTTCACCAATACACGGTCACCCAATAGTGTGCCATCCACTGGAGACACGGCCGCCCCCAGCACATCAAAGCCAACGCTTACATTACCAATTGATGCTGGGGCATAAACCACTACATCCATATCACTTGAACTCATTATTGTTATACCCCTAGTTTCCAACCTAAAGTACGCATCACGTCAGAAAATACACCCGCAGCCGTTACTTCGGTGCCTGCACCATAGCCACGTAACACTAGTGGGATTGGCTGATAGTAACGGCTGTAAAATGCCAGTGCGTTTTCACCGTCCTTGATTTTATACATTGGATCGTTTTCATCCACCGCTGCGATGCTTACTGTGCACTTGCCCTCATTAATTTCACCAACGTAGCGCAGTACTTTGCCCTCTTCCGCTGCCTTTGCAGATAATTCTTTAAAGTAGGCGTCTGCTTCAGGTAAACGCGCCATAAATTCATCAACGCTACCAGAATCATCAAAACCTGGTGGCAGTGCTTGATCAACCACAACGTCTTCTAGTTCTAGAGACATGCCTGCTTCACGAGCTAGGATCAGAAGCTTACGCGCGACATCCATACCAGAAAGATCATCACGAGGATCCGGTTCAGTAAAACCACTTTCTTTTGCGATATTAGTTGCTTCACTTAGGCTCATACCTTCATCTAACTTACCGAAGATGTATGACAGAGAGCCAGAAAGAATACCGCTGAAGCGCTCTAGCTCATCACCCGCTGAGATTAGGTTTTGCAGGTTTTCGATTACCGGTAGACCCGCCCCCACAGTTGTTTCGTACATCAGCTTGCGACGAGAGCTGCGCGCAACATCGCGAAGCTGATGGTAGTAAGCCATGCTTGCTGTGTTTGCTTTTTTATTTGGTGTAACGACATGGAAACCAGCAGCTAAGAAATCAGCGTATTGATTCGCGATATCTTCACTTGATGTACAGTCAACCAATACTGGGTTGATGATGTGATTACGTTGAACCAAAGAAATCAAACGCGCTAGGCTGAACTCTTCTGTCGCAGCCGACATACGATCACGCCAATGATCGAGTGGCAGACCTTCACTATCAAGCAGAAGACCTTTGCTGTTTGCCAAGCCACACACGCGGATAACGATGCCTTTTTCCGCAAGCTTCGCCTGTTGACGCTCGATCTGATCCACCAGCTCACCACCAACGCCGCCAATACCAACCACGAATACGTCTAAGAAGTGCTTAGAGTTGAATAGGTTCTCGTGACACGCTTTGATCGCTTCAGAGATTTTATCTTCAGGAATCACGGCTGAGATTGCACGCTCAGATGAGCCCTGTGCGATGGCTACAATGTTTACGTTCACTTCAGCAAGAGATGAGAAGAAGCGAGATGCAACACCGCGCGATGTACGCATGCCGTCACCAACCAACGTTATGATTGAAACATTATCAATAAACTCGACCGGCTCTAATAAGCTATCTTTCAGTTCCAACTCAAACGCATCGGCCAGTACTTGTTGCGCTTTTGCTTTATCTTCTGCCTCAATACAGAAGCTAATGCTGTACTCAGAAGAAGACTGAGTAATAAGAACAATAGACACACCAGCGGAAGACATTGCGCCAAATACGCGGCTTGCCATGCCAACCATACCCTTCATACCTGGGCCGGAGACGTTAACCATGGTTAGGTCGTTTAGCGTCGTGATACCTTTGATCGCCAGATTGTCTTCACCAGTGTCTTGCCCAATCAGAGTTCCTGCACCTTGTGGGTTAAAGCTGTTTTTGATCAGACATGGGATGTGGAACTGCGCGATAGGAGCAATGGTCTTCGGATGCAAAACGGAAGCACCGAAGTAAGAAAGCTCCATTGCTTCTTGGTAGCTAAGAGATTTAAGTAAGCGAGCATCTTCCACTAAACGAGGGTCGCAGTTGTATACACCGTCTACGTCAGTCCAGATCTCACAACAATCTGCGCGCAGACACGCCGCAAGAACCGCCGCTGAGTAGTCTGAACCATTACGACCTAGTGTAACTAGTTCACCTTTCTCGTTACCGGCAGTAAAACCAGGCATGATGTTCACATGACCTTGAGGAAGAGGATTCTGGCGGAAGTTCTGAGTCGAAACTTCAACATCGACCATGGCTTCTAGGTGATCGCCTTTTGCGTATAGATACTCGACTGGGTCGATAAGATGCGCAGGTTGGCCTTTCGCTTCAAGCACTGCCTTCATCAATTGAATTGAAACGCGTTCGCCTTTGCTGATGATGCGTGCATTGACGTTATTTGGGCACATGCCAAGAAGGTTGATGCCATGAACGAACTGGCGTAATTGAGAGAGAGAAGTTTTCACTTGGTTATCGAAAGCTGAACCATCGATATTGGGTAGTACTGCTTGGATTTGAGTGAAGAGCGTTTTAAACGACTCCTCCAACTCTTTGATTTGTAGTTCTGCTTCACCATTGCGCAATGCGCCTTCAATGACCGCAACCAATTTGTTTGTTGTTTTACCAGGAGCGGAAAGAACAACCGCTACTTCTTCTTGTTGAGCGTTATTGGCAATAATGTCTGCCGCTCTCAAAAAGCGATCTGCATCAGCTAGTGATGATCCGCCAAACTTCAATACTCGCATCCCTTCCTCCGGTATATCTTCTTAAATTTGTCTAAATTCTGGATAAAAAAGCATAAAAAAAGGCCTGTATCTTGTTGGATACAGGCCTTTTTTGTGAATTTCTTTCGCTCAGCAGCCTGCCCCAACATGTGTCGTGTCGGTAATAATAATGGTCGTGGTCATTACTACTAGGCTGTTAGATGGCATAAATAAATATTCAACGTTAATTGTGTTTGCTTAACTCTACGTTTACCGAGTTTCTGATACATAGTCAACAAAAAATTGTTTATCTTTCCATCTTTCAGAGATTTCTGCTAAGCAATGTCATTGATATTTATAGTTAATTACACATTATTGATCATTTGGAAATCTACAGTTAGTTTTTGTAAAGGACTTAACTATCATCATCAGTTCGGTTTTTTATCTAATAACTAGTCTAATCTTTGCCATAAAACGTACGATCAAATAATTCGAGAGGGTTGTGACACATAACAACAACTTAACTGTGACTTATGTTCATAGGATCGAATTATTTAGAAAATAGGTGAGCTAGCTTTCATATTCTATGCTTTAATAGTGAGAAGCTTTGGGCGCATACTAATAAAAAAGTTGACACAAGGAGTGGTGAACATGAAAAGATGGCTTTTTCTGTTGCTGTTTTTTGTGCCTGGTGTTTGTCTAGCAAACGAGCTTCCGCCGCTTCCAGGTAAATCATCCCCTTCTCCTCATAAACTATTCATTTCCAGCGACAGTTACCAGTCTGACAGTTTTGATGTTTGGAATATCGATACGGGTTACGCCTACGAACTTTTTGATTCGGTAGACGTTTATGTCGGTGCGCGAGTCAATAACTCTCCTACCCAAAATCAAAGTGGTTTTTTGAGTGGGATCAGCTATCACTTTAATGATCGTGTCACGCTGAAAAGTACAGTTCGCTCTTACAAGAACGAAACAGCGGAAGGTATTCGCCAAGACGACAGCAGCCTCGCGGCTGAAGTCTCAAGTCGCGTAAAAATTACCGATAAACTGGATCTTCACGCGACTCTTGATTACCAAGATTGGCAACAAGGCTTTGAAGTTGGTCTAGGCTTTCGTTTTTAGAAGTCCAGCTTTTGCTTAGAAATCAATACACCGTTCCAGTCCGCGTAAACGTAGTGCTTAGGTTGAACGATTTGGTTTTGCATCGTTAAGGTTACGTTTACCTCTCCTATCCCGCGTTTCTCTGTTTTAAACGGGTTGGTACCAAGAGCTTGAACGCCGATGTCCATTTGAGATATTTGTGCTACGTCGCGTATTGCACCATAGACAATGATGCCTTCCCACCCATTTTCTATTCCGAGTATCGCTAATTGATCGCCGAGTAATGCTCTCTGACACGATCCATGTCCGTCAACAATCAATACTTTACCCGTTCCATCTTCGCCCAGTACTTCACGCACTTTCGAGTTATCGTGATAGCAGCGCACCGTAACGATTTCACCGTAAAAAGCGCTACGTTGACCAAAGTTCTGCAATGGTAAAGTAAGCAAGCTCACTTGGTCTTCAAATTGGTCACAAATATCGGGTGTAATGTCTCTCATATTTCCTCCGTGAATTTTCTCACCCAAGCGATGCTTCAGTGAGCAGTATCCTTTTCTATACCTTCTATACGAGCCGAGGTTTAATGGAGCCTAACGTATGAAAAACTTTCGGCTGCGAGCACGCAATAAGATAAAGTTGGTCATTAATGACGTAATAAATCGCGTTTTGTTGAAAGTCATTCGCCAATTCAACGGCTACCTCTGGCGACAACTCGACGGCAAAGCTTTCCTCATACCATGTAAAAGCGCTATCACCTACCGTGACAGGCGCGTAATTAACGTGCTGTAGCTGTTTTTCTAACGCGTGATTGTTTATGCTGTTCTCTTCTTTGGACCTCAAGTTACTGTATGGGTTCCAAGCGGTTATCACAGCATAGTTTGAAACACGCCACTCGGCTTCGAATCTGAAAAAAGATTCTGAATAAGCATTCCATAACGATGCGTCTATGTTCGTATTACTTTTTTCTATCATAAGTCTTAAACGATTAATAACAGTTACATTTCATCAATTGATATAAATCAACAAACTGAATGGAATTAACATTTGAGCATTGTTAGCATGCTGTTAACAATATAAAATCCGCTCAATATCTTAGGGTGTTTACGTTTCAGGCCCCACTGAAAGCAGGAAATGAAAGGTAAACAAGCCCTTTAGAATAAACGTCGCCATTGGATACTGGTGAGTTGGCAAAATTCCATGGAGGGCGGATAACTGAAAGAAGTGTTTTTTTGATCAACTTGATTTATTATCAAAATCACATTACCTGTATGTTATATTTTTGCCTAGAATTTATTCTATTAGCACAATTTTGTCACAAATTTAGGTACCGCCAATGCAAACCCCGCAGATTCTTATCGTTGAAGATGAGCAAGTAACTCGTAACACTCTTAAGAGTATTTTTGAAGCAGAGGGATACGCTGTTTTTGAAGCCAGTGACGGTGAAGAGATGCACCAAGTGTTGTCTGATAACTCAGTCAACCTGGTTATTATGGACATTAATCTTCCAGGCAAGAATGGCCTTCTACTAGCGCGTGAATTACGCGAGCAAGCGAACATTGCTTTAATGTTCCTGACAGGCCGTGACAATGAAGTAGACAAGATCCTAGGTCTTGAGATTGGTGCAGATGACTACATCACTAAACCATTCAATCCACGTGAGCTAACTATTCGTGCACGTAACCTACTTAGTCGCTCAATGAGCTCTAACGCGGTGCAAGAAGAGAAGCGCTCGGTAGAAAAGTATGAATTCAACGGTTGGGTACTAGACATCAACAGCCGCTCTCTAGTAAGCCCTGCTGGTGATAGCTACAAGCTACCTCGCTCTGAGTTCCGCGCATTACTGCACTTCTGTGAGAACCCGGGTAAGATTCAAACTCGTGCAGATCTTCTTAAGAAGATGACTGGTCGTGAACTTAAGCCACACGACCGTACTGTAGACGTAACGATTCGTCGTATCCGTAAGCACTTTGAGTCTGTTTCAGGTACGCCAGAAATCATCGCCACTATCCACGGCGAAGGTTACCGCTTCTGTGGCGATCTAGAAGACTAGATTTAACCGCTAATATGCGAAGGGCTTGCTCATTGAGCAAGCCCTTTTTGTTTTAGGTCTAACGACTAATGCAACATCATTGCGGTTAATAAACCTTGTTAATCTTCACGTACTTTTCGACTAACCAACGCTGTTTACCCGCATCGTCTAGAAGCACTGCGATATCAACCGATTTTTCTGTGTTCACATCAATGTGAGACGAGAACGCCACCTCCCATCGGCTTTCACTGTGCGTTCGAGTATCTAAAGACGCACTGTCCACCAACCACTCTTTTTGCCCCTGTTTAATAATAAGAGCTTCTGCCGTTAGATTTGCAGGAAGTAACTGATCTCCTTCGAGGTAAAGTGCACCTTGAATACTTTGCTCTTCCACGTCCCCAATATTCGGCATGAGGTTCACCCATAAATTACTTTTGAGCTCAACATTAACCTCATTAATCGTAATCTGACTGTTTTGTTGCCAATTCACATTTGGAACGGAACTACAGCCTGCCATCAATGCCATGGCTAATGCCAATGGTGCGATTCTTTTCATGTTATTTCCTTTGTTCCAACCAACTTTTGAGGACTTGAATATCGTTTTGGTATTCATTTTTGATCTCTTCAACCCAGTCTGAAATGTTTTCCCACCATGCTGGCATATCGGGCGATTGCGCTTTTTGCGCCACACTTTGGATACGTTTCAGGCCAATTGAACCTGCAGCACCTTTGATTTTATGCGCTTCAGAAACAATCCCATCTTGATCTTTCGCTGTCATGTTTGAATCTAAGACATCGATATAGTCTGGCATCATATCTTCAAACATTTTTATGCTGTCGTAGACAGGTTTTGCACCAACAATGTCGACGTAAGACTCTAACATATCCATATCGAGCAAATGTGTCTCAATCACAGGAGAAGGCACTGGCTCTTCCACTGTTTCGGGACCGCTCACTACTTCCTTAGGTTGTTCTAACTGGTGAGCGAAGAATTTATCAATCACTGACTGAATGGCATTCACTGCCAGCGGCTTACTGATCGCATCATCCATGCCGTTATCTAAGTATTCACGACGATCTTTCATTACATTAGCAGTTAAGGCGACCAATGGAGGAAGATTGTTATAATGCTTGCGGTAATAATTGGCGACATCAAAGCCCGTCATATCAGGCAGTTGGATATCCAACAACGCTAAGTCGTATTTTTCTGGCACAAAGTTCACTAACGCTTCTTGGCCCGTCATTGCCACGGTGACAGAGTGCCCTAGGCTCTCAAGTAACGATTTAGCCACAGTTACGTTAAGCTCGATGTCTTCGACCATAAATATGTTGAGGCGCACATTGTCGCGTTTCGCATCAATGACTGGCTCAGCTAGTTCAACAATCGGAACGTGGATCGATACAGTAAAAGTGCTACCAAAGCCTTCCTCACTGGTAACCGTAATGTCACCATCCATCATATTGATCAGTTGCTTAGATACCGCCAAACCAATACCTGTACCGACCGCATGCAGGTTGTCCTTGCCTGATTTCACTTGGTAGTACATCGCAAAGATCTTATCTAGCTCTTCGTCTGGGATACCAATACCTGTGTCTTCCACTTCCATAATAATGGTCGCAAAATCGTCTTCGACATCCGCGCTCACTGTCATCACAACGCCACCTTCTTTGGTGAACTTCATTGCGTTGCTGACCAAGTTCCAAATCACCTGACGTAGACGGGTTGCATCCACTTCAATTGCTTTTGGCAAATCGCTTAAACGTTCTAAGTCAAAGCGTAACCCTTTTTGTTCTGCCATCAGAGCTGAGATGCTTTCAATCTCTGCGACGAAGTCTTCGAAGTTAAGTGGCGCAGGTAATAGTTCTAACTTACGGCGATCAAATTTATCCATATCGATAATATCGTTGAAGATATTACCTAGCGTAATCGCACTCACATTGATGGTCTGCATGTGTTTACGCTGCTCTTCTGTCAACGGACTATCTAGAAGCATACGACTTAAGCCTACAATGCCATTCAGCGGCGTTCGCAGCTCATGACTGATGGTTGAGATGAAGGTAGTTTTGTCGCGGCTTGCTTTCTCTAACGACTCTTCATGGCGCTTACGTTCAGTGATATCACGACCGAACCCAACGAGACCAAGGTGGCGGCCATCTTTGCTGTAAAATGGCACTTTACGCAGCTCAAAGTAATGCTTGCGACCATCTGGGTATTCGAGCCATTGCTCGTAAGTAATTGCTTGATTATCGGCAAAAACCTTTTGGTCAGTATCAACGATATGCTCGGCGATTTCTTTGCTATACACATCCCAAGGGCTTAATCCGACTAACTGGTGCTCTTTCTTGCCCGTTAGCTCTTCCATCGCGCGGTTACAGCCAGAAAAAACACCATCCGCATTGCGGTAGTAAATTAAGTCTGGTGAGGCATCAATAAATGAACGCAGTAATGCAGTACGTTCTGCCAACTCTAATTGAGTACGTTCGCGTTGGAACACCTCGTTTTCGAGGTCTTGCATCGCCTCTTCACGTGCTTCTTCCGCTTTAATACGCTCTTCAATTTCTTGGTTAAGCTTTTCAATGTTTTGTTGAAGTTGGTAATTCAACTCTTGATCTCGCGAACGCATGTCCTTCAGTTTGGACACCAGCTTAGTTAAACGCTGGCGAGACTCTTCTAGTTGATCGACAACCACAGAGAGGAAGTAAACCGCCCAAGGGGTGATCAATAGACCAAAAAACACCGAACGGACAATGTCGATATCATCTACTCGCCCTTTGAGAGCTAAAGTAATCCCTACCTGCACCACAACAGCTAATGCCACCAGCGCAAGGGCTAGCAAAATAGAGAAGCGAACAATCCCCAGTTTGACTAGCAAGTCGACATAATACTGGGCGAGGTTTTTCATGGGTTTCATTAACTACTCCATGGTGGTGGCTAGATTGCGCCATTCGATGATGAAAAACAGGTAAATGCACTCGACCTAACGCAATTTAGGTCTGTTTGATTAGTGAAAAACACACGGTGCGATCTGCGCTTGTGACACGAGATAGAAAGATAAACCAACGAGCACACAGGCTTCTGTAATTTTAACGTGTTTAATACGGTGATTTAAACAATCAGCTATCAACTTAGAGCAAGCGGTCACAAAGCGTTAGCAAGAACTGGGGTGAATACAGGTGCGATTACGTCCATCAGCTTTAGCTTGATATAACGCACTGTCAGCCATAGCGATGCCCATTTCGGGTTCATCACCATGCTGAGGAATGTAAGAGACCAGACCGATACTGACGGTAAGGCGTTCAGATGCTTCTGAACTGTCGTGTTCCATATCAAGCTGTAGAATTTTCTCATGAATACGCTGCGCTACGTTGCGCGCACCTTCCGTGGTGGTATTCGGCAAGATAAAACCAAACTCCTCGCCACCATAACGCGCAACACAATCCGAAGAACGATTGATGACTTGTGTAAACACGGTAGCGACACTGACTAACGCTTCATCACCTTGTTGGTGACCGTAACAGTCGTTGTAATCTTTGAAAAAGTCGATGTCACATAACATGATGGTGAGCGGCAGCTTTTCTCGAGCGTGGTGGTACCACAATACCTGCAGTTGTTCGTCGAAACGGCGTCGGTTCGATACTTGAGTTAAGCTATCCATAAAGCTCAATTTTTCTAACTCTAGGTTGGCTTTTTCCAACTTTTGTTCTGCAAGATAACGCTCAGAAATATCACGCGCCATGATCAGCACACCATTCGTTCCTGATGCTTTATCTTTAAAAGGCGATTTCACCACATCAAACCACGTACTTTTACCATCACTACTCACGACTTTATCTATGTATCGAACTGGCTCTAACTGGCGTAATGCTTCTAAGTCACTGTCTGCTAAGCGCGCGTACATCTCTTTAGGAATCACGTCTTGGAGGCGCTTACCTATCAGATCAGAAATTTTTGAAATGCCTAACGCCTTAACAAAAGGCTGATTACACGCTTGATAGACCATGTTCTCATTGAAAATACCAATAGAGTCCGGACTGGCATCCAGAATCGTTTGTAAGATAGTATCTCTTTGCGCTAGCGCCACCTCTGTATCTTTGCGACGCTCCATTTCATCTCGCAGATTCTGTTGCATCTTGTGCCATTCAGTCACGTCATGACTAATAGACAGCGTACCGATAAGCTCACCACTCGGCGAAACAAGAGAGTTTTGATTGACTTCCAATAAGCAACTTCGACCTTGTGGATCCGTTGTCCATTTACGTTCGCTTTTTCTAGTCATCTCACCCAAGGCCTTGGATGCGCAAGCTTCTTCCCTTCGCCCTTGCCAGAATTGATCAAATGCTCGATTGGTCGTTAATAGATTGCCTTGGCGGTCTTGGGTACAAATCAGCTCTGAAAGTGAGTCTAATGCCGAACGTGCGATGATTAACTGGGCAAGTTCTTGTTGCTGCTCTTGGTGAGTGGCTTGATATGGCTGAGCATAAAGAATCCAAACTCGATGATTGCGCAATAAACTCTTTCTGCCTGACAGCTCCACTTTAATAGATTCACTATCAGATAGTCGCCAGTCAAAAGCCTGCTGACGAAAATGACGACTAGAGAAGCGATCGAGAAACTGCTCAAGCTCATGAATATCGAATAAAGCAGGATACAAATACCCCGTTCCCAAAGAGCGAATGCCTAATAACTGCATCGCAGCCTGGTTAGATAGCAAGAGCTGAGCATGGCTAGTGTCCACCACTATGACTGGATAGGGAGAATCCGTTACTAGTTGCTTAAGTGACGTCTGAAAGTGCAAATAGATCAGTGCTAACGCGCACACGCCTGCGATTAACAACAAGACGACATAGCCATAACCGCCTTGACCACCCCAAAGCCAATTGAGTAACTGATCCATCGTTTAAACCTTCAAAGAACACTGGTTAAAATATATCAGTTATTTATTGAGCGATCTGCTATTAATTCCGGTTTAGTATAGATAAAGGTATTCCCCGTAAGACTCCCTTGAGCACCATGAGCACTGAGATCTCGACCAATTTCCGTCATCGCTAGCCAACGGTTTTCACACCACAGAGGCGATAATAACGTGGGCCTCCTGGCTGCTGATGAAACGCGATGATAAATCACATCTGGTGGTGTCATACGAATCATTTCACTGGCGATCGCAACATATTCTTCTAATTCAGGGGCTTCTAGCTTTCCAGCACGCCAAGCTTTCGCCATGGTGCTACCTTCGACAATATGCAAGCCATGTAACTTGATGCCATCCGTTCCCACGGCCAACACTTTTTGCAGCGTTTCAATATTTTCGGCGCGGGTTTCTTTGGGTAAACCCACAATTAAGTGAGTACAAACCTTGATTCCGAGTGTTCGAGCACGCTTAGTGATTTCGGCATAACACTCAAAGTCATGACCACGATTGATACGTTTGAGGGTGTCGTTGTTGGCGGTTTGAAGACCTAGTTCTAGCCAAATTTCATAACCTTGCTGTACATAGCCCGACAGTAAATCCAATACCGCATCAGGGACGCAATCAGGACGCGTCCCCACACAAAGACCAACCATGTCTGCAGCCTTTAGTGCTTCCTCATACATGTTTTTGAGAACTTGTACCTCGGCATAGGTACTGGTGTAGGCCTGAAAATAAGCGAGATACTTCTTCGCTCTGTGAATTTCACCTGCGCGATCTTTTAACTGTTCGTGAATGCTTTTTATCTGGACTTCTTCATCTGCAAACGAAGCCACATTGCAAAATGTACATCCTCCCCGCCCAATCGTGCCATCGCGGTTAGGGCAACTAAATCCACCGTGCAATGTTAACTTATGAACCTTTTCACCGTATCGACGCTGAAGATCTTGGCCGATTGTATTGACCAACTCATGTAACTGCATAAATTCTCACCAACAATAAATCGTAATCAATCTCACTACGATCTGTGTAAATAAATTACATCCCTGCAAGAAAAAACACACAATATTAATCAATTCAAACACCCATCATGCAGGTCAAAATCAATAAACTTGCATAATTAAAGACAAAAATCGTTCATGTTGCGTAAATGTTAAACTAAAAATGCATAATTAAACGAAAAAATTGGGTCACAACGCCGACTTTTTCATTGCATTCTGAAGTGACAAAATTGTAGGATACTTACACAACCCCGTTATTTTTGTGACTTTTATTACAAAGCACACTGCGGGATTTGTCGGTGTTATCCCACTCCTACCTATATAAATCACTAGATAGTGATAATAAATAAAGGGATACCACCAAGGATTGTTTTTCTCGCAAAACTTTTCCTGCGAGATACGGAAAGGAATCAAGACCGGTCAACCTAGATCGGTGGCGATAATAAATATAAAGGACAAGACGTAATCAATAGTCTAGGTAGTATTTGCTGCCCGGTACTTTTGCGTCGACATTGAACTGGAAGGATGTATCTATGGTAGATAGAGAGCAAAATCCACAGGGTCTGTACACTCCGGAACTGGAGCATGACGCTTGTGGTATCGGTTTTGTTGCTCACCTTAAAAACCGTAAATCTCATGAAGTAGTGACTCAAGCATTGGATATGCTGGCTCGCATGGAACACCGTGGTGGTCAAGGTTGTGACCCATGCAGCGGTGACGGTGCGGGTATCTTGCTACAAAAACCTCATGAATTCCTATTAGAAGAAGCCGTTAAGCTAGGCATTAAACTGCCTTCGTTTGAAAAGTATGGTGTTGGTGTCGTTCTTTTCCCGAAAGACGAATACAAACGCGAACAATGCCGTGACATTCTAGAACGCAACGCACAGCGTCTAGACCTTGAAGTTATCGGCTACCGCGTATTACCAACCGACAACTCCATGATTGGTGCCGACCCTCTAAGCACAGAGCCTCAATTTGAGCACGTGTTTATCTCCGGCGGCCCTGGCATCACGCCTGAAGAGCTAGAACGCAAACTGTACGTACTTCGTAATTACACCGTACGCGTTTGCCTAGAAAGCGTTTCGAACATTGGTGACGACTTCTACATTAACTCCATGTCTTACAAGACATTAGTGTACAAAGGTCAGTTAACGACCGAGCAAGTACCTCAGTACTTCCTCGATCTGCAAAACCCGACCATGGTGACTGCACTGGCACTGGTACACTCTCGTTTCTCTACCAACACCTTCCCGAAATGGCGTCTTGCACAGCCTTTCCGTTACATTGCCCACAACGGCGAAATCAATACAGTTCGCGGTAACTTGAACTGGATGAAAGCCCGTGAAGCAATCCTAGAATCAGACCTGTTCACTCAGGCTGAAATCGACATGCTTCTTCCAATCTGTCAGGAAGGCAGCTCGGATTCATCTAACTTTGACATGGCACTTGAGCTCCTAGTTCTGTCTGGTCGCAGCCTGCCACACGCATTGATGATGATGATTCCTGAAGCATGGCAAGAAAACAAAAACATGGATCCTAAACGTCGCGCGTTCTATCAGTACCATGCGAACATCATGGAACCATGGGATGGCCCGGCTTCCGTATGTTTTACTGATGGTGTTCAAGTTGGTGCGACACTAGACCGTAACGGTTTGCGCCCTTCTCGCTACACAGTGACCAAAGATAACTTCCTAGTGATGGCATCTGAATCTGGTGTTGTGGATATAGAACCAGAAAACGTTGAGTTCCGTGGTCGCCTACAGCCAGGTCGTATCTTCGTTGCAGACCTAGAACAAGGTCGAATCATCTCTGATGAAGAAGTGAAAGACACCATCGCAACGGCGCAGCCTTACGAGAAGTGGGTAGAAGAAAACCTACTGAGCTTGAAGAAGCTGCCAGATGCGAGCAACCAGTTCAGCCAACCTAAGCCAGAACACCTTCTACACCGCCAACAAGCGTTTGGCGTAAGCACTGAAGAAGTGAACGAAATCATCGTTCCAATGGCGAATGACGCGAAAGAACCATTATCAGCAATGGGTGCCGACTGGCCTCTTGCGGTTCTATCTCATCAGTCTCAGCACCTTTCAAACTACTTCAAGCAGCTGTTTGCACAAGTAACTAACCCACCGATCGACCCGATCCGTGAGCGCATGGTTATGTCGCTGAACACTTACTTGGGTAAAGACCAAAACCTTCTGACTGAAACACCACTTCACTGTCAGAAAGTAGAATTGGAATCGCCTGTTCTAGCCAACTCTGAGCTTGAAAAATTGCGTGCGATCGATAACGAGCACCTACAAGCGAAAACGTTGGATATCGTATTCCAAGCTAGTGAAGATCAAGGCAAACTTGAGCGTGCATTAAAACGTATCTGCCAATACGCAGAAGACGCGGTTATCGATGGTTATTCAATCATCCTACTCACTGACCGCGCAGTGAATTCAAACCACGCGGCGATCCCAGCAATGCTGGCAGTTGGCGCAGTACACCACCACTTGATCCGTAAAGGTCTACGTGCGAAGTGTGACATCGTGGTTGAAACTGGTGACGCGCGTGAAACGCACCACTTTGCAACGCTACTTGGTTACGGTGCGAATGCGGTTAACCCTTACCTAGTGATTGAAACCATCATTGAACTTCAACGTACGAAGAAGTTGGATCCAGAAGCGAACCCTCGCGATCTGTTCAACAACTACCGTAAAGCGATCAATGGCGGTCTTCTGAAGATCTTCTCGAAGATGGGCATCTCTACGCTACAGTCGTACCATGGTGCGCAAATCTTCGAAGCATTGGGTATCCACAAATCCGTGGTCGACAAATACTTCACAGGGACGGTTTCTCGTATCCAAGGTCTAACCCTTGATGATATCGCCAAAGAAGTACTTATCCGTCACCGCATCGGTTACCCACAACGCGAAATCCCAATTCAAATGCTGGATGTTGGTGGTGTTTACCAATGGAAACAGCGTGGTGAGAAGCACCTATTCAACCCAGAAACCATTTCTCTACTGCAAGAGTCTACGCGCAACAAGAACTACGATCAGTTCAAGCAATACGCGACTGCTGTAGATAAGCAAGGTGACAACGCGGTAACCCTGCGTAGCCAACTTGAGTTCATTAAGAACCCCGCTGGTTCTATCTCTATCGACGACGTCGAGCCAATTGAAAGCATCGTGAAACGCTTCGCGACGGGTGCAATGTCATTCGGTTCTATTTCTTACGAAGCACACTCCACACTAGCTGTTGCGATGAACCGTCTTGGCGCGAAATCGAACTCTGGTGAAGGTGGTGAAGACCCAATGCGTTTCGAGCGCAAAGAGAACGGCGATTGGGAACGCTCTGCAATCAAGCAGGTGGCTTCAGGTCGTTTCGGCGTAACCTCTTACTACCTAACTAACGCTGAAGAGCTGCAAATCAAAATGGCTCAAGGTGCGAAGCCAGGTGAAGGTGGTCAGCTACCAGGCGATAAAGTAGATGACTGGATCGGTGCAACACGTCACTCGACTCCGGGCGTTGGCCTTATCTCGCCACCACCACACCACGATATCTACTCAATCGAAGATTTGGCTCAGCTTATCTACGACTTGAAGAACGCGAACCGCGCGGGTCGTGTAAACGTGAAGCTGGTATCAGAAGCAGGCGTAGGTACGATCGCTTCTGGTGTAGCGAAAGCGAAAGCGGACGTTGTACTAATCGCAGGTTTCGACGGCGGTACTGGTGCATCACCAATGTCTTCAATCCGTCATACCGGTCTTCCTTGGGAACTTGGCTTGGCAGAAACGCACCAAACGCTACTAAAGAACGGTCTACGTAACCGTATCGTGGTTCAAGCGGATGGTCAGATGAAGACACCTCGCGACCTTGCAGTGGCAACACTACTCGGTGCAGAAGAATGGGGCGTGGCAACCGCAGCATTGGTGGTTGAAGGTTGTATCATGATGCGTAAGTGTCATAAGAACACCTGTCCTGTTGGTATCGCGACTCAAAACAAAACACTTCGCGAGCGCTTTGATGGTCGCGTAGAAGACGTCGTAACCTTCTTCCAATACATGGCACAAGGTCTACGTGAAATCATGGCTGAACTTGGCTTCCGCACTATCGATGAGATGGTCGGTCAAGGTCAGAAGCTGAAGATTCGCCAAGACATTTCTCACTGGAAATACAAGAACCTAGATCTGTCTCCTGTTCTCCACGTTGAGCAACCACGTGAAGCTGATGGTGTATTCAACCAAGCTCAACAGAACCACAACCTAGAAGAAGTGCTAGACCGTAAGCTGATTCAAGCAGCGATTCCTGCACTCGAGAAAGGCGAAGCGGTGAATGCCGAGTTCCCTATCGTTAACACGGACCGCTCTGCAGGTACCATGTTGTCGAACGAAATCTCGAAAGTGTACAAAGATGCCGGTCTACCTCAGCCAATGAACGTGAAGTTCAAAGGTTCTGCGGGTCAGTCATTCGGTGCATTCCTCGCTAAGGGCGTGAAGTTTGAAGTGGAAGGCGACGCGAACGACTACTGGGGTAAAGGCTTATCTGGCGGTACCTTAGTACTTTACCCAGATGCGAAATCAAGCATTGTCGCGGAAGACAACATCGTGGTTGGTAACGTGTGTTTCTACGGTGCAACTTCGGGTGAGTCTTTCATTCGCGGTATGGCTGGTGAACGTTTCTGTGTTCGTAACTCAGGCGCGAAAGTAGTAGTAGAAGGCGTCGGTGACCACGGTTGTGAATACATGACTGGCGGTGCAGCAATTATCCTTGGTTCAACAGGTCGTAACTTTGCCGCAGGTATGAGTGGCGGCGTGGCTTACGTATGGGATAAATCAGGTGACTTTGAGTCAAAACTGAACCCAGAATTAGTAGACCTAGATCCAATCGAGCAAGAAGACAGAGATCTATTACTCGACATGCTAACTAAGCATGTTCAATTCACAGGAAGTGAAGTCGCTCAGTCTTTCCTAGACAACTTTGAAGCAAGCCTAGCCTCTATGGTTAAGGTAATGCCGCGTGACTACAAAGCGGTTCTTCAAAAGCGTAAAGCTGAAGCACAGTCTCAAGGAAACGAAACTCAAGTGGAGGCCGTATAATGGGTAAGCCTACTGGATTTTTAGAGCATGGTCGTGAACTACCACAGAAAATCGACCCAGCTGAACGCATCAAGAACAACAAAGAGTTCGTTCTAAACGAGGAGTTTGGTGACAAGATCAATACTCAGGCTTCTCGTTGTATGGATTGTGGTGTGCCGTTTTGTCATAACGGCTGCCCTATCGGTAACATCGTCCCAGAGTTTAACGATGCGGTTTATCGTGATAGCTGGGAAGAAGCTTGGAACATTCTAAGCTCAACCAATAACTTCCCAGAGTTCACTGGTCGTGTTTGCCCTGCTCCGTGTGAAAGTGCTTGTGTACTTGGCATCAACCAAGACCCAATCACTATCTGTAACATCGAGAAAACCATCGTAGAAACGGCGTATCGTGAAGGGTACGCCAAACCAAAAACACCACGTTCTCGCACAGGCAAAACCGTTGCGATCATCGGTTCAGGTCCTGCTGGCCTTGCGGCAGCAGAGCAGCTAAACAGTGCAGGCCATACTGTGACGGTATTCGAGCGAGACGAGAAAGTGGGCGGTCTGCTGCGTTTTGGTATCCCAGACTTTAAACTGAGCATGGAAGTCATTGATCGCAAGATCAATCTAATGGCAGAAGCTGGCATTGAGTTTAAAGTAAACCAACACGTCGGTGTTGATGTAAATGCTCAGCAATTGCGTCAAGAGTTCGATGTGGTTCTACTAACCGGTGGCTCAACGGTTCCACGTGATTTGCCCGTTCCGGGTCGTGAACTAAAAGGCGTTCACTTCGCAATGGAATTCCTAGGTCAAAACAACCGTCGCGCCAATAACATGGACCTGAAAACGGAAGAAATTCACGCTGCGGGTAAACATGTTGTGGTTATCGGTGGTGGTGATACGGGTTCAGACTGTGTGGGAACATCAAACCGTCACGGCGCAGCAAGCGTAACTCAAGTGGAAATCATGCCGATTCCACCAGAGAAGCGCCCAGCCAATATGCCTTGGCCTCAATACCCAATGATCCTACGTACTTCGACCTCTCATGAAGAAGGTGTCGATCGTCACTGGAACATCCTGACCAAAGAGTTCATCGGCAATGACAAAGGTGAAGTCACAGGCCTTCGTCTTGCTGATATCGTTTGGCAAGATGCAAAACCAGGCGAGCGCCCAAGCTTCAAAGAAGTAGAAGGCAGCGAGCGTGTGATTCCATGTGATATGGCATTTCTAGCGATGGGCTTCCTACACCCTGAACCAACAGGCGTACTTGCTCAACTGGATATCGCACTAGACGATCGCGGTAACGTAGCAACTCAAGATTTTGCTACTAACCAAGAAGGCGTATTTGCTGCTGGTGATATGCGAACAGGCCAATCTTTGGTGGTTCGTTGTATCAATGAAGGCCGCGAATGTGCCCGTGCTATCGATGATTATCTAATGGGTAGCACAAACCTAGAAGCAAAAGCAGATTCACTGATGCTTTCTGCTTAACGAAGCAGTCATGCTTCTCTCTTTCAATTGCCTAATAGCCATCAGCAATATCGATGGCTATCGGTGAAGAAAGAAAACAATTCCTTCCAATCTTTCTATTTTGACCAGCATTTTATGCTGGTCTTTTTTATCTCCCACAGAATCAAATGTTACTTTTTTGTAACAATCAATTTTCTATCTATTTGAAATTATTAAACTATTTTAGCTTATTAAATGGTAAATCGTATATTCACGTGATGATCCACTAATAACTTGACCTTTTTTACAATAAGCTATAGCTTGTGAAGTTGATGAAAATAAAACACTCAAAAAATGTTAAATATTTCACAACTTTTACTGAATAATTATACATAAAGCTATAAAGATGACGCATAGTTAGTCATCGATATCAACGTAAGCAGTGTTGATATATCTGTCGGGATGACGGATAAGCAAAGGGAGAATTGCAATGGCTCTTTATGATCCAAGTCTTGAGAAAGACAACTGTGGATTTGGCTTGATCGCGCATATGGAAGGCGAACAAAGCCACAAGCTGGTACGTACAGCAATTTCTGCACTTGACCGCATGACTCACCGTGGTGGTATCGCCGCCGATGGTAAAACTGGTGATGGTTGTGGTCTTCTATTACAAAAGCCCGATTCCTATTTACGTCTTATTGCCGAAGAAAATGGTTTCAACCTTGGCAAGCAATACGCCGTAGGGATGATTTTCTTCAACCAAGATCCAGTCAAAGCTCAACTCGCTAAAGACATCGTCAACAAAGAACTGGCGCAAGAGACGCTAACTGTGGCTGGTTGGCGTGAAGTACCAACTAATTCAGAAGTACTCGGTCCAATTGCGGCCAACTCGCTTCCAAATATTCAGCAAGTCTTTGTCTCTGCACCGGCAGGTTGGCGCGAACGCGACATTGAACGTCGTCTCTACATCGCACGCCGTCGCATCGAGAAACAAATCACCGAAGATCCGGATTTCTACATCTGTAGCTTATCGACTCAAGTTTTGGTGTACAAAGGCCTATGCATGCCTGCGGACTTACCGCGCTTTTATCTTGATCTTGCCGATCTACGTATGGAATCTGCTATCTGTCTGTTCCACCAGCGTTTTTCTACCAACACTCAACCGCGTTGGCCATTAGCTCAACCGTTCCGCTACCTTGCTCATAATGGTGAGATCAATACCATTGAAGGTAACCGACAATGGGCACGCGCTCGTGCTTACAAGTTCTCGTCACCACTGCTGCCTGACCTACAAACTGCAGCACCGTTTGTGAACGAGACAGGCTCAGACTCGTCTAGCTTAGATAATATGCTAGATCTCTTTTTAGCTGGCGGCATGGATATCTTCCGTGCCATGCGTATGCTCGTACCGCCAGCATGGCAAAACCACCCGGATATGGATCCGGATTTGCGTGCGTTTTACGATTTCAACTCCAAACACATGGAACCATGGGATGGCCCAGCAGGTATCGTACTGTCCGATGGTCGTTATGCTGCTTGTAACCTAGACCGAAACGGTCTACGTCCTGCGCGTTATGTAATTACCAAAGACAAGCTGATCACTCTGGCATCTGAGGTAGGGATTTGGAATTACGCCCCAGATGAAGTTGCCAAAAAAGGTCGTGTAGGTCCGGGGGAATTGCTCGTCATCGACACTCGTAAAGGTAAGCTTTGGCAGTCTAGCGAGATCGATAATGACCTGAAATCTCGTCACCCTTATCGCGAATGGATGGAGAACAACGTTCGCAAACTAACACCGTTCTCTCAGCTACCTGAAGATCAAGTAGGTGAGCGCAGCTTTGATGAAGACTTGCTTAAGACTTATCAAAAGCAGTTTGCCATGAGCAATGAAGAAGTCGATCAAGTATTGCGTGTCCTCGGTGATATGGGGCAAGAAGCCGTCGGTTCGATGGGTGATGACACCCCGATGGCGGTTCTTTCTTCGAAAGAGCGCTTGGTGACTGATTACTTCCGTCAGAAGTTCGCGCAGGTCACCAACCCACCAATCGATCCGCTGCGTGAGAAACACGTCATGTCGCTAGCGACCAGCATCGGCCAGGAGATGAACGTCTTCTGTGAAACCGATGGCCACGCGCATCGTGTAACCTTTGATTCTCCAGTACTGCTCTATTCAGACATGCAGCAACTACTAGAGCTGAGTGACGATCATTACCGTAATACCATTCTCGATATCAACTACGACCCACAACAGAAAGATCTCAAACAAGCCATTGATGATCTGTGTGAGCAAGCAGAACAAGTGGTGCGTGAAGGCACGGTTCTAGTCGTGCTTTCAGATCGCGCTTTAGTCAAAGGCAAGCTGCCAATTCCTGCAGCAATGGCGGTCGGTGCGGTTCAAACTCGCTTGATCGATGCCAACTTACGTTGTGATGCCAACATTGTTGTTGAGACCGCAACAGCTCGTGACCCACACCAATTTGCTGTCTTGCTTGGCTTTGGTGCTACTGCGGTTTACCCATACCTTGCTTATGAAGCTTTAGGTAAACTGATTGATGATAAAGCACTAGAGAAAGACTACCGCGATGTGATGCAAAACTACCAATACGGCATCAACAAAGGCCTGTACAAGATCATGTCGAAAATGGGGATCTCAACCATCGCCTCTTACCGCTGCTCACAACTGTTTGAAGCAGTTGGCTTGAGCCAAGATGTGGTCGATCTGTGTTTTAAAGGCGTCACAACTCGAATTGAAGGCGCGAATTTTGACGACTTCCAGCAAGATCTTACAAACTTATCTCGTAAAGCATGGGCGAAACGCAAATCGATTGATCATGGCGGCTTGTTAAAGTACGTCCATGGAGGTGAGTATCATGCGTACAACCCGGATGTTGTCGGCACGCTGCAACAGGCCGTTAAATCTGGCGAAAGTAACGACTATCAGAGCTTTGCTAAGCAGGTAAATCAACGCCCTGTTGCCATGCTGCGTGACTTAATGTCGCTGAAAAAATCAGACTCACCGCTGCCACTTGAGCAAATAGAACCACGCACTGAACTGTTCAAACGCTTTGACTCTGCGGCAATGTCCATTGGCGCACTTAGCCCAGAAGCGCATGAAGCACTTGCAACGGCGATGAACCGTCTTGGTGGTTACTCTAACTCGGGTGAAGGCGGTGAAGATCCTCGCCGCTTCGGTACTGAGCGTAACTCACGTATCAAACAGATTGCTTCTGGCCGATTTGGTGTAACGCCTCATTACCTGACTAATGCGGATGTACTGCAAATCAAGGTGGCACAAGGTGCGAAACCGGGTGAAGGTGGACAGCTACCAGGACACAAAGTCACCGCAGAAATCGCAAAACTGCGTTATTCGGTACAAGGCGTGACTCTGATCTCCCCTCCTCCGCACCACGATATCTATTCGATTGAAGATTTGGCCCAGCTGATCTTCGACCTTAAACAAGTCAACCCAAATGCGCTGGTTTCGGTAAAACTCGTCTCCGAGCCAGGTGTCGGCACCATCGCAACGGGCGTAGCCAAGGCTTACGCTGATCTTATTACCATTTCGGGTTACGACGGTGGTACCGCAGCAAGCCCATTAACTTCGGTAAAATACGCTGGTAGCCCTTGGGAGTTGGGGTTGGCAGAGACACAACAAGCTCTGGTTGCTAATGGTCTGCGTCATAAGATCCGCTTACAGGTAGACGGTGGTCTAAAGACTGGTTTAGACGTAGTTAAAGCCGCAATTTTAGGTGCAGAAAGCTTCGGTTTTGGTACTGCGCCGATGGTCGCTATGGGTTGTAAGTTCCTACGAATTTGTCACCTCAACAACTGTGCAACTGGGGTTGCGACTCAAGACGAGACACTGCGTAAAGAATACTTCAAAGGTCTACCAGAAATGGTGATGAATTACTTCATCGGCTTGGCAGACGAAGTGCGCGGATTACTCGCCGAACTTGGCGTTGAAAAGCTGACGGACTTGATTGGTCGTACCGATTTACTTGAGGCGGTAGAGGGATTTACAGCGAAACAGACCAAGCTGGATCTATCCAATATTCTAGAAGCTCCAGTATCACCTGAGGGTCATCCGCTATTTTGGACAGAGCCAAACAAACCGTTTGATAAAGCTGAGCTCAACCAAAAGATCATTGATGATGCCATGCATGCGGTCGAAAACGGTCAATCGGCAAGTTTCTTCTACAATGTCATCAACACTGATCGTTCTGTTGGTGCACGCTTATCTGGCGAAATAGCAAAACGCTATGGCAACCAAGGATTGGCGGCTTCCCCTATCAAAATCTATCTTGACGGCACCGCAGGTCAGTCCTTTGGTGTTTGGAACGCAGGTGGTGTAGAGCTTTACCTCACGGGCGATGCGAACGACTACGTGGGCAAAGGCATGGCGGGTGGTAAAGTGGTTATCAAACCTCACCTTGGCACCGCATTTAAATGCAATGAAGCAACTATCATTGGTAACACCTGCCTGTACGGCGCGACCGGCGGTAAACTATTTGCAGCCGGTAAAGCAGGTGAGCGTTTCGGCGTACGAAACTCAGGTACGATAGCCGTCATTGAAGGTGCTGGCGATAACGCTTGTGAGTACATGACTGGCGGTATTGTTGCCATTCTTGGTGCGACAGGTGTGAACTTTGGCGCGGGTATGACTGGAGGCTTTGCCTATGTTCTGGATGAGAACCAAAGCTTTGAAGGTCGAGTTAATACTGAGTCTGTCGAAGCCATCTCATTGTCCGATCTTTACATCCACCAAGAACATTTGCGTGGCCTAATTGCGGAACACCTTGAAGAAACAGGGTCGAGTCATGCAGAAAATATTTTGGCGAACTTTGATGAATGGATTCCAAAGTTCTATTTGGTGAAACCACAAGCGGCAGATCTTCGCACGCTACTTGGTCACCAGAGCCGCAGTGCCGCAGAGCTGCGTGTTCAAGCACAGTAATCATGGAGGATGTTTGAATCATGAGCCAGAACGTTTATCAATTTATCGATGTGCAGCGTGTAGATCCTGCGAAAAAGCCTATCAAAGTTCGTAAGATCGAGTTCGTTGAAATCTATGAACCGTTCACTAAACAACAGGCGACTGCACAAGCGGATCGCTGCTTAGATTGTGGCAACCCATATTGTGAATGGAAATGCCCAGTCCACAACTACATCCCTCAATGGTTAAAACTTGCCAATGAAGGTCGTATTCTTGAAGCGGTTGAACTATCGCATCAAACCAATAGCCTACCGGAAGTATGTGGGCGCGTTTGTCCTCAAGACCGCCTATGTGAAGGTTCATGCACGCTTAATGATGACTTTGGTGCCGTCACCATCGGCAACATAGAAAAGTACATTACCGACAAAGCGTTTGAAATGGGCTGGAAGCCAGATATGTCCAAGGTGGAATGGACCGACAAAAAGGTTGCAATCATTGGAGCTGGCCCAGCTGGCTTGGCTGCCGCGGATATCCTAGTGCGCAATGGCGTTAAGCCAGTCGTGTTTGACCGCTACCCTGAAATTGGAGGCCTTCTGACCTTCGGTATTCCTTCATTCAAGCTTGAAAAAGGCGTGATGGAAAACCGCCGCCGTGTGTTCACTGAAATGGGCGTCGAGTTCCGCATGAACATGGAAGTAGGCAAAGATGTCCAAGTGCAAGAGCTACTTGATGAATACGATGCTGTTTTCTTGGGCGTTGGCACCTATAAATACATGCGTGCAGGTCTAGATAATGAAGATGCGCCGGGTGTGTATGACGCGCTGCCATTTTTAGTTTCGAACACCTACAAAGTCATGGGTCTTGAGAGTAACCAACCCTTTATCGATATGGCAGGAAAGAAAGTCGTCGTACTGGGTGGTGGTGATACCGCAATGGACTGCGTTCGTACCTCAATTCGCCAAGGTGCCTCCAACGTAGTTTGTGCTTATCGTCGTGATGAGGCCAACATGCCAGGCTCTCGTCGCGAGGTAAAAAACGCAAAGGAAGAAGGCGTGAAGTTCATGTTCAACCTTCAGCCTTTGGGAGTGGAAGTGGATGCGTCAGGCAAAGTCTCGGGGGTCAAAGTGGTGAAAACCGCACTTGGTGAACCTGATGAAGCAGGTCGCCGACGTCCAGAGCCCGTTGAAGGCAGCGAGCACGTTCTACCAGCAGACGTTGTTATCATGGCGTTTGGTTTCCAGCCGCACAAAATGGACTGGTTAGCACCGTTTGATGTCGATTTGGATCAATGGGGTCGTATCAAAGCCCCAGCGAAGCAAGAGTTCCAGTTCCAGACCAGCAACGAAAAGATCTTCGCGGGTGGCGATGCGGTACGAGGTTCTGATCTTGTCGTAACCGCAATTGATGAAGGACGAAAAGCGGCAGAAGGCATTCTCGATTACCTCGAAGTTTAATCACTGTTAACGTCTCAAAAAGGATCCTACTATTGGATCCTTTTTTCTTTTATTACATATAATTAAATTCCTATGATAAGGGATAAAACCAATGAAAAAAGCCGCTCTCCTTTCCATTACTTTGCTCGGCTTAACCGCTTGTAGCCAAGGAGTCAAAACCATGACGGATCGTTCTCAATCACCTTGTGGTGACAAACCAAACTGCGTCTCCACCCAAGACACGCGAGAAAAATACAACCTAACGCCATTCATCTTAGTGGATTCAGCGAACATCGACGCTATTGAGCAAGTTGCGCTTGAACTGCCAGGCGCGAAAACCGCGGTGAAAGAAAGCAACTACCTTCGTATCGAGTGCACATCTAAAATCATGCGCTTCGTGGATGACCTCGAACTAAAAATAGCAGGAGACCAACTGATTGTGCGCTCGGAATCTCGTGTGGGCTACTCTGACTTTGGCGTAAACAGAAAGCGCGCCGATCAATTACGAGAAAAGCTCACTCAAGCTAAGCTCATCAAATAGAAAACTGCCAACGGGGAGTGCTATACTCTCGGCCAACTAAAATATTTACCTAAAGAGAGTGTTATGAAAGTTGGTATCATCGGTGCGATGGAACAAGAAGTGACCATCCTGAAGCAAGCAATTACAAACTGCAAAACTGTAAATAAAGCAGGTTGTACGTTTTTCTCTGGTCAAATTAACGATGTTGAAGTCGTCGTACTACAATCGGGCATCGGTAAAGTTGCAGCGGCAGTGGGCACGACAATCCTTCTTGATGAATACCAACCAGACGTTGTGATTAACACAGGCTCTGCTGGCGGTTTCGATTCAAGCTTAAACCTTGGCGATGTAGTTATCTCTACAGAAGTTCGTCATCACGATGCAGACGTAACCGCTTTTGGTTATGAGATTGGCCAAATGGCCGGTCAACCAGCTGCATTCAAAGCGGATGACAAGCTAATGGACTTAGCCGAAAAAGCCCTAGCACAAATGGAAAACACTCATGCGGTTCGCGGCCTAATTTGTACTGGCGATGCGTTTGTTTGTACTGCTGAGCGTCAAGAGTTTATTCGTAAACACTTCCCGTCAGTTATCGCTGTAGAAATGGAAGCATCTGCTATCGCTCAAACTTGTCATCAATTCAACACTCCGTTTGTTGTTGTGCGTGCAATCTCTGATGTCGCTGATAAAGAATCACCAATGAGCTTTGATGAGTTCCTACCTCTAGCAGCAAAAAGCTCTTCCGAAATGGTATTCAAAATGCTGGAACTCATTAAGTAAACGACTCATTCATGGAAGAAGTTTTTCAGTCATTTTATGCCAACGGTGCGCTCCTTATAATGTGGGGCGCACTGATCTTGCACCTTCTAGTGCCAATCCCCCATTCAGCGCACCCCATCACTTTATGGCGAAAGCTAGCAGAACAGCTAGCCAACAAAGTGAACAATAATCACAATTACTCACAGAGTGTAATCTCAGGCAGTCTTGCATTAGGCTTGATGCTGTTTCCTTGCTTGATATTACTGATTGCAGTAAAGCCATTTGTTTGGCAAATCCCTTTATATGAACTGGTTCTATTGATCATTGCGCTAGACTGGCGTAACAGCGAAACGTTAACGAAACAGCTCGTCACAAGTATCTCTTCGGAAGACAAAGCTCAGTGTCGAGCATTACTGAGACCATATCTTAATCGCGATACTGGTAGCCTCTCGATCGTTGGCATAGGTAAAGCTGGCTCAGAAACCCTGATTATGGGATACAGCCGCAACGTGATCGGCGTGCTATTTTGGTACGCACTAACAGGTGGTATTGGTGCGTTAATGTATCGACTCACAACAGAATTAGCGCGAGTGTGGTCCCCTAGCCGACGCCAATATTTGCCCTTTGGTAAACCTGTGATTCAACTGGTTGCTACTCTGGATATTATTCCACTTCGTCTCTTTGCCATACTTTTAGCTGCCGGAAAGAATACAAGTAATGTGCTCTCTGGAATACTACAGCAAGCGAAGTCTTGGCCCTTACCAGGACCTAGCTGGGTGTTATGTACTATCGGACACAAACTACAACTATCCTTATGCGGCCCTGCTATCTATCAAGGTGTGCGTGCAGAGCGCGCAAAAATCGGTGGGCGCATTGCGCCATCGGCTATTCACCTTTCACAAATACATACGCTGCTCGTTTGGCGCGTCCTGGCTTGGATCGCAATACAAAGTTTGCTTTTAGGAATAATTTATCAAGGATTATGATGAATAAATTATGCTTCGCATTAACGCTGTTTGTTTCGACAGCGACCTTCGCTCAACCCGCTCAACGCATTATAAGTTTAGCTCCACATGCCACCGAAATTGCCTTTGCAGCAGGGCTAGGAGAGCAGCTTGTTGCTGTCAGCGAAATGAGCGATTATCCAGAACAGGCAAAGCAGCTAGAAAGAGTCTCAAATTATCAAGGAATTAAATTAGAGCGCATTATTGCTCTTCAGCCGGACTTAGTGATTGCTTGGCCAGCCGGAAACCCCGCTAAAGAGTTGGAGAAAATTAAACAGTTCGGTATTCCTATCTATTACTCCACTACAGGTTCATTAGAAGATATCGCCAATAATATCGAGCAACTCAGCCAATACAGCGAAACTCCACAAGTAGGAAAAAAGGCCGCTGAAGATTTTAGAACGCAGCTGAGTACACTAAAAGAACAGTACAACACGAACGAGAAAGTTAGTTACTTTTATCAGTTGAGTGAAAAGCCTATCATCACTGTCGCTGGAAAGAACTGGCCAAGTGAAGTCTTTACTTTTTGCGGTGGTGAGAACATTTTCGCCGCATCTAGCGCGCCTTATCCTCAAGTTAGCATCGAGCAAGTCATTACTCGCCAGCCAGAGGTTATTTTTACTTCTCGTCACGCAATGAGTAACGATGGTATGTGGGCTGAGTGGAGTAATGAGCTTCTTGCTCTTAAAAACAAACACATCTGGTCCCTAAACTCTGATTGGATTAACCGTCCGACACCACGCACATTGAACGCGATCAAGGAAGTGTGTGAGCACTTTAAAAGCGTTCGTCAAAAACGCTAACGATTTCGTGGCAAATACCGTACAATTTCCGCCCATTTTTTCTCACACTATTTAAAGGTACTAAGTAACATGGACTCCATGCTGCTTTATATGATCGATTTGTTCGGTACCGCTGTTTTCGCTATCTCTGGCGTATTACTCGCGGGCCGTTTAAAAATGGATCCATTCGGCGTTATCGTGCTCGGCAGTGTGACTGCTATAGGTGGCGGAACAATCCGAGACATGGCGCTTGGTGCCACTCCCGTATTTTGGATAACAGATACGACTTACTTATGGGTGATATTTGTTACGTGTCTACTAACCATGCTTGTTATTCGAAGACCCAAGCGACTCTCATGGTGGGTATTACCCGTTTGTGATGCCATCGGTCTCGCTGTATTTGTGGGAATAGGAGTAGAAAAGGCACTCGCCTACAATGCATCTGGGATGGTCGCGGTGATAATGGGGGTTATTACTGGCTGTGGCGGTGGCATTATACGAGACGTGCTGGCTCGCGAAGTTCCTATGGTATTAAGAAGTGAAGTCTATGCTACGGCATGTATTATTGGCGGCATCTTCCATACGATGGCGGTAAACATGGGTTATGACCACTCAACGGCTTTGCTCGCTGGTGTAATCTCAACGCTCATTATACGTCTCGGTGCGATTCGTTGGCATCTATCCCTGCCAACTTTCGCCATTAACCGTTAAACACCAACAACATCACTCATTATGGAGTCGACCAAGTGTCGGCTCCTCTCATTTATGCTCATTTGATTCGCCAATTCTTGGGCAATTCGCTAAATTATCTCAACCATTCCTAACTTTCATTAATCATTATGTTGCTTGAAGGTATTGAAACGTTACTTGTCCTCAGTAAAGAAAAAACCATGAGCCGCACGGGCAGTCAACTCTATATTAGTCAATCTGCCGTGAGTAAACGTATTTCAAATCTAGAGAAGAAGTTAGGAAAAAAATTGATAGAGCCAAATGGTCGGCACATAAAGCTGACCTCCGATGGCCTTGCTCTCATACACACAATAGAACCCACGTTCAATGAGTTAAGAGGAAAAATCTACGATCAACAACAAATAGAAGATACTTCTTTGATCAAGATAGACTGCTCTGAAACCTTAGTCGCTGGATACCTCAGCATGATCATGGCAGAACACTTTGCCCATGATCAGTACATACGAATATCGACCAATCATACGCCACGCATTATTGAGAATGTGAAATCAGGTAAAGCAACATTGGGATTTTGCGCTGGCTATCTACCACCTCATCATGGATTAATGAGCCTTCACCTCGCCGATGAACCTTTCTCAATTGTCAGTCGACATTCACTTTCACAACTACCTAAAGCTATTTTGACCAATGACCTAACTAACCCTGCCAACACATATCAACAAGCTATTTTATCCAAACACGGAATCGAACCTTTGATGGAAATGGATTCGTATACTGCGGCAGCACAACTGGCTTTGGGAGGTATGGCTCCCGCTTTAATCCCTAAATCTATCCTAACGACACTTAATATCGCACCTAAGTTCTGCTATGACTTTGAAGAGATAGATCAGTTAGTTCGACCAATACATATCTGCTTACGTCACAGCACATATCGTAGCGAGCGAGTTAAAGCACTGACAGAATCCATTGCTGATGTTGTTGCCAAAGAAGTTTCGTTGCCATAAGCATCGACATCACTATAACTAGAGGACGAATCCATTTTTGCCCTTTACTTACCACGACCTTCGCCCCTAACTGAGCACCAAGAAAACCGCCAACAGCCATAGTTAAGCCAAGCTTCCACACTGGCAACCCAGCTAAGATAAAAAAGAGTAGTGCCGCTATGTTTGACGTGAAATTGAGGATTTTGGTTCTAGCTGTGGCTTCGACCAAAGAAAAGTGACCTAGTGCAACAAAACAAACAGTAAAAATAGATCCAGTCCCAGGGCCAAAAAAGCCATCATAGAAGCCAATCCCGCCACCAATGCATAGCGCAAACATCGCTTCAGATAACTTTGGTTCTCCATCGATTTTTCTCGTACTTGGCGCGAGTAAAAAATAGAGGGAAATGGCTATCAAAAGAACAGGGATCAAACTGGTGAGTACGCTAGCATCAATAAACTGCACAGCCTCGGCACCGATCGCTGCACCAATAAAAGTACAGAGTATCGCGAAACGTATTTCCTTTAGGCTGACAATACCGTTACGCACGAAATACCAGCTAGCAGAGAAACTGCCAAACGAACTTTGTAACTTATTGGTTGCTAGAGCTTGAGTCGGACTCAACCCCGCAGCCAAAAGCGCAGGGAGCGTAATGAGCCCTCCCCCACCAGCCATCGCATCAATAAAGCCTGCGGCAGTCGCAACCAAAAATAAGGCCAACAAAATCTCAACCGTGATTTCCACTACACTTCCTTTTTGAAGAGGTATCAAAGAGGAAGAAACGGTAGCACTTATTCACAAAACTACCAATGGAAAGTCAAGACACCAATCTATTCCTAATTTTCATAGAATTAATGCTTAAACTTGACTCCAAACTTTTATATAAAATTTAGTTGTCAGAAAGAATTGAATCACTGTCACAAATCTATTCCTGATAATGAGATCAAACGCTTACCTTTAAATATAAAACTAGACGAATATGAAAGATCTGTTCAGCATGTAGAGTTTACATTGTCAGCGCTCAAGGCCCGATATCTGAGGAAAATACATGACTAGCAACTACCCTTTATCACGACATCAATCCTCAAAAAATAGTGCTAGTATAAGCACCTACCCACTTTATAAATCAAATCATCAACATCGAAATCAAGAAACCATTATCTTATCTATCGAGAGCTTCGATATCGTTGTCAAGAACAATGTAAAAGATAAAGCGAAATTAGAACGTTGGGAAAAGATAAAGGGAATGTTTGAAAATACAGCAAACTATTATGCTACAGGACAGGACTTAGTTTTTATAACCAACTTATCAAACTATTTGTACGGAAATAATAGCTCTGTTATCGTTAAAAATTATTCTGGAGCTCCACATATCATACTCACAGGCTCCCCTGCTATGCACTCAAAGCTTTCTGGATTAGGAAAATTTCTTCCCACTCCAACTGTGGCAAAGTTCGCTGTTGGACCAGAAGGGGCATTACAATCCATTAGAAGTGGGGGCATAATAACAATTATCTTAATATCCACATACAGAGTGATTGACTTTTTCCTCAATGACCGTCAAACCTTAGCCAAACTATTTGGTACTTTAGCTAGTGATATAATCACTATCGGGTTATCGTCAGCTGCAGCAGCTATATTTGTAAACTTTGCCGCAGCAGTGGGTGGCAGTGTTGTAACTTTAAGTGCTGGCCCATTATTAGGGGCTATTTTGATAAGCTCGGCTGTAGGTCTTTTATTGAATAGAGAAAATGATAAACGAGGTTTAACACAGAAGTTAATAGCCTCTATAGATATTTACTTAAAGCAAAGAGATATAGAAGCAAAGAGAAGAGCAAAAGAAGAATATAATGAGATTCAACGTAAAACTCAAAGTATGATTTTCTCGCAAGAAATACAGCGAGGTTTGTTACGATGAAAAAAGGGAGTTACGACCGAACGCAAGTGTTTTTTTATTTAATAATTTTATTAGCATCAGCAATATCACTGTTAATATATGGTTTTGATGGATTGTCAGAATTTTATCTTAACATCTATAATAATGAAAGTTATTCATCTTTTGATCAGGCTGATATTTTGATTATAGGCTCTAGTTTGATCTTATTTGAATGCTCTAGAATGTCCGTAAAAACATTAAAATCAAATAATTTCCTAACTAAAAGTGAGTTTAAAAGCTCTAGTAAGATATTCCTAACTATATCGGTAACTAGTTTTTTTCTTCTTTATCCCTCGCTACTAGCAGCAGATGTTTTTGCAAAAAGTAACGGATACTCTCTTGATACTGAAAAATCAACTTATAACTTAGTCTTAGAAAAAAGAACCTATCGAAGCACTCCATAGTTAGTATGTTTTTAAGCTCGACACTGCTTATTTTAACTTTTTCTAATTACCTATCTGCTTAAAGAGTTATGGTCGGCTTAATATCTCAGTCCTACAGCATTAATTTTGTTGCAGCAAGTGGTAGTACTATTTCTTCATCTTTGGGTACATCGCTTGCCATCATTAGCTTGATGATCTTCAAAAGCGAAGCATACCAGTCGTTCCTAGCACACTTTAATGCTCTTCATTTTAGAAAAACCTCGATATAAAAAAGCCCGCTCAAATGAGCGGGCAATGAGGTTGTCATGTAAGCCCTGATTAATGAGCTTACTGATTTTTATCTGTTACGCGTCTAGACTCGCTTTCACTTTAGCGTGTAACTCTTGAACCGAAGTTACTGACGCTTTTGCGTCTGCAGTATGAGACATACATGTAGCGAACGCTGCATTCAGTGTCGTTGTGTAGTTCACTTTTTCTGCCAGTGCACCACGGCGTAGAACTTTCGAATCTTCAATCGCTTGACGACCAGCAGCCGTGTTTACGATGTAGGTGTATTCGTTGTTCTTGATGCGGTCAAGAATGTGTGGACGACCTTCGTGTACTTTGTTTACCAAACGTGGGTTAATACCCGCTTCGCCCAGAATTACAGCAGTACCGTGTGTCGCATCCAACTGGTAACCCAGTTTCACTAACTTAGAAGCTAGGTCAACAACACGCTCTTTATCACCTTCACGTACAGACAGTAGCGCACGACCACCTTCAGGATAAACCGCACCACAACCTAGCTCTGCTTTCGCGTAAGCTTCTGCGAACGTTGCACCCACACCCATTACTTCACCTGTTGAGCGCATTTCAGGGCCCAATAGAGGGTCAACACCAGGGAATTTGTTGAACGGCAGAACCACTTCTTTCACTGAGTAGTAAGGAGGGATAATCTCTTTAGTAAAGCCTTGTGACTCTAGAGATTGACCCGCCATTACACGTGCAGCGATTTTCGCTAGAGGAGCGCCTGTCGCTTTCGATACGAATGGTACCGTACGAGCAGCACGAGGGTTCACTTCAATTAGATAAACGTCGTTATCTTTCACAGCAAACTGCGTGTTCATCAAACCGCGCACACCGAGTTCGAATGCTAACTTCTCAACTTGCTCACGCATCTTGTCTTGAATTTCCTGACTTAGCGTGTATGCAGGCAGTGAACATGCAGAGTCACCAGAGTGAACACCCGCTTGTTCGATGTGCTCCATGATACCGCCGATAACGACGCGTTCACCGTCACAGATAGCATCAATATCAACTTCGGTTGCATCATCCAAGAAACGGTCTAGCAGAACTGGAGACTCGTTCGATACGCTTACTGCTTCGTTGAAGTAGCGACGCAGGTCTTGCTCGTCGTACACGATTTCCATCGCACGACCACCGAGTACATAAGATGGACGAACAACTAATGGGAAGCCAATTTCTTTCGATTTCTCAACCGCTTGCTCCATCGTTGTTACTGTCGCGTTTTCTGGCTGAAGTAGACCTAAACGGTCAACAGCGGCTTGGAAGCGTTCACGGTCTTCCGCACGGTCGATAGCATCTGGGCTAGTACCAATGATTGGCACACCAGCCGCTTCTAGAGCACGAGCCAGTTTAAGTGGCGTTTGACCACCGTACTGAACAATCACACCTTTTGGTTTTTCAACGCGAGCGATAGACAGTACATCTTCCAGAGTTACTGGCTCGAAGTACAGACGATCAGACGTATCGTAGTCAGTAGATACCGTTTCTGGGTTACAGTTAACCATAATGGTTTCGTAACCGTCTTCACGCAGCGCAAGTGATGCATGGACACAACAGTAATCGAATTCGATACCTTGGCCGATACGGTTTGGACCGCCACCAAGAACCATGATCTTATCTTTGTCTGTTGGGTTTGCTTCACATTCTTCATCGTAAGATGAGTACATGTAAGCCGTGTCAGAAGAAAACTCTGCTGCACATGTATCCACACGTTTGTAAACCGGATGAATATCAAACTGCTCACGAGCACGGCGAATTTCACTTTCAGCGACACCAAGCAATTTAGACAAGCGAGCATCAGAGAAGCCTTTGCGTTTCATCTGACGAAGCACTTCTTTGGTCAAACCTGCGTAGCCGCCCGCCTTGACTTGTTCTTCGAGTTTTACAATTTCTTCGATTTGAACCAGGAACCAGCGGTCGATTTGAGTCAAGTTGAACACACCGTCGACTGACATACCCGCTCGGAATGCATCGGCGATGTACCAGATACGCTCTGCACCTGCTTCTTTAAGTTCGTGACGAATCTTAGTCAGTGCATCTGGCGCTTCCAGATCGACCATCTCATCAAAACCAGTTGCGCCAACTTCTAGGCCACGCAGTGCTTTATGAAGAGATTCTTGTTGGTTACGACCAATCGCCATTACCTCACCAACCGATTTCATCTGAGTTGTCAGACGATCGTTTGCACCAGCAAATTTCTCGAAGTTAAAGCGAGGGATCTTAGTTACGACGTAGTCGATAGTTGGTTCAAATGACGCGGGTGTTGCACCACCTGTGATGTCGTTTTGTAGTTCGTCTAGCGTAAAGCCAACAGCCAGTTTCGCGGCAATTTTCGCAATTGGGAAGCCTGTTGCTTTTGATGCTAGCGCAGAAGAGCGAGATACACGCGGGTTCATCTCGATGATGACCATACGACCATCTTTCGGGTTGATACCAAACTGTACGTTTGAACCACCTGTTTCAACACCGATTTCACGCAGAACAGCTAGCGATGCATTACGCATAAGCTGGTATTCTTTGTCAGTCAGTGTTTGTGCTGGAGCAACCGTGATTGAGTCGCCCGTATGGATGCCCATTGGGTCAAAGTTCTCGATTGAACATACGATGATACAGTTGTCCGCTTTGTCACGAACGACTTCCATTTCGTACTCTTTCCAACCGATTAGTGACTCATCGATAAGAAGTTCGTTGGTCGGAGATAAGTCCAGACCGCGACGACAGATTTCTTCGAACTCTTCTTTGTTGTACGCGATACCACCACCAGTGCCACCCATGGTGAACGATGGACGAATGATACAAGGGAAGCCAACCATATCTAAAACTTTGTAAGCTTCTTCCATGCTCTTCGCTGTATCTGCGCGAGGACACTCAAGGCCGATAGACTTCATCGCTTTATCAAAACGAGAACGGTCTTCCGCTTTGTCGATTGCATCAGCCGTTGCACCAATCATCTCTACGCCAAACTCTGCGAGAACGCCGTGCTTCTCTAAATCTAACGCACAGTTAAGTGCTGTCTGACCACCCATAGTTGGCAGAACTGCATCAGGACGTTCTTTCTCGATGATCTTGCGTACAACTTCCCACTGAATCGGCTCGATGTAAGTCGCATCTGCCATCTCTGGGTCAGTCATGATGGTTGCTGGGTTAGAGTTAACCAGGATAACTCGGTAGCCTTCTTCGCGAAGAGCTTTACACGCTTGTGCGCCAGAGTAGTCAAACTCACATGCCTGACCGATAACAATCGGACCAGCACCAAGAATTAGAATACTTTGAATGTCAGTACGTTTTGGCATTATCTACTACTCCGAATTAAGCGCTGTGTTTTTTGATTAGTTCGATAAAGTGGTCAAATAGCGGTGCCGCGTCATGTGGACCAGGGCTCGCTTCTGGGTGACCTTGGAAGCTAAATGCTGGCTTGTCTGTGCGGTGGATACCTTGCAAAGAGCCATCAAATAGCGATACGTGAGTAGCACGTAAGTTTTCCGGTAATGTTGCTTCATCTGCCGCAAAGCCGTGGTTTTGCGAAGTGATCATCACAACGTTACGCTCTAAATCTTTTACTGGGTGGTTTGCACCGTGGTGACCAAACTTCATTTTCACCGTTTGCGCACCTGATGCTAGCGCCAGAATTTGGTGACCTAGACAAATACCAAAAATTGGCAGGCCTTTTTCTAGGAACACTTTGGTTGCTTCAATCGCGTAAGTACATGGTTCTGGGTCACCAGGGCCGTTCGATAAGAATACGCCATCTGGATTTAGTGCCAGAACTTCTTCCGCTGACGTTTCTGCAGGTACAACCGTTAAGCGGCAGCCGCGGTCAACCAACATTCGTAAGATGTTGCGTTTTGCGCCAAAGTCGTAAGCGACAACGTGGTATGGCAGCTCGCTGTCATCTTTCGCCTCTGGAAGTCCACCTTCAAGCGTCCACGAACCTTGCTTCCATTGATACGCTTCTTTTGTTGTAACTTCTTTCGCAAGGTCCATTCCTTTTAAGCCTGGGAATTCTTTTGCTTTCGCTAGTGCCAAAGCTTCGTCTAGGTTGTTGCCCGCAACAATACAGCCGTTTTGAGCACCTTTTTCACGCAGGATACGAGTGAGCTTACGAGTATCGATATCAGCGATGCCAACGATATTTTGAGACTTAAGATAATCAGAGAGGGATTGTTCGTTACGGAAGTTAGAAGCGATTAGAGGAAGATCGCGAATCACAAGGCCTTGTGCATGAATGGAAGAGGATTCTTCATCTTCGGAAGTGGTTCCGGTATTGCCAATATGAGGATAAGTGAGAGTGACGATTTGCTGAGAATAGGAAGGATCAGTGAGGATTTCTTGATACCCCGTCATCGAGGTATTAAAAACGACTTCACCAACGGAAAGACCATCTGCCCCTATGGACACTCCGCGGAACACTGTCCCATCTTCTAGGACCAACAGTGCTAATTTACCCAAGACAACCTCCAGAATAAAAATGCAAAAAAAATAAATCAAACTGCAAACATGCCTTCCTTTACCTATAAAATCTACATAAATAGGTATTTCAGACAAATTGGCGGTATTCTAAAGTTGGACTCGAAACCTGTCAACCTACAATCAAAAATAAATGATTATTTTCTAGCGAGTAAGGTCATTTTGAATCAGTAAGGCCCAAAAAGATAACTTTTACATGCTATTACATAGAGAGGCATAGAGGTTTAATGAATTTTACAAATTTGAACTTTTTAGAGTTCACAAAAAAGTATGAGTTTTTCACGCAAACGTTCACCCAACAAAAAAGACATTAGTTTTTAGACATCAAAACCCAAAACACCCACAAAACAACCAAAACAACAACAAAAGTAAGCACCAAAATACTTTCTGTTAGAATCATTTCATTTACAACTAATTCTATAGATATAAAAAAGCCGGCTACCGCCGGCGAATAATTATGTATTTAGAGTTCATTCAATCCCAAAACATCTGTCATGGTATAAAAGCCCGCTGGTTTGGCACTCAACCAAACAGCGGCCTTGACGGCGCCATTAGCAAACGTCATACGATCGGTCGCTTTGTGCGTTATCTCCACTCGTTCCCCGATATCAGCAAACATGGCTGTGTGCTCACCGACAATATCGCCAGCGCGAATTGTAGCAAAGCCGATCTCATCTTTAGTACGTTCACCTGTGATACCTTCTCGCGCATAGACAGCTACATCATTCAGCTTGTTGCCCATCGCACCAGCAATGGCTTCGCCCATCCCGATAGCGGTACCAGAAGGAGCATCAACTTTATGACGATGATGTGCTTCGACAATCTCAACATCACAGTAGTCGCCCATCACTTTGGCTGCTTTCTCAAGAAGCTTAAATACTAGGTTCACACCAACAGAGTAGTTAGGAGCCATGACAACAGGCACTTGCTTAGCGGCTTCGTCAATCAGTTCACGCTCTGCATCACTGAAACCAGTCGTCCCAATCACAATACTCTTTCCATGCTTCTTACACAGTTCAAGATTCGCCAACGTACTTACTGGGGCAGTAAAATCGATGATTACATCAAAATTATCGACGTCTTTAGCAAGATCATCCGTTAAGAACACATCGAATTTGCCTTCACCACAAAGTTCACCGATATCGACACCGACAAGTGAGGACTCAGGTCGTTCTGATCCCGCGCTCACTGTCGCCTCTGGGTTAAGGTGTGAAGCTTTAACCAAATTACGGCCCATTCGGCCTGCTGCTCCTGCGATTGCAATACGAACCATTGCGCTTTCTCTCCTTCTCTGGATAACGAGGTTTGCTCTCGTTCTCTCGTTTCGCTTAATCTATTTAAACTAACAACATACCGTGGTTACCACAAGCAAGTTCATCAGGCTTAAGCGAACTCTTTTACGACACGCTCCAAGATAGGCACGTTCGCTTCAGGAAAGGCATAGTTACCCAATTCTCTTATCTCAACCCAGCAACCTTCTTGACCTTCTCGGCCGTAAGGCTCATTACTGAACTTAGATACCGTAATAAAATCAAACTTAAGTGATTTGTCTGGATAGTCATATTCCAAATGCTCGAAAAGGGCTTGCTCAGTAACTTCAATTCCTACTTCTTCTTCAAGTTCTCTTGCTAGAGCATGTTCAATACTTTCTCCTGACGCGACTTTCCCGCCGGGAAACTCCCAAAACCCGCCTTTATGCTTGTCGTCTGGACGCTTTGTAATAAAAATTTTTGATTTGTCTTGGTTAAAAATAATAGCCGCGACTATGTGAATTCTTTTCATAGGGGTTCCTAACTCTCAAGCCGTTACACTTCAACGGTCTTTGCATCTCTAAAACTATCCGATGCTATCAAAACTTATGAAATTCGACAGCCACAGAATTTGCTTAAAAAAAGAGCCGCCTAGGCGACTCTTTAAAAAATTATCTGACTAATACGTTAGTCGATCTTGCCGTGGCACTGTTTATACTTCTTACCACTACCACAAGGGCAAGGCTCATTGCGACCTACTTTACGTTCATCACGTACCATTGGCTGACTTGAGCCTTCTTCAGATTCTTCACCTTCAGAAAGAGGGTTTTGTGCTGCTGCGTGTTGCGCTTGAGCACGACGAGCGGCCTCTTCAGCTTGCGCACGACGTTGCTCTTCCATACGTTCAACTTCTTCTTGTTGCTGGACTCGAACGCGAGATAGAACAGTAATCACATCAGTTTTCAGCGCTTCTAGTAGACCTTCAAACAGTTCAAACGATTCACGCTTGTATTCCTGTTTCGGGTTCTTCTGCGCATAGCCGCGTAAGTGAATACCCTGACGCAAGTGATCCATTGCTGCCAAGTGCTCTTTCCAAAGCGTATCCAGAGTTTGAAGCATAACCGATTTCTCGAAGTTACGAAGCACTTGCGCACCCACCACTTCCTCTTTCTCTTTATACACTTCAACGGCTAGATTGATGATCTTCTCGCGTAGCGCCTCTTCGTAAAGCTTATCGTCTTCTTCAAGCCATTGCTTCACTGGCGCATCAAGATCGAAGTCTGCTTTCAAGCGCTCTTGCAGACCTTCAACGTCCCACATATCTTCTAGTGATTGTGGCGGGATGTACTCATCAATAACCGCTGTTAGCACATCTTCACGGTTTTGCTCGATCATACCGCTGATGTCTTCAACGTTCATCAATTCGTCGCGCAGCTCGTAGACAACCTTACGCTGATCGTTCGCCACATCATCGTATTCTAGTAGCTGCTTACGGATATCAAAGTTACGACCTTCCACTTTACGCTGTGCTTTTTCAATTGAGCGAGAAAGCATTTTCGATTCAATTGCTTCACCTTCTTCCATACCACTTTGGATAAGGCTCGCCATACGATCAGAAGTGAAAATACGTAACAAAGAGTCTTCCATAGATAGGTAGAAGCGAGATGAACCCGCATCTCCTTGACGACCAGAACGACCACGTAGCTGGTTATCAATACGGCGAGATTCGTGGCGCTCAGTACCAATGATGTGTAGACCACCAGCATCTAGTACTTGATCATGTACCACTTTCCACTCTGCTTTAATCGCATCGATTTGTTCTTGAGTTGGGTTCTCCAAAGCTTCCACTTTTGATTGCCAACTACCGCCAAGCACAATGTCCGTACCACGACCGGCCATGTTGGTCGCGATAGTTACCGCACCAGGCATACCCGCTTCAGCAACAATTTCCGCTTCCTTTTCATGGAATTTCGCATTCAGTACGTTGTGTTTGATCTTCGCTTTCTTCAATGCGTTAGAAAGAAGTTCTGATTTTTCAATCGATACTGTACCAACCAATGTTGGCTGACCTTTCGCAACGCGCTCTTTGATATCTTCAATGATTGCAGCAAACTTCTCAGCTTCGGTACGGTACACCACATCCGGCATATCGTTACGAATCATTGGTTTGTTGGTTGGGATAACCACCGTTTCCAAGCCATAAATAGATTGGAACTCAAACGCTTCAGTATCCGCAGTACCTGTCATACCAGACAGTTTTTCGTATAAGCGGAAGTAGTTCTGGAAGGTAATCGAAGCCAAAGTTTGGTTTTCGTTTTGAATCTTAACGCCTTCTTTCGCTTCTACTGCTTGGTGAAGACCTTCAGACCAACGACGACCTGGCATTGTACGACCAGTATGTTCATCAACAATTACTACTTCACCTTCGTCAGTAACGATGTAATCAACGTTGCGCTCAAACAACACATGAGCACGCAAAGCGGCATTCACGTGATGTAACATGCTGATGTTAGTCGGAGAGTAAAGTGTGTCACCCTCTTCCATAAGACCATTTTTCACCAACAGTTCTTCAACGTACTCTTGGCCCGTTTCTGTGAGGTATACTTGCTTTGATTTCTCATCAACAGTGTAGTGACCATCACCACGATATTCTTCAGAGTCTTCTTTGTCTTGCTTTTTAAGATGCGGGATCAAAAGGTTGATTCGGGTGTATAGCTCAGAGCTATCTTCAGCAGGACCAGAAATGATCAAAGGAGTACGAGCTTCATCAATTAGGATTGAGTCCACCTCATCGACAACTGCAAAGAAGCGATCACGCTGTACACGGTCTTCGCTACGGAAGGCCATATTGTCACGAAGGTAGTCAAAACCAAATTCATTGTTCGTTCCGTACAAGATGTCAGCTTGGTACGCTTCTTTTTTCTCTTGAGGAGGCATGTTTGGCACGTTTACGCCAACAGTCATACCTAAAAATTCAAATAGAGGGCGGTTTGTCTCTGCATCACGTTTAGCTAGATAATCGTTCACTGTTACAATATGAACGCCTTTACCAGCTAGGGCATTTAGGTAAGCAGGAAGCGTTGCCGTCAGCGTTTTACCTTCACCCGTACGCATTTCCGCGATTTGACCCGCATTTAGAACCATACCGCCGATAAGCTGGACGTCGAAGTGGCGCATACCGTAGACACGCTTAGATGCTTCACGAACCGTAGCAAAAGCTTCTGGAAGTAGTTTATCAAGAGTTTCACCCTTCTCTAGGCGCTCACGGAATTCAACCGTCTTTGCTTTTAACTCTTCATCACTTAGAGCCTCGAATGTTGGCTCATAGTTATTAATTTCTTTTACAATTTTTCTAAGGCGGCGCAGTGTTCGGTCGTTGCGACTGCCAATCACTTTTGTCAGTAGCTTAGTTATCATTTTTCGTGAATCTCTCTTTATTCAGACCGTTCCCGATCTACTCATAATGCCTTCAGTCTCTGCCAGTTTGGAACTAAGAATACTGAGATAAATCATTTATCAAAGATATTGAGTTCAAACATCCATATTTCAAGGCTAAGTTTTGAAACAATGTGGCTTAGTGTAAGGATTTTTAATCGATACAACCATAAATAGACGTATTTGTTTGAAGCACTCTGAAGTTTTTACTTAAAGTGGTGACTGATTAGCCGATATTGCATACCGCAATATGTGTAATCCATCCAGAGCAAACTTTGCTTTTTACCTTGCTACATTGTAAAACTGAAGCTAAAGACGTTAATGTAAACTATACCTTGATAGAAAGCTGCTCTAGAATAGCTATATCTCAACAAAATTAGATTTTACCTATGCGTGATCACCGTCCAACCTCGACTGAAGATGTTATTGCTGAGTCACAGTTCAAGCAGATTCAAGAACATGCTGGAGAAATCTTACAGCTTAACCAAGCTTTGCAAGAGGTCTTACCCACGGGGACGGCCGATCATTGCCGAGTAGCGAATGTTCGTAACGGCCATCTATTGATCGATGTCTCTAGTGCCGCGATCAAAATGAAGATCGATTACGATCGCCTCATGATCCTAAATAAACTTCGTACTCAAGGCTTTGCCAAGCTGATGAGCGTTGAAGTGAGGATCAATCCTTCACTATATCGAAACCGCTTTCAACAAGACGACAGACCTAAGCGTCCACCACTAACAGAATCTGCAGCAAAGTCATTAATGACGATTGCCGACATGGCGCCACCGAAAATTCAAGAGCGTTTAAAACGATTAGCCGATATGGCAGAAAAGGAAGATCGTAAGTGAACGTTATTTCAATATGCTGAAAGCTTGAATGTTATTGATAAATCCAGGATTAAAGCCAAATAGCAAAAAACCAGGCATAAGCCTGGTTTTTTATTAATTCTAATGCCAAGTATTTACGCAAGCACCATATTTGGTTCTGCGAATGCTACTGGTGAGCCGACTTCTTCTTCGAATGTAGTCCACTCCCACGCTTCCTGATCTGCAAGAACAGCACGTAACAGTTGGTTATTTAAACCGTGGCCAGATTTAAAGGCACGGAATTCACCAATGATTGGGTGGCCACACATGTAAAGGTCACCAATCGCATCCAACACTTTGTGAGTCACAAACTCATTTTCAAAGCGTAGACCTTCTTCATTAAGAATACGGTAATCATCCAAAACGATAGCATTGTCAAAACTACCACCCAAAACTAGGTTTTGAGATTGTAGATATTCGATATCACGCATAAAGCCAAACGTACGTGCTCGAGAAATCTCACGAACAAAGCCTTTTGACGAGAAATCAAACAGCAAACGTTGCTCGTCTGATTCAATCGCTGGGTGATTAAACTCAATTTCGAAGTCCATACGGAAGCCGTTAAATGGTACAAATTCTGCCCATTTATCACCATCTTCAAAACGAACTGGCTTTTTGATACGGATGAAGCGTTTTGGCGCATTTTGCGTTTCGATACCTGCTTGTTGTAGCAAGTATACAAATGGGCTTGCACTACCATCCATGATCGGAATTTCAGGTGCGTCTACTTCGACAACAATGTTATCGATGCCCATACCAGCAAGTGCCGCATTCAAGTGCTCAACAGTTGAAATACGCACACCTTCATCGTTTACCAATGCAGTACAAAGCATGGTGTCACGAACCGAAGCTGGATCAGCTGGAAAATCTACAGGTGGATTTACATCTGTACGACGGTAAATGATACCTGTATTTGCAGCAGCCGGGCGCAGAGTAAGTGTGACTTTACGACCAGAGTGGAGACCCACACCAGTTGTTTTCACTATTTCTTTCAGAGTACGTTGTCTGATCATCTGCTTGCCTCTCAAAAATTTGCTACAAAACACGGCCGTCTGTAACGTCGACCGTGAATGCTACCATAATTTTGAGCCATGTCAAATTTATGGGTTAAAGATTAATCAGCCTGACGACGCAAAAATGCCGGTATATCTAAATAACCACTTTCCTTTTCTTGCTTTGGAGCCGCAGAACTTTGGCTCGACGAAGCTGGAGAAGAAGGAGCAGTGTTTGTCGGCTGAGGAGTTACCTGTGGCTTCTCTTGCACTTGATTATTCTGCAAAGTCTGTGCCGGTTTTTCTTCAGCTTGCGTTGCCGCTGCTTGTTGCTGTGGTTGAGCTTGCGGCGTCGGTGCCACTTTAGCTTTACCACCCGCAACTAGCGTGATATCTGGCTTTTTCTCATTACCAATACCTGTCGCTACAACTGTTACGCGGATTTCGTCAGTCATATCAGGGTCTAGAGAAGTACCGATAACAACAGTCGCATTGTCAGAAGCGAATGCCTTCACTGTATTACCAACCGTCTCAAACTCGTCAAGACGCATATCCAGACCAGCAGTAATATTGACAAGAACACCACGAGCGCCCGCTAGATCGATGTCTTCCAGAAGTGGGCTAGAAATTGCCATTTCAGCCGCTTCTTCAGCACGGTCTTCACCTTTGGCGATGCCGCTACCCATCATTGCGTGACCCATTTCAGACATTACTGTTCTTACGTCCGCAAAGTCGACGTTGATCATGCCAGGGCGAGTAATTAGCTCAGCAATACCTTGAACGGCATTCTTAAGAACATCGTTAGCGCTTGCAAAAGCTTCTAGTAGTGTTACACCACGACCAAGTACTTTAAGTAGCTTTTCGTTTGGAATCGTGATCAAAGAGTCAACATGCTTAGAGAGCTCATCGATACCTTGCTCAGCAAATGCCAAACGCTTTTTACCTTCAAAACTAAACGGTTTAGTTACTACCGCTACTGTTAGAATGCCAAGCTCTTTAGCCACTTCAGCAATAACAGGCGCTGCACCAGTACCGGTACCGCCACCCATACCAGCTGCGATAAACACCATATCGGCGCCAGTCAGGGAATCTTTAATTCGATCTCTGTCTTCGAGAGCTGCGTCACGGCCAACCTGTGGATTAGCACCTGCACCCAGACCTTTAGTGATATCACCACCGATCTGAATAACATTGCCAACGCTTGTCTTACGAAGTGCTTGCGCATCAGTGTTGACGCTGATGAATTCCACACCTTCGATGGATTCACGCACCATGTGTTCAACGGCGTTACCACCGCCGCCACCAACCCCAACGACCTTGATTACTGCATCGTCAGACATTTCCATCATCGGTTCAAACATGTGTTGTCTCCGTTTATCCTGCAACTCAGGTTAAAACTCTTTTTGTATCCAGTTACGCAATTTATCGAAAAAGCCAGTTACAGATGAGCGTTTAGGTTCATTATAATCGCTATCGTCGCTAGACTGCATGTCTCTTGCGTAATGAAGTAATCCAACTGCCGTAGAATGGTACGGCTCTTTTACATAGTCAGTTAATCCGCTGACTTCGAGCGGTTTGCCGACCCTTACTTGATTGCGGAATACGCGTTCCGCACATTCTACCACTCCGTCCATTTGCGCAGCACCGCCGGTGAGTACAACTCCCGCAGCCAGATGGTGCTTGATACCCTCTTCGCGCAATTTTGCTTGTACAGAGTCGATAGTTTGGTTAACCAGTCCCATAAGCTCAGAGTAGCGTGGCTCAATCACTTCTGACAACGTTTGACGTTGCAGGCTACGTGATGGTCGTCCACCTACGCTTGGTACATTAACCGTGTCATCCTTACTGACCAGTTCACTCAAAGCACAGCCATATTTGACTTTTATTTCTTCAGCATCGCTCACTGGCGTGCCAAAAGCAAAAGCAATATCACTGGTTACAGCATTTCCTGCGTACGAAAATACTTCTGTGTGACGTAACGCACCGCCAGTCCAGATGGCCACATCCATCGTGCCGGCGCCAATATCAACCACACAAACTCCAAGCTCTCTTTCATCCTCGGTGATTACTGCATTGCTAGCAGCAAGCCCAGAAAATACGAGTTGTTCTACTTTAAGGCCGCAGCGTTCTACCGCCTTAATAATGTTGCGTGCCATGTCATTATGGCATGAGATAAGGTGGACACTCACTTCCATTCTTACCCCAGATAAACCAAGCGGATTTTTGATTCCCTCTTGGTAATCAATGGTGAACTCTTGCGGGATCACATGAAGAATTCGCTGTTCATCACCGATTTTAATCGATTTTGCGGTATGGATAGCGCGATCCATGTCTTCTTGAGACACCTCTTCATCAGAAATCGTGCCCATACCTTTTTCAATTCGGCTTGCGATATGCTTACCAGACAACGAAATGAAGACTCGGCTGATCTGGCACTCTGCCATTAATTCAGCTTGATCAATTGCACGTTGTACTGATTTTACAACCGACTCCAAATCATTCACGCCACCTTTATCCATGCCGCGTGAGGGGCTACTACCTGCGCCAATAATATTAATTTGACCGTCTGGTAAAACCTCACCCACTAGAGCCGATACGGTTGCAGTGCCTATATCAAGACCAACAATAATGTTGTCATCAGCGGCCTTAGTCATCTGTACTCTCTTCTAACTCTTGTTCAGGAAACCAACCAACTGCGGCTCCTGTATCGTACCTAAGATCGATATAACTGATTCTTTGCGTGTCACTGCCAAGCTTGTTATAGAGCTTAAAAAAGCGCTCTATACGCTCAAGAAGAGACTCTTTACCGAGCTCTAATCGAATACCGTTATCAAGGATGATTTGCCAAGCTCGTCGCTCGTTTAATACCAGAGACGATATCGCTAAACCCAATTGCTGAAACTTAGGACTCAAATCACGGTAAGTCTGTAAGACTTCCGGCCCGCTATCTTTGGGTCCGTACAGCTTCACTTTTTCTTCTTGCAACAGAGCAACATCTCCATCAAAAACGAACCCGTTTTTATCTAACAGTTCGTTGCCATTCCAAATGGCTTCTGGTTGATGCTCCGTCAAAAAAACTTTTACTGTATCCGGCCACTGCTTTCGGATTGCGGCATGCGCTACCCATGGCAGAGCTTCGACACTTTGCTGTAATACATCAATATCCTGGGACATAAATGTACCGATGTGATCAATTCGACTAAATGCAGCCTGCACATCGTCAGCTTGGACATACTCCAGTTTCCCCTGAAGTACTATTTTGGAGAGAGGTAACCTTTGGTCATCCCACATCCAACTGATCGCCGCGTACAAAACAGAACTAATTAAAGTCACAACCACAACGAAAAATAACGCACCCAAAATTTTTTCTTGGCGACCACGGTTGTTACCCGTGTTTGGTCGCTCGTCATTCAGTGCAATATTCAACAACGTCTTCGTTTCCTGACTTTTGTCGTGTACTTTTTACCCATATAATTACGCAGAGGTAAAAGTCTTGACTTTAACCTTGGGATTATACTGAGCTCTTGTAAACTATCAAACACTGATAGCAATAAATCACAATGATATTGACGCAAAATCGAGATCTGAGTCTTTATCTGTCCTTCGCATCAACAATATGTGTCAGCCAAGCATCTTGTTTATATTCAATTTAAGACCTGCCAGCTGTTTCGCCACTTTACCAATATCACCCGCACCTTGCGTTAAGATTAGGTCGCCGTCTTGTATAACGTTAGCTAAAACTGAAGGTAATTGCTCGATTTCTGGAACAAAAATCGGATCTACCTTGCCTCGGCTGCGAATTGTGCGACATAAAGCGCGCCCATCAGCACCTGCAATCGGCTTTTCACCCGCTGCGTAAACATCCAGCATGATCAATACATCCACCTGTTCAAGCACATTCGCGAAATCATCGTATAAATCACGAGTACGGCTATAACGGTGCGGTTGGAAAATCATCACCAAACGCTTGTCTTGCCAACCACTGCGTGCTGCATTAATGGTTACATCCACTTCTGTTGGATGATGGCCGTAATCATCAACAAGCATTGCATGGCCGTTGCCAGTATCAAACTCGCCAAGGTGATCAAAACGTCTTCCCGTACCTTGCGTACCAGCCATTGCCTTTAGGATCGCATCGTCTTCAATATCATCTTCAGTAGCAACCGCAATCGCAGCAGACGCATTCAATGCATTGTGACGACCTGGAATATTCAGCGTGATATCTAAGTTAGCTCGCCCTTTACGTACTACCGTAAATTTGCCTTGCTGTCCCTCTTGACGATAATCTTCAATACGTACGTCGGCATCTTCAGAAAAACCGTAAGTTATCACTTGACGACTAATACGTGGGATTAACTCTCGAACCACTGGATCATCAATGCAAACAATTGCTTGGCCGTAAAACGGTAGATTATGAAGGAAATCGATGAAGGTTTGCTTTAAGGTTTCAAAGTCACCACCATAGGTATCCATATGATCGGCTTCGATATTGGTAACAATGCTCACCATTGGTTGCAAGTGCAGGAATGACGCGTCACTTTCATCTGCCTCTGCAATTAGAATACGACTCGAGCCTAGACGCGCATTTGTACCTGCGCTTTTCACCAAACCGCCATTCACAAACGTTGGATCAAGACCGGCTTCAGAATAGATTTGAGTAACAAGAGCGGTCGTCGTGGTTTTACCGTGTGTACCCGCAACGGCAATACCGTGACGGAATCGCATCAATTCAGCCAACATCTCTGCGCGGCGTACAATAGGGATACGTAATTCACGTGCCGCCATCACTTCTGGGTTTTCTTCGTTGATCGCCGTTGACACAACAACCACACTGGCTTTTTCTACATTACTGGCTTGATGACCAATAAATACCGTCGCACCTTTTGATACCAAACGCTCTGTCACAGCGTTCTCTGATAGATCAGAACCTGTGATTTGGTAGCCTTCGTTCAACAGCACTTCTGCAATGCCGCTCATGCCCGCACCACCAATACCGATGAAGTGGATGGATTTCACGCGGCGCATCTCTGGCACCATTGCGCGAATCTGAGCTAAGTCTTGTGTATGTTGGATTGTCATCAATTCTATTCTCAATAATTCGGTTAACGCTTTTCGGTCAAAGCGACAATGGCTTGTGCGACAACTCGGTCAGCATTCAATTTTGCAGCGCCACGCGCTTGCTCAGCCATTGTAAGTAAAGCTTGGCGATCCAATTGTTGGATCTGCTGAGTCAGAGACTCAACGGTTAAATCTGGTTGTTCAATCATTTTCGCCGCGCCGCAATCCACCAAGTGGTCTGCATTAAGTGCTTGCTGGCGGTCTTTGTGCATGAATGGAACAAAAATAGCGCCTACACCTGCCGCCGAGACTTCAGAAACAGTTAACGCTCCAGAGCGACAAACTAAAAGGTCAGCCCATGCGTAAGCTTCTGCCACGTCATCAATGAATTCCATTACTTCTGCATTTACCACACCATTAGCTTGGTATGCTGCATTCACTTCTTCGGCGGCACCTTTGCCCGCTTGATGACGAATACAGTAATCTTCGCCCAATTTCGACATCACTTCTGGCAGAGTTTGGTTAAGAATACGTGCGCCTTGGCTGCCACCCATCACCAAAATGCGAATTGGACCTTGGCGCTCTTGCATGCGCTCAGTTGGCGCTGCTAATTGAGTCACGTCTTCACGAACTGGGTTCCCAACCACTTCGGCATTTGGAAAAGCGCCGGGGAAAGCCTGAAAAACCTTCTTAGCGATTTTTGATAACCATTGGTTCGTTAAACCTGCTACTGCATTTTGCTCATGCAGAACAACAGGAATGCCACTCATCCAAGCGGCAATACCACCAGGGCCACTCACATAACCGCCCATGCCAAGCACTGCGTCTGGCTGCCAGCGTTTCATGTGAGCACGAGCCTGCATGATGGCATTGATAATTTGAAATGGTGCCGCAAGAAGACGCTTAACGCCTTGACCTCGTAGACCTTTTACTTTGATAAAATCGATTTCAATGCCATGTTTTGGCACTAAATCCGCTTCCATCCTATCCGCGGTGCCTAACCAGCGAATCTCCCAGCCTTGTTCTTGTAACTGCTTCGCTACCGCAAGACCTGGGAACACGTGACCGCCAGTACCACCAGCCATCACCATCAAACGTTTATTTTGTTTCATTAGCTTGTTGTTCTGATTGTTGTTGCTCGCGTTTCAAGCGGCATTCGTAATCGATACGCAGTAATATGGACACTGCGACGGACATAATTATTAGACTAGAACCACCATAACTGATGAGTGGAAGTGTTAAACCTTTAGTTGGAACAATACCGGCGGCGGCTCCAACATTAACCAAGGTTTGAAACGCAAACCAAATACCAATTCCGAAAGCCAGATAACCTCCGAACATTTCGCCTTCTTCAAATGCACGCTTGCCGATGTAAACCGCTTTTAGCACCAAGCTAAAAATCAGCATTAAGACCAGCACTACGCCTACGAAACCAAGCTCTTCAGCAAGTACGGCAAACACAAAGTCGGTATGCGCTTCCGGTAGATATTCCAGTTTTTGAATTGAATTACCGAGACCTTGTCCGAACCATTCACCACGACCAAACGCCATCAAAGACTGAGTCAACTGATAGCCACTACCAAACGGGTCTTCCCACGGGTCAAGGAAGGAGGTTACACGTCGCATACGGTATGGCTCGACGAGAATCAAACCAACGACAGCACCGATACCTGCCACCATCAAGGCGAGAAACTGGGTTAGTTTTGCACCTGCGATAAAAAGCATGCCAAACAGCGTGACCAGCATCACGACCACCGTCCCCAAGTCTGGCTGACCAAGTAGTAATACTGCGAAGAAGGCAAACACCATGATTGGCTTCATAAAGCCACCAAAGAACGTTTGTCGTACTTCGTCTTGCTTTCGAACTAAGTAACCAGACATGAAGATAAACAGCGATAGCTTCGCGACCTCCGCTGGCTGAAGGTTAAACAGCCCGAGGGGAATCCAACGAGACGCACCATTAACCGACTTACCCGCCAAAAGCACGATGATCAACAGTGCGAAAGAAGCCCAAAGTAAGTAATGGCTCTTCTTAAACCACTCTTGCAAAGGCACTTGCAAAATAACAGCGGAGGTCCCTAACGCCAGCACGAGAAACGTCGCATGACGAAACATAAAGTGGAACGGCTGTTCCGTTAATCGAGAGCTGATTGGAAATGATGCAGAGGTTACCATGACCAAACCAGTCAACATCAAACCCAGTGCAATCCACACTAACTGACGATCAAACATCGCCTCTGGGGCTGGATGCTTGAGCCAATTGCCAATACTGCGTTTAACGTTACCTAAACCCACGAAGTGTGTAACCTTTAATTATGCATATTTCTGAGCAAGAGCAGCGAAAGCATCACCTCTTGCCATAAAGTTGTCGAATTGATCAAAGCTAGCACATGCAGGAGACAGCATCACCATATCACCTGGTTTTAACTGCGAAGATACTTGTTGAATCACATCTTCCATAGTGTCGAAACGTATTGCAGATTCATGCAGTGGCATAAATTCATCGCCATCAGCGCCAAAGCAACACAGTTGCAAGTTAAGCGTCGCGAAGATCGGTTTTAATGGCGAGAAGTCAGCACCTTTGCCAACACCACCAACGAGTAAGTAGAGCTTGCCTGTCGATTCCAAACCAGATAGCGCAGCCATAGTGCTGGCAATATTAGTTGCTTTAGAGTCATTCACCCATTTGACGCCTTGATTATCCGCAACCACCTGGCATCGGTGTGTCAGTCCTGTGTAATTTTTAAGTGCATTCAATGCGTTGTGATAGTTTACGTCCGCAGCTTTTAATAGCGCTAAAGCAACCAGAGCGTTAGATAAGTTGTGCTTACCAACCAACTTAAGCTCATCACTTGCGACAACTCGTTGACCGTGATCGAGCAGCCAAGTACGGTTGCCATCCACCTCGAGACCAAAGTCCTGATTGTCGCTGCCAAATGTCACCAATGGCATCTCTGCGTCTGGGAAGGTTTCTTGATCATCACGGTTCACGACTGCAAGAGCAGCATGGTTAAAAATACGCAACTTAGCTTGTCGATAGTCAGACATGCCTTGATAACGATCCATATGATCTTCAGAAAGATTCAGAAACGCAGCGGCTTTGAGCTTTAAGCTTGACGTCGTTTCTAACTGGAAGCTCGAGAGTTCGAGTACATATAGGTCTGCGTCTTGTTCTAACAAATCCAGTGCAGGCACACCGATGTTACCACCAACGCCAACATCCAAACCTGCAGCCTTAGCCATCACACCCGTGAGGTCGGTTACTGTGCTCTTACCGTTTGAGCCCGTAATCGCAATCACCGGTTTCTGCACCGCCCAAGCGAATAACTCGATATCACCTACTACGGCCGTACCTTTTGCTAATACGGCTTGGATCTCTGGTGTCGCTAGCGCAATACCAGGGTTGGTCACGATAAGATCCGCGTCAGAAAGCCAGTCTGTATTCCAACCACCACTATGCAGTTGAACACTTTCCGGCAAGCGCTCTGCACCTGGAGGGTTTACACGAGTATCAATGACTTTGACCACAAGTTGTGGCTGATTTTTTCTTAGGTGTTTAACGACAGAGAGCCCGGTAATACCGAGCCCTACGACGACAACACTATGTATGTTTTGCCAACGTTCCATATTTGATCACACTGTAAATCTTGTTCTTGGAAAGCGCGATTAACGCACTTTCAATGTCGCAAGACCAATCAGAACAAGAACCATAGAAATAATCCAGAAGCGCACGATTACGCGAGGTTCTGGCCAACCTTTCAATTCGTAGTGGTGGTGAATTGGTGCCATACGGAAAATGCGCTGACCACGTAATTTGTAAGAACCTACCTGCAGGATGACTGATAGCGTTTCCATTACAAATACGCCACCCATGATCACCAACACCAACTCTTGACGAACTAGAACAGCAATGGTGCCCAATGCACCGCCAAGCGCTAGTGAGCCCACATCGCCCATGAACACTTGTGCTGGGTACGTGTTAAACCACAAGAAACCAAGGCCTGCACCTACGATTGCTGTACATACGACAACTAACTCAGAAGCATGTGGTAAGTATGGTATATGAAGGTATTCAGAGAAGTTAACGTTACCGGTCGCCCATGCAATAACCGCGAAGCCTGCTGCAACAAGAACCGTTGGCATGATTGCCAAACCGTCTAGACCATCAGTCAGGTTGACCGCGTTACTTGTACCTACAATGACAAAGTAAGTCAGAATGATATACATCAAACCAAGCTGCGGCATGATGTCTTTAAAGAATGGCACCACTAGCTGAGTTGCTGCTGTGTCTTTACCGTAAGCATACAATGCGAAAGCGACGACAAACGCGATCAACGACTGCCAGAAGTACTTCCAACGCGCGATCAAGCCATCGGTATTTTTGCGTACCACTTTACGATAATCATCAACAAATCCGACCGCACCGTAGCCAAGTAAGACTGTCAGTACCGCCCATACGTAAGGGTTGGATAAGTCTGTCCATAGCAAAATCGTGATTGAGATGGCCGCTAAGATCATGATACCGCCCATTGTTGGGGTACCACGCTTACTAAAGTGAGATTCAGGACCTTCGTTACGCACTACCTGACCAATTTGCAGCATTTGCAAACGCTTGATCATGATTGGTCCCATCCATAATGACAGACCTAGAGCGGTTAATACGCTTAGGATTGCTCGAAAAGACAAGTATTCAAACAATCGGAAAAAAGACAGGTATGGCTGTAGCAGCTCGGCAAGCCAAATAATCATTAATAATACTCCTTCAAAGCAGCAGCGACTTCAAACATACGTGCACCGTTCGCTCCTTTCACCAATATCGTATGGTTTTCAGGAACGGCTTGGTCTAGATGCTGCTTGATGTATTCAATCATCTCTTGGTGCGTCTCAAAATGAATGCCTTGGCAAAGATCACTGATCACCTTGGCGTCTGCACCATATGTGAGAACATGTTCAAATTTTTGTGGGGCAGCATGTTCCCCGACTTGACGATGAAGTGCAAGACTTTCCTCGCCCAATTCCGCCATATTACCTAAAATCAGCCAGCGTTGACCTGGGAAAGCGGCCAATAAATCAACTGCCGCTTTCATGGCTGGCACGCTCGCGTTGTAGCTGTCGTCAATCAATTTTATCTTTTCGCTCAGCGCTTCAACCTCGACGCGACCTTTCACTTTGTTCAAATGTTTAAGGCCAGCGCGAACCTCTTCTAATGTGGCGCCCATTTGTAACGCAATAATAGAAGCAGCGATGGCATTCGCAACGTTGTGTTGACCTATAATACCCAGAGACAGTTCAATTTCTTGTGAGCTTGCTGCGATATGTAAGTCAAAGCTTGCTTCACCTGCGGCGTTCAATACGATGTTAGAAGCGAAGAAGTCTGCATCAGTATTACTTTGTGAAAAAGTAATGACTTTCTTATCTGCTAACACTTCATCCCACTTGGCTTCACCATTGCTGTCTAGGTTAACAATCGCAATACCACCAGCTGAAAGGCCTTGGTAGATTTCACCTTTGGCTTGTTTCACGCCATCGATAGAACCAAAGCCTTCAAGGTGAGCGGCTGCTACATTGTTCACTAACGCGATATCTGGTTTTACTAACTGAGTCGTGTAAGCAATTTCACCGATATGGTTAGCACCAAGCTCAATCACGGCATAATCATCATCCTGCTGTGAGCGTAATAATGTCAACGGAACACCAATATCATTATTGAAGTTACCCGCCGTGAATAGCACTTTGCCTTTCAATTGCAGGATACTCGCAACCATTTCTTTTACGGTCGTTTTACCGCAACTTCCGGTGATCGCAACGGTAGGTGTTTGGCATGCTTGATGCACCCAAGAAGCAAATTCACCCAATGCAAGTTTGGTATCCGACACCACAATTTGCGGCACATTCACATCTAAGCGTTTTTCCACGAGTAAAGCACCGGCACCTGCATCTACCGCTTGTTGGCAAAAGTTGTGCGCATCAAAGCGTTCCCCTACTAACGCCACAAATAGAGCCCCACGATCAATCGTTCGTGTATCAGTAGAAACCGCGTCAATAAGTAGATCGTCGCCGAATCGCTCGCCACGTGTGATGTCTGCAATTTGAGATAACGTTACTTTGATCATGAGGTCAATCCTAAAAGTTGCATTGCGGACTCGCGGTCGGAGTAATGAATCGTTTCGCCATTACGAATCTGATAATCTTCATGACCCTTCCCAGCTAACAAGATAATGTCGTTTGGCGAAGCATTTTCAATGGCATAAGACAGTGCTTTGAAGCGGTCATGCTGAACAATCGCTTCAGCAGGTTTTGACAGCCCAGCTAACATGTCTTTCACAATCTGAACCGGGTCTTCGCTGCGTGGGTTATCGTCAGTCAACACCACTCTGTCGCCTAGACGCTCTGCAATTTCCGCCATCATTGGGCGCTTACCTGCATCGCGATCGCCACCGCAGCCAAAAATAGCCCACAGCTGGCCTTCACAATGAACTCGTAAAGCTTGCAGCGCTTTTTCTAAAGCATCAGGAGTATGGGCATAATCAACCACGACTTTGGCACGATCCTCAGTTTGGAATAACTCCATTCGGCCGAGTACAGGTTGCAGTTGACCTGCGGTTTCGAGTAACGCTTGTTTCTCTTTACCTAAGCTTAATAAGGTCGCAAAAGCGAGCATTAAGTTGGTTGCATTAAACTCACCAATCAATGGCGCGTGCAATTCACCTGAGCCAAATTTACCATCGAACTTAATAGTAATCCCTGACTCCGCGTAACTGACTTCCGTCGCCCAAATTGCGCTTTCAAATTCAGTGTTCGGTTTGAGCGAAACAGCGACCGCATTACTTAACTGCGACGCCCATTGATGACCTACTTCATCATCAACATTGATAATGGCACGTTCACATTGGTGTTGCGTGAACAACCCAAGCTTTGCATTGGCATACTCTTCCATCGTGCCATGGTAATCAAGATGGTCACGACTTAAGTTAGTAAACACGCCCGCCGCAAATGATAATGCTTTGACACGACCTTGCGTCAGGCCATGGGAAGATACTTCTAGCGCGGTGTATGTGGCTTGTTGATTTGCGAGAGAGGAGAGCGTTTTCTGAATTTCAACGGCATTCCCCGTTGTATTCGCAGCTTGTTGCAAGTTATTGAGGAAGCCATTTCCTGTTGTTCCCATTACCGCCGCTTTATGATCAAGCAGTTCTAGCCATTGCGCTATTAACTGGGTAATGGTGGTTTTGCCGTTGGTGCCGGTGACACCAATCAAATCCATATCAGGGTAAGCATAGATCTTTCCAGCAATTGCGGATAAACGTTGGTCCAACCTATCAATGTAAATGACGGGAACATCATCAATGATTTCCACCGTACCATGTGTTTTGACATCGCAGGCTTGCGCCAGGGCTGCATTTGCACCTTGCTCAATTGCAGAGGCAATGAATTTACGCCCATCCACAACATGGCCAATCACTGCTACAAACGTGGTTCCAGGTTGAACTCTTCGGCTGTCGAGCTCCAATTCAGAAACAAGAACGGACGATAAGCTAGGGCAATCCACCCAAGGGGAAAGCAGCACGTCCATACTGATGGCTTTAGTCATATTTGTTCTCCGAGCTTTGGCTCAGGTTTTCTTAATTTTGTTTGCTCAGTAAACCACAGGGCTTACTGTTGGAATTTGTTTTCGTCAGGTGCAACATTGAGTATTTGTAGCGCGCCTTTCATGATTTCAGAGAAGACAGGAGACGCTACCGAACCACCATAATAGTCATCGCCTTGAGGCTCATTTACGATCACTACTAAAGCAATTCGCGGATCGCTAACCGGAGCAAGCCCAGCCGTGTAGGTGATGTACTCATCGCTGTACCCACCAGCAGAAGCTTTACGTGATGTACCCGTTTTCGCTCCCACTCGATAACCAGGAACTGCCGCTCTGCGAGCCGAGCCCCCTTTTTGAGTTACGGTTTCCAACATGTCTAATACTTGACGCGCATACTTCGCACTCACCACTTGACGTGACATGTCATGATCATTGCTTTCAATAATATGAATAGGCTCGTATTTGCCAAGGTTTCCAAGCGTCGCATAAGCATGGGCTAGCTGGATTGGTGTAATTGATAGACCGTAACCAAACGCAATCGTGGCGCGCTCAATTGGCGACCAACGAGTTCGTGTAGGAAAAATACCCGTCACTTCCCCAACTAGGTTTAGGCCAGAAAGCTCACCAAAACCCACTGAACTGTACAGCCCAAGAAGCGCCTCTACCGGCATTTGCATTGCTAGCTTCGTCACACCGATATTACTCGACTTTTTAAGGATCGTGGTCAAGCTCGCTTTGCCTACGCGAGAGACATCTCTGACTCGACTACCACCTAAGCGTAGGACACCATTACCGGTATCTACGATGGTATCTTTATCGGCTATCCCATTTTCTAAGGCGGCTAAAATAACGAAAGGCTTAATGGTCGAACCGGGCTCCATTGAGTCCGTGATCACTCGGTTACGCATTTGATAGCTTTGCCAATCGCTACGATTGTTAGGGTTGTAAGAAGGAGCATTAACCATGGCCAATACGGCGCCCGTTTTTACATCCAACATGACAACAGAACCTGAAGTAGCGCGGTGGTCCGCAACGGCTTGCTTAATCGCACGATACGCAATCGCCTGTAGGCGCTGATCGATGGTTAGCTGAAGTGATTTACCTTCTTGCTTGTCTTGCCAAGCAATGTTTTCCACAACACGACCATAGCGATCTTTACGAATAGTTTTCTTACCCGCCGCGCCAGTGAGCCACTCATCGTAGCTACGCTCCACACCTTCTAGGCCATGCCCGTCAATGCCTGTTACACCGACTAAGTGAGCACTAACCTCACCTGCAGGATAATAACGACGAGATTCCGACTTAAGGCCAACACCTGGCAGCTTTAGCTCACGAATATAGTTCGCCATGGCCGGACTGACCTGGCGCTGCAAGTAGATAAAGCGACGTTTTTCATTGCGCTTAATTTTGTCTATTAACCCTTGTCGGTCAATACCAAGAACATCCGCTAATGCATGCCAACTTTTGGTCTGGCTTAACGCGTTTTCTTTAAATATAGTGGCAGGATCTGCCCAAACCGCCTCAACCGGCACACTGACAGCAAGCGGCTCACCATTTCGATCCGAAATAATACCGCGAGCAGAAGGAATGGATTTAACACGAACCGAACGTAGGTCACCTTGTTTAATCAGGTTATCTGGCTCAATGATTTGGATGTAGGCTACGCGTGCCACCAAAAGGGCAAATGCACAAAAAACAAAAAACAGTAATAGATGGAAGCGCCAACGAATCAAGAAAGATTCTTCGACCGCCACTTTCACTGCTTTGTTATCGGTTTTCTTATCCCCCGTAGCCGCTTTCTCTTTTGCTACAGGTTTACGCTTATTGGCTTGTTTCGTGTTGGATTTTTTTCTAATCATTTGAGCGTGACAACCACTTCTTTATCGCCATCAGGTCGTTTCATTTCAAGTTCTTTTTTGGCAAGGTCTTGAACACGACTGTGTTCCGCGAGGGCAGTTTCTTCCAACATTAAGTTACGCCATTCGCTATCTAACCGTTCTCGTTCAACCAACGTGTGATCTTTCTCAGTGATCGCTTGACGCGCATGGTGGGTAGCAAATACCACTCCCATTGCCGATGCCACGATCAATAGCAACAACAGTAATGGCCAGCGACCAACAGTGAGGAGATCTGTTGCAATCAACTTAGCAAGATTAGGAGTGGGTTTCGTCATAATAATTAAAGCTTTTCCGCAATTCTTAACACAGAGCTGCGCGAGCGAGGGTTCATTTCAATTTCTTGTTTGCTTGGCTTGATCGCTTTGCTCACCGCTTTCATATTCGCACTACCAAGAGCACGAATTTGCTCTTCCGTCATTGGAATACCGTGTGGCACTTCAGGCCCTTTGCTCTCTTTACGGATAAAACGTTTGACCATACGATCTTCCAGAGAGTGGAAGCTAATCACAGATAAACGGCCTTCAGGAGCCAGAATGCTCGCCGCGCCTTTAAGTGCCGTATCAATTTCTTCTAACTCACTGTTGATGTAAATACGAAAAGCCTGGAAAGCACGAGTCGCAGGGTGTTTTTTCTCTTTAAAACTTTTCGGTGCGGCATCTGAAATCAATTTTGCCAGCTGACCTGTGCGAACCATTGGCTCATTTTCTTCATCTTCACGGTAGGCAACAATCGCTTTTGCAATACGGCGCGCATGTTTATCTTCCCCAAACTCGCGAATGACCCAAGTGATATCATCGAGGTCTGCTTCCATCAACCATTGAGATACTGGAACACCTGATGTCGGGTCCATACGCATATCTAGCGGACCGTCTTTCATAAAGCTAAAGCCACGCTCTGCGTCGTCTAACTGAGGAGAAGAAACGCCTAAATCCAGCAGAACACCATCCACTTTTCCAACTAGCCCATACTCTTCAGCATACTCAGCAATACCAGAAAATGGGCCATGAATAATGGTGAAGCGAGGGTCATTGATTTTGCCTGCCTCAGCGATCGCTTGAGGGTCACGGTCGATACTGTACAGTCGGCCATTTTCACCGAGTTTAGATAGAATTGTCCGGCTGTGACCGCCACGGCCAAATGTTCCATCAATATAGACGCCGTCTGGTTTGATAGCTAAGCCATCAATGGATTCATTTAATAACACGGAAATATGTTGGAAGGTTTCGGTCATAGCTTTCTCGTTGAATGATCTTGAAGCGATTCTTTAGTGTACTGATTTCCTACATCATCGCCACCACAAGTCTAAAGTTAGACGTGATTTACGCCAAGTTTATTGGTAATGACATAGTTTGCGTCAATTAAATGCAAAAAACCCATCACTACCGAAGTAGAGATGGGTCTCGAATAGGTGGAGCCGACACATAAGCCGGGTTCTGTTCCGCTTGCGCGGCGGTAGCCATTCGTCTAGGCCAGCAATCACTCACTGGCTCGAGCAACCTACCCGCCTCCTTACGCGAGCAACGCAATGTGGAGGCCTATTTGGTCTTGCTTCAGGTGGAGTTTACCCTGCTACGAACTATTGCTAGTCGTCCGGTGCGCTCTTACCGCACCCTTTCACCCTTACCTGTACCCTTACGGGCCATCGGCGGTCTTCTCTCTGCTGCACTTGTCGTAGGCTTGCGCCCCCCAGGCGTTACCTGGCACCTTGCTCTATGAAGCCCGGACTTTCCTCCCCTTTGTCAGTCTCCCGAAGGACGTCAACGTCAGTCTCCCAAAGGGACTTCGACGTCAGTCTCCCGAAGGACATCAACAAAGCAGCGACTACCCAGTCAGCTCCGAGGGCGGATTGTATAGAGTTCTCACTTCAGAGTCTAGTTAGATCACAGATATGATGAAATGAATGCACTAAGTGATGACTTTTTAGTCAACGTGCCAAAAATAGATAATAAAAAGGCCGATGCCTAAACATCAGCCCTCATTGACCATTTATCTCGCTAGCGGCACTTAGTCTAAGTTTTCTAAGCCCCATTTATATAGCGCATTCTTCTTCAAGTTATGTATTTCTGCCACCAAAGCAGCTGCTTTTTTCAAAGGCAGCTCTTTGGTCAAAATCCCTAACGTGCGTAAAGCATCTTCAGGTAGTGAGTCGTCTGTTGTTTCACGATGGCCATGTACCAACAATACCATTTCACCACGCTGTTGGTTATCGTCACTTTTCACCCATTCAATCAGCTCACCTAACGGCATGCCTTGAATGGTTTCAAAGGTTTTTGTTAGCTCTCTTGCCAACACAACTTCTCTATCTGGGCCAAGAACGTCTAACATGTCTTGTAGAGAGTCTAAAATACGGTGCGGTGACTCGTAAAAAATACACGTACGCTCTACCGAAGCAATCTCTAGGAATTTATCCTTACGACCTTTGCTTTTCGGTGGTAAAAAACCTTCGAAGCTAAAGCGATCCGATGGCAAGCCAGAGGCACTTAACGCCGTAATGACCGCACAGGCACCTGGAAGAGGCACAACTCTAACGCCCGCTTGACGACATTTTGTCACCAAATGGTATCCTGGGTCGCTGATAAGTGGCGTACCAGCGTCAGAAACTAATGCGATAGACTGACCGGAAAGCAGCTTTTCTACCAAAACTTGTGCTTTTTGCTGCTCATTGTGGTCATGTAGAGCAAAAGTTTTGGTTTGAATATTGAAGTGAGACAGTAATTTGCCCGTATGTCGAGTATCCTCAGCGGCAATGATGTCCACAGTCGACAGAATTTCGATAGCACGTTGGGTGATATCCGCTAAATTTCCGATTGGAGTCGGTACGATATAGAGAGTTGGCCCCTCATTCGGCAACTTATTTTTATCTGTCATTTGTTTACCATCACTTCAACGATTAATATAGAGACAATTTTGTACAAAATTATAGAGAACTCACGGCAATGATTAACCATAAGAGACTCAGTGTACCACGCATACTTACTCCTGTTGCACTAGCAATTACGCTCGCCGCCTGTTCTTCAGGTCCAAGACAGCCTGATGGCGTTGATGTAACACTTGAGCCTACTCAGTCTGTTCAGAACTATATGATCCAAGCTGATAGCACGGAAGGCAGTTTACAAAATGACTGGTTGATCATGGCAACCAAAGCCGCGATTCAAGCAAACCAGTTTGATCAAGCAGAAATGTTGATCAAGCGCCTGGCTCGTCAACAGTTAACCGAAGTTCAGCAAGCAGAGTGGCAACTAGCGCGTGCGACCATACAGCAAAAACAGGGTAATTACTCTCAGTTGCTGCAATTGTTGAATTTTAAACCTTGGTGGAAGTTGCCAAATGAGCAATGGAAAGACTATTACTTGATGCGTGCCGACGCTTATCAAGGTCTTAACCAAGCGTTTGAGGCAAACCGCCAACTGGTTGCATTTGGCCAATATGCATCGTCCGCGGAGCAGAGAGAGATTTCTAGCCGTATTTGGATGAACTTTGGCAGCTACTCCGAGTACGAACTGACCTCATTAGAAACAGAGCCAAATGAAGATGTTTTAGATGGTTGGCTACAACTCGCTATTTATGCGAAAACGCTGTCGGGCAACTTATCCCAACTAAAAAATACCCTAGAACGCTGGTTAAACGAGAACCCATCGCACCCAGCCGCTATCTACACACCAGAAGAGATTCAAAACATTCTCTCTCTAGACATTGTTAAACCAAACAACACCGCTTTGTTACTGCCGCTTACTGGTAAATTCTCGCCACAAGCGCAATTAATTCGTGATGGTTTTGTGTTTGCGATGATGAATGATCGTAACCGTGATCCAAGCGCTACCCTCACGGTAATAGACACTAATGCGTATAACGCCGACCAAATTAAACAACGTTTGATCAATGAAAACATCGACTTTGTTGTTGGTCCCCTAGAAAAAGAAAACGTTGAGCTATTGCACACAACCATGGATGGCTCAGAAAATGGTCCTACGATTCCAGCCCTTGCGCTAAATATTCCCGAAGATGTGCAACCAGATAGCAATATTTGCTACTTGGCATTATCACCAGAACAAGAAGCCGCACAGGCAGCGAAACACTTGTTCAGCGAAGGCTATAACTTCCCTCTGATTCTGGCACCAAAGGGCAGCTTTGGTGAGCGTGTAACTGAAGCTTTCAACAAAGAATGGCGCAAGTACAGCTCTAATAAAGTCGCAGCAAGTTATTTTGGCGACAAGCGCCAACTTCAAAAAGACATCAATGAAGTATTTGGTCTGCAAGAAAGCAAACAACGTATTGCTCAGATGCAATCACTAATGCGTATCAAGCTTGAAACACAGCCACGTAGCCGTCGTGATGTCGATGCGGTTTATATTGTTGCTAGAAGCACGGAACTGACTTTGATCAAGCCGTTTATTGAGGTAGCGATTAACCCAGACGCCAAAGCACCACAAATTTTCTCTAGCTCGCGTAGCAACAGTGGCGGCGCGACTTACGAAGATCTAACAGGCATCATCTACAGCGATATCCCATTACTGATTGACCCAGACCCTAGCGTGACCGCTGAAATGAACGAGCTGTGGTCAGAGCAATCTAACATGGAAAAGCGTTTGAAAGCACTGGGTATGGATGCGTATAAATTGATTGGGGAGCTGCCACAAATGAAGGTCGTTCCGGGCTACTCAGTTGGCGGCCAAACCGGTATTTTAAGTATCGACAATAATTGTGTTGTACAGCGTGAGCTAAGCTGGGCTGAGCGTGGGGCTCTTTAGTAAGCGCCAAATCGGAAATCAATATGAAGCTCTGGCGAAGCAGTATTTACAACGCCAGGGCTTAAACTTTATTGAACAAAATTTTCTGACTAAGGTCGGTGAGATTGATTTAATCTTCCAACAAGGTGAAACTATTGTGTTTGTTGAAGTCAAATACCGTAAGAACAATCACTTTGGCTCGGCAGCAGAAATGGTGACGCACGCTAAAATGCGCAAGCTAGTCAAAACCGCACAAGTTTGGCTTAGCCAACAAAAGCGCTTAAAACACAATATCGATTATCGATTTGATGTCATCGCCATTCATGATAATGGGCGAGATATCAACTGGATAGAAAACGCAATCTCTGAAGGATAAGCGATGCTAGATAGCATTAAAGACAGCTTTACAGAAAGTATTCAAATTCAAATCGCAGCAGCAGAGGCGCTGCCTGATGCCATTACTCATGCAGCTCAAGCGATGGTGTCGAGCCTGCTTAATGGCAATAAAATTTTATGTTGTGGTAATGGCGGCAGTGCTTCAAACGCTCAACAATTTGTTTCTTGTCTTTTAAACCGTTTTGAAACTGAGCGTCCTAGCCTACCAGCAATGGCCTTAACCGCCGATAATACCACCCTAACCGCAGTGGCCAACGATTACCACTACCAGGAAATCTTCTCAAAACAGGTACGAGCGTTTGGTCAACCAGGCGACATTTTGCTTGCCATGTCAACTAGCGGTAACAGTAAAAATATTATCAAAGCGATGGAAGCAGCCGTAACTCGAGACATGACGATTATCGCGCTAACAGGAAAAGATGGCGGAGAGATGGCAGGACTGCTCGGTGAGAACGACGTCGAAATTCGTATTCCATCACACCGCACTGCACGTATTCACGAAGTACATATGGTAACACTCCATTGTCTTTGTGATCTTATTGACCAGGTGCTTTTCCCTGCTCACGAAGAGTAACCAAGACTGAGAATCAGAATTATGATACGTAGCCTCGTTATCTTATTAACAGCATTGAGTTTAAGTGGTTGCGCAGGTTTGTTTATCGCAGGTGCAGCAACCACAGCGAATATTGTCACGGACACACGCACGACAAAACAAATCTGGCAGGACAATAACATTGAATTCGAAGTTGCGGCGATCGGCAATAAAGCACCGTTTAAAGGTGAAGTGCGTGTCGTTGCCAGTTCATATAATGGGACTGTAGTCCTTATGGGACAAGCTCCGACACAAGACCTTATCCTTGCTTTAGAGCGAAGAGCTAGAGAAGTTAGTGGTGTAAAAGTCATACACAATCAAATCAAACAAAAAGAGCCACTCACTGTTACCCAGATTAGCAATGACAGCTGGATCACAACCAAAGTAAAGTCAGCTTTGCTTACTGATTCTGAACTTAATGGTGTTAAGGTTAAAGTGATCACCGAAGATGGCGATGTTTTTCTGTTTGGTTATGTCACACCAAAACAAGGCGATCGAGCGACAGAAATCGCGCGTAATATCTCAGGCGTAAAACAAGTCATTAAAGGGTTCCAATACGGCGAAATGGAGCCTGTTGAAGTGGACTTACCGAATGACGGTGTACAAACAATAGAAAGTGAGGTAAGCACAGAAAATGAAGAGAACGTCGAAGTCTTTACGATTAGTGAGTAATTTCCAAAGTCTGGCTTGAAATCATCTTCAACAAGTTAAAAAGAAAAAAGCAGCGTTACGCTGCTTTTTTATTATTTAATCACTCTTAAGCTTGGTTTGCCTTTTGGTCGAGGAGCATCGTCCTCTTCGGCATCTGAATCAGAAACTAACTCAGAAGGCTCATCGCTAACCGTTGTGAACGATGGGGATGATTCTTCCTCGGTCATCGCTTCTTCTTCGATGTGAGTGTACGCTTCTTCTGGTTCAAACATAGTACCAGCACCATTCTCACGTGCATAAATAGCTTGAACAGCATACACAGGCACGATCACTGAGTGCGGACGACCGCTAAAGCGAGCATGGAAGGTAATCGCATCATTACCTAACTCAAGATTACCCACTGCACGTGGCGCAATATTCAAAATAATTTGACCATCTTGAATAAATTCAACCGGGACACGCACCCCTGGCATTGTTGCATCCACAACCAAGTGAGGAGTCAAGTCATTGTCTACTAACCAGTCGTAAAATGCGCGAAGCATATACGGGCGGCGAGCAGTCATTTTTGCAATATCCATAACGTGTTTTAAATCGCTTAGCGAACTAGGCGCATTTCACGTTCAGCTTCAGTCAAAGAAGCAAGGAACGAATCACGTTCAAATACGCGGTTCATGTATACCTTGATTTCTTTTGAACCAGGGCCAACAAGATCGATACCAAGTTGAGGCAAACGCCACAATAGTGGAGCTAGGTAACAATCGATCAAGCTGAATTCTTCGCTCATGAAGTACTCATATTCAGCAAAAATTGGCGCTAACGTCAGAAGATCATTACGCAGCTTTGTGCGTGCTTTTTCTGATTCTTCCGCATTACCTTTCATCACTTTTTCAGCGAGTGAATACCAGTTGCGTTCGATACGGTACATCATCAAGCGGCTGTTGCCACGAGCAACAGGGTAAACCGGCATTAGAGGTGGATGAGGGAAACGCTCGTCCAAGTACTCCATGATGATTTTTGAATCGTAAAGAGCTAGCTCACGGTCAACAAGAGTTGGCACTGATTTATATGGGTTTAGCTCAACAAGCTCAGCAGGAAGGTTTGCTTCGTCAACAAGCTCAACTTCAACACTTACGCCTTTTTCAGCTAGTACAATGCGAACCTGATGGCTATACAAATCTGATGCACTTGAGAAAAGAGTCATCACAGAACGTTTATTGGCAGCTACAGCCATGGAGCCCTCCAGTACACTTACAAGTAAATTACCACCTTCTAAAGAAGGTGGCTTTGTGTGAGCCCCCTAAAAGGGGGCCTTTGTTTAGTCCAGCGC
>NZ_JAWOTP010000016.1:0-120441 GCF_033338935.1 Vibrio sp. Vb0598 | reverse complement strand
GCGCTTGAAGGTCGTATCATGCTAGTGGATGACGTAATCACAGCAGGTACTGCGATTCGTGAATCGATGGAAATCATTCAAGCAAATGGCGCAGACCTTGCTGGTGTGTTGGTTGCGATTGACCGCCAAGAAAAAGGCAAAGGTGAGTTGTCTGCGATTCAAGAAGTGGAGCGTGACTTTGGTTGTGCAATCATCTCGATCGTTAGCTTGACTGACCTTGTGACTTTCCTTGAAGAGAAAGGCACAGACAAAGAGCATCTAGAAGCAGTCAAAGCATACCGCGCAGAATACGGCATTTAATTGGTTACTTTTTCTGAAAAAGTAAAAAGGGCAGATGGATATTCATCTGCCCTTTTTTGTTTTTGGATTCATCGCCTTGACCACTTACTTATAGCGAATGCCTTTCTCGACATGCTCATCTTGCATGGTTTTATAGCGTTTATGGAGCCACATCCATTGCTCTGGAGCGCGTAGAATGACTTCTTCCACATACTTGTTCATATAAGCGGCAGCGGCGACTTCGTCTTTTTGTGGATAGTCGGCTTCAATGCACTTATCGGCGATGATGTCGTATTTTCCTTCGTCATTGCGAAACCCTGAGCCTGGGATGATCGCACATTTTGAGGTATACGCCAGAATGCTCGTGCCTGTTGTTGTACACGCATCGTCTACGGCAAAGAAGGGCACAAATACTGATTTTTTGCGACCGTAATCGTGATCCGGTAAATAGAACAGACGCTCACCGCTGCGTAAAACACGAATCATCTTTTTTACATCTTTACGATCAATCAGTTTATTGCCGTTATGTGTCCGTCCCCAATACTGGATAAAGTTATAAGCAGGATTATTATGCGGACGAAACGCGCCGTACCCGGCCACGCCTAACACGGCGAAAGCACGCGCAGTGATCTCTAGATTAAGAGCATGGACACAACAAAGTAGGACGCCTTTACCTTCTTTGGCTTTTTCACGCAGTGCGCCGAGATCTTTCTCGACGATCAGGTTTTTAAAGCGCCAAGTCGGCCAGAACCAAGTGATTCCGGTTTCTATCAGTGCCATACCGGTATTTTTGAAGTTCTCTTCAACAATATGTTGAATCTCTTCAGGTGTTTTGTCTGGAAAGGCCAATTCTAAGTTACGCTGAGCAACGTGGACACGCTTTTTACCGTAGCGCATGCCAAGTTTGCCGAGTGAACGACCTAATGAAAGCAGCAGCCGATAAGGAAGAATATTGACGAGGATGGCCAACAGACCAAAACCAAGCCATACGCCCCAGTTACGAGGGTGAAGAAGTGAAAGAGAAAACTCGGGCTGCGTGTATTTGTCTTTACTCATAGTCTTTTACTTTATTTGTGCACTCAAAAGCGCCCAGTACTCGTCAAAGTTTGCAGTCGGCTGGTATTTAAAGTCGCTACGCACAAAGCGGTTTAGGCTCCCCTCAACTTGTCCCAGAATTTGCGCGGCTAGGATGCGCTCTTCGACAGGGAAAGACTTCCCTTCACGAATCTTACGTTCACGCAGGATTTGGCGCAATTGTGTTTCTATACGCTCAAAGAGTTGATTGATGCGTTCACGTAGACGTTCATTTTCAAACATTAGAGCATGACCCGACAAAATGCGTGTTAGACCTGGGTTACGTTCAGAGAACGCCAAAATAAGGTGCATCACCATACGAATACGCTCTAGTGTATCTTTTTCGTCGTCTAGAATACGGTTGATACGTGTCATCAAGGCTTCTTCAATGAACTCAATCAACCCTTCGAACATGCGCGCTTTACTTGGGAAATGACGATACAGCGCGGCTTCTGAAACGCCGACTTGCTTGGCCAGTTTTGCCGTAGTAATGCGTGAAGCGCCATCTGTTGATTCAAGCATTTCTGCCAATGCTTGTAAGATTTCTTCACGACGGTTGGATTTTTTACTGCCGGCCATTAGTTACTTCCTTTCAAAATACAAAGTTGAGCGGAGGGGATTATAAGACGCTATTTCGCCTCAAACTAGACCACTAAGGGTGGAATGGGAGATTTAACACCCTTAGTTGTCATTTTTGTACCAAATTTATGCCAGCTTTTGTAAAAAATTGGCAGGGTTTTCAAACGTTAGTTACATCAATTGATGCATTTTTTCGAGAATTTTAACGCTCAATGCTTCTTTTGATTCCAAAGCGAGCGCAAGTTCACCTTCAGGCCAGTAAAGGGTAATTGCGTTGTCGTTGCTGTTAAATCCTTGCCCTGCAACCGAAACGTCGTTTGCACAGATCATATCGAGGTTTTTCTTTGTTAACTTGCCTCGAGCATAGGTCTCTACATCATTGGTTTCAGCCGCAAAACCGACGGTAAACGGACGCTTCTCCGTCATTGCTGCCACAGATGCAACAATATCAGGATTTTTAACCATATTAATGACCATTTCGTCGTTGTCTTCTGTCTTTTTCAACTTTTGAGACGCGATCGTTTGTGGGCGGTAGTCGGCAACGGCAGCGCAGCTAATAAAGGCATCATGCTGGTTTGCATGTGTCATAACGGCTTCGTGCATCTCTTGGGCACTGGAAACATTTATGCGCTCAACACCTACGGGCGTATTTAAACTGACAGGACCGCTCACGAGGGTGACTTTTGCTCCCATCTGCGCTGCGGCGCTCGCCAATGCATAGCCCATTTTCCCGGAGCTATGGTTCGTAATGTAACGCACTGGATCAATCGCTTCGCGAGTTGGTCCGGCGGTAATGAGTATCGACCTACCTTCTAGCAATTTTGGTTGAAAGAACTGTTCACATAGCTGTACTAGCTGCATTGGTTCCAGCATTCGACCTGGTCCTACATCACCACAGGCTTGCTCTCCTGCCGCAGGGCCCCAGATGTGCATACCACGACGCGCTAACGTAGCGATGTTCTCTTGGGTTGCGATATTGCGATACATCTGTTGATTCATCGCCGGAGAAACAGCAACAGGGGAATCCGTCGCGAGCACGAGCGTAGTAAGTAAATCGTTCCCCATGCCTGCGGACATGCGCGCGATTAAGTCCGCGGTCGCTGGCGCTAATAGCACTAAATCTGCCCATTTGGCCAATTCAATATGGCCCATAGAGGCTTCCGCTGCTGGGTCTAGTAAACTGTCCGAGACAGGACGGCCCGAAACGGCTTGCATGGTTAAAGGGGTAATGAACTCTTTTGCGGCTTTCGTCATTACAACTTGAACTTGCGCTCCTCTCTCTATGAGGCGACGGGTTAGCTCCGCACATTTATACGCGGCAATACCGCCACTGATGCCGAGTAGAATTTTCTTTCCTGCTAGTGTTTGCATGTGAGATCTCCAATTTGATGACCGGATTTTAACACAATTCAAAGTCTGACCGCCCGAGCATATATAACGAGAAGATAATTCACATCAAACTCCAGAGTATTAATCTGACCGAGGAAGGGAAAATTCTCGCCTACCTCACAGACAAGTTGCGCGGAGTTTGCAAGTCTGAAAAGAAAAAGAGGTAGTGGAAACCATGGTGTTGAAAAGTCGAAACAAATTGCTGCTGATAACCCTAATTCCGCTGTTGTTGATCACTACGTTGATCTCAGTGGTGTATTACATCAACAGCAGTAAAAGTTTGGAAGCGGAGCTGGCAAGAGACAGGCAAGAGCTCATCGAAACGAAAAAGAAAGAGTTACAAGCCTACATGATGATGGGCGTGACGGCGATAAAACCGTTATACGACGCGGATGTAAATGGAAGTAATAAAGAGGCAGCAAAAGAAATTTTGAAAGCCATGCGCTTTGAAAGCGATGGCTACTTTTTTGCCTACGACTCTCAAGGTGTGAATACGTTGCACGCCATCAAACCTGCATTAGAGGGTAAAAACCTTTACGACTTAAAAGATGAAAATGGGGTCGCAGTTATTGCGGGCTTGATTGACGCTTCTCAAAAAGGGGATGGGTTCCTCTATTTCTCGTGGCACAAACCGACCATTGACGCACAAGCGCCTAAGTTGGGCTATGCAGAATATCTATCGAAATGGGACTGGGTTTTAGGTACTGGCGTTTATATTGATGACATCGACCAGCAAGTTGCGATGCACAGAGAGTTAAAGACTCAAGAGCTAAAAGAGCATACATTATCTGCCGTGTTGATTTCCGTTATTGGATTGATCATTACCAGTGTTCTCACCAGTATCGTGGTGTCTAAAGGCATTCAGCCATTACAACATGTCGCGGCTTCATTAAAAGATGTTGCCGCAGGCGGCGGTGACTTAACGGCTCGTTTAAAAGTCGAAAGTCAGGATGAAGTCGGTGAAGTGGCGGCCGCGTTTAATGATTTTATGGATAAGCTGCACCCACTGATGCAGGACATTCATCGCTCTGCGACGACAGTACAGACCGTTTCCCAAATCCTGAACACTCAGACCAGCCAAGCGAGCGGTCAAATGCAGGATCACTGTTTAGAGACGGACAAAGTCGTGACGGCAGTGACGCAAATGAGCATGACTGCCAAAGAAGTAGCCAGCAATACTAATGCGACCGCGCAGGCAATTGACGATGCCAACAGTCAAGTCACCGCTGCTCAGCATGAGGTCGAGCAAGCAATAGAAGGCATTACCGAACTCGTGACGGAGATAGACAGCACGTCAGATGCAATTTCTGAGTTGAGTTTACAGACTGAAAAAATAACCAAAGTGCTGGATGTGATTGGCGAGATAGCCGAGCAAACGAATTTGTTGGCCCTAAATGCGGCGATTGAAGCGGCTAGAGCCGGTGAGCAAGGTCGAGGGTTTGCCGTCGTTGCGGATGAAGTGCGCTCGTTAGCCAGTCGTACACAAAATAGTACTCATGAAATTGGTGACATGCTTAAGCAGCTACAAAATGGTGTATCAAGAGCGGTCAGTACGATGTCGGTGAGCCAAAAAAGAGGTGTCAAAACGGCGGAAGAATCGGCGCTCATTCAGCAATCTCTTTCTGGTGTTCATAATTCTATCGGTACGATTCGAGATATGGGGATTCAAACCGCGTCTGCCGCCGAAGAACAAAGTGCAGTTGCAGAAGACATCAACCAAAACTTAGTGGCTATTCAACAGATCGTGAACAAAATTAATGAGACGTTGCAGCATGCCGAGTCAATCAGCACGCAGCTATCACAGTCTGGAACGGAAATTCACGGCTTGGTTGGCAACTTTAAACTCTGATGAACTGTTAAGTTGCATGGAAAGCACTGATGGTACGAAGAAAGCGAAAGTCATACTCGACTTTCGCTTTTTGTTTTGTGGAATAGGGACACTTTCCATATAAAGAGACATCAGATGATACTGAAAGCTTTGCCAAATGAGTCCATGCCCAGAGAGAAGCTACTGCAACGAGGGCCGCAAGCTTTGACCGATGCTGAGCTACTGGCCATCTTCTTGCGCACAGGCACCCGCGGAATGAACGTGATTGAGCTTGCAGATTTCCTTATTCAAGACTTTGGTTCGCTAAGACAACTATTTTCAGCATCAGAAGAAGAGTTTTGTCGTCACAAAGGATTGGGGCAAGCCAAGTATGTTCAATTGCAAGCGGTACTAGAAATGACACAACGTTACTTGGCGGAGACGCTAAAGCGTGGTGATGCCTTAACCAGTCCCGACCAAACTAAGTTATATCTGTCTTCTATTTTAAGGGATCGGCAAAGAGAGGCTTTTTATATTCTTTTTCTCGATAACCAGCACCGAGTGATAAAAGATGAAATTTTATTTGAAGGAACGTTGGATGCAGCGTCGGTGTATCCGAGAGAAGTCGTCAAGCGTGCTCTACATCATAACGCGGCGGCTTTGATTTTGGCGCACAATCATCCTTCAGGCGTCGCTGAGCCGAGCCAAGCTGACAGAAGGATTACAAGGCGTCTCATCGACGCATTAGCATTGGTGGATATTCGTATTTTGGACCATTTCGTCATCGGAGATGGGGAAAGTGTCTCTTTTGCTGAAAGAGGCTGGATATAACTGTGCGTTTTTTAGGTTGTTAGTTGCTAAAAATCTGCTATCATCCACGCCACTAAATTTTTAACTGAATTCAGCTTGGACTGCTAAAAAAATCTGCTGTCTAAAAAAAGATCACGAAAACCTGTAAAAAGGATCTGTTCGGGTCTTGAGCAATGCATATCAAGTTAGTATAATGCGCGACCTTTGATAGCCTTGTATGGATTTTCCATAGCGGTTCTTAACCTCTAACTTCTTTTCGAGAGATAGAGAGGTTCGGCCACCAAGGTTGATATCGAGCTGAAACGATTTTGGAGAAGACATTCATGTCACGAGTATGCCAAGTAACTGGTAAGCGTCCAGTAACGGGTAACAACCGTTCACACGCACGAAATGCTACTAAGCGTCGTTTTCTGCCGAACCTACAAACTCATCGTTTCTGGGTAGAGAGCGAAAAACGTTTTGTTAAACTACGTCTATCTGCTAAAGGTATGCGCATCATCGACAAGAAAGGTATTGATACTGTTCTTGCAGACATGCGTGCACGTGGCGAAAACGTTTAAGAGGAAATAAGCAATGGCAAAGAAAGGCGTTCGTGAGAAAATCCGTCTAGTATCTTCTGCAGGTACAGGCCACTTCTACACAACTGATAAGAACAAGCGTAACATGCCAGGCAAATTTGAGATCAAAAAGTTTGATCCAGTAGTTCGCCAGCACGTTATGTACAAAGAAGCAAAAATCAAATAATTGGTTTCAGTCTCTTTGATGAATTGAAAAACCCAACTTTCGAGTTGGGTTTTTTATTACCTGAATAAAAATGCTGAAGAAAAGTGTTCAGTACGTCATCGGATTATAAAGTACTGCTAACGTCATTTTATTGGTCCGACTCTATACTCGAATTTTTAATTTATCGTCCTATACCGCTTGGTCACCGCTTCTCTACATACTTGCACACCATTGTTCTAGTCAACCTCAATACTCTTTGGTAGTTTACTCATAACTATAAGAGAGTAGAGATGGTTATGCGTGTGAGTCCGGCTCGTCGCCGCCGATGGAACAATATTCTTATTCTGGGCATTATCGCGTTTATAGTGATCTTAAATGCGCCGATGTGGATCAAAACTTACCTATTAACAGCCCAAGCAGACCCTTACCCAAATGTACTTCGCTCCGACTATACGGTGGAGTCTTTGTACTATAGTGGCTGGGAGTTCGAGCTGCATGATGGACGGTGGCAATCCAACATCAAAGTCGATGCACCGATCAGTGAACTTGTATCACGCTGGCAATCATTAGAAGGGACGGAGCTTACCTCAAAACAGTACGATCATTTAAAACCTAACCTGACGGTACCTGAAACGGTAGAAGTCTGGTATCAGGATATCGAAGAGCCGCAGCGGGTGACTTTCTTTCGTTTACCTGATTTTTGGCTATTTAAAACCTGGCAAGACAAATGGGTCGCTATCTCCGTCGATGAAAACTACCTTATGCCAGAGTAGAGTCTTTTTGCGCCTATACCCCTAATAAGCTTCCCTATTTATCGTTTTTCTTTTCGATTATGCTAGCAGCGAGAACTATTAGCCGGTGAATTGGAGAATCTAATGCCTGAGTTGCCAGAAGTTGAAGTCAGCCGTATGGGGATTAGCCCCCACATGGTTGGACAAACGATCCAGTCGTTTACTTTTCGAACGCCTAAATTGCGCTGGGATATTCCTACAGAGCTTAAAAAATTGGAAGGGCAGGTGATCCGTGCGATTAGTCGTCGTGCGAAATACTTACTGATCGAGACAAACACAGGTACAGCCATTGTTCACTTGGGCATGTCGGGGTCTTTACGTGTTCTAGACGCCGAATTTCCGCCAGCAAAGCACGATCATGTGGATCTCAAACTAAGCAGTGGAAAAATACTGCGCTATAACGATCCGCGTCGTTTTGGGGCATGGCTGTGGTGTGCTCCTGGTGAGTCACATGCTGTACTAGCAAACATGGGGCCTGAGCCTTTAACTGAAGAGTTCAATGCGGAATATGTAGCGGAGAAAGCTAAAAATAAGCGTGTCGCCGTCAAGCAGTTCATCATGGACAACAAAGTCGTGGTTGGTGTCGGAAATATCTACGCGAATGAGTCGTTGTTTAAATCTCGAATTCACCCTTCAAGGCCCGCAGGTAAGTTGACTTCTCAAGAGTGGGGGTTACTTGTTGAAAATATCAAAATGACACTTGAGATTGCCATTACGCAAGGTGGGACTACGCTGAAAGACTTTGCGCAAGCCGATGGAAAGCCGGGTTACTTTGCACAAGAGTTATTGGTTTACGGAAAAGCAGGAGAGCCATGCCCAGAGTGCGGCGAACGACTTCAAGAGCTAAAGATTGGCCAACGTAATACCTTCTTTTGTAGTGAGTGTCAGAAGTAAGTCGAGCTATTATCGAGCTTAAGTTGTTGTAATCTTGCGCTCGAGCCTCAATAATTCAATCAGTTTCGAATAACTTAGTAAATTATATGAAAGTCATTTATCCGGGCACTTTTGATCCAGTGACTAATGGTCACCTCAATCTAATAGAACGTACTCACGAAATGTTTGATGAGGTTGTGATTGGCGTAGCCGCAAGCCCATCGAAGAACACTATGTTTTCATTGGAAGAGCGCGTTGCACTGATGCAGGACGTTGTAGCGCATTTACCTGGTGTGACGGTAAAGGGGTTCTCCGGGTTATTAGTGGATTTCGCGAGAAATGAGAAAGCTAAGGTTCTTATTCGTGGTTTACGAACAACGGTAGACTTTGAATACGAGTTTGGACTGACCAACATGTACCGAAAGCTATTACCAGGAATCGAGAGCGTATTTTTAACTCCTGAAGAAGAGTTTGCGTTTTTATCGTCGACTATCGTGAGAGAAGTAGCGATTCATGGCGGAAGTATCGAACAATTCGTTCCCAAGCCAGTAGCCATCGCGATTGGGGAAAAACTCAATGAAAGACAGTAAGTTCCCTTATTATTTCTCAAACGCTCTCTCGATACTTATCCCTCGCTTTGTATATCGAGCACAAGCCAAGCGTTTACTTTCGAATCTGACCGAAGCAGAGCAGCAACGCTGTATTGAGCGGGTGAACTATTACAATAAGTGTGAAACGCCGTTTTCAGTTGATAGCCGAGAACAAAGTTACTCGACCATCGATACATTCAAAAAAACGAAAGGCTGGACGTATTTTTTCGATCTTCGCCAAGTTGTACGCTATTTCCCTTCCAGTTTTGCGTTTAACTACATCAACGGCGATGTTACACACATCCCCAATGTACCGAGCTTTATAAAAAGCCGCCCTATTTTTGGTAACAACCAAAATTCAGTGGTGTTGAAACTTAATCAAGTTCGTCATTTTAAATTTATTGATGATCCTGTTCGCTATCAAGATAAAAAGGACATGGTAGCGTGGCGCGGCGTGGGTTTTCAGCCGCATCGTAAAAAGGTGATTCATGCGTTTTACAACCATCCGCAATGCAATATTGGCCAGACCCGCCCGGTAGAAGGGAAACCATGGGAAAAGGGCTTTATGAGTATTGAAGAGCAACTGCAGTATAAGTTTTTGCTCTGTATAGAAGGCAATGATGTGGCCACCAACCTTAAGTGGGCTATGTCGTCTAACTCCTTGGTTATTATGTCAAAGCCAAAATATGAGACTTGGTTTATGGAAGGTAAGTTAGAGGCAGGCGTCCACTATGTTGAAGTGAAGGATGACTATTCGGATTTACCCGAAAAGATGGATTATTACCTAGCGAATGAGCAAGAAGCATTAGCGATCATTGAAAATGCGCACCAGTGGGTTGAGCAGTTCAAAGATAAACGTAAAGAGCGTTTGATCTCATTGATGGTTGCCGATAAGTACTTCGCTTTATCTCAGCAACAATAAAAAAGGGGCGAAACGCCCCTTTTTTATAATCTTAAGCTTCTAGAAATTGATCAACACCATTCTCACAGCGTTTAAGCTTGTTTTTAATGGTGTTCTCTAAAATCTCATCATTTTGTCCGAGTGACGCACGAGAGTTTTCTACGTGGTACAAGTGGTAGCCTACACCTGCGAATTTTAGGTAAAGACGTGACTTACCCGCATTCAACATGCGATGAACAAACTCGCTGTCTTCGCGTCCCCATCCAACAAAATCTTGGTTGAAGCCATTCACCTCGATGACATCTTGTCGCCAAAATGCCATGTTGCAACCGCGAGTGGCTTTATCGTTATTCCGCTCGTAAGAGAACCATTTCGATAGCAAGGCGTTGGTGATGCAGTTTTTACGATTGCGAATGCCTTTGCTGAAAATGGAAGGCACTAAGCCGTTTTCCATGATGGCCTTGCTGCAGCTTTCATCCGTTAACACTCGTCCACCCTGCACAAACCAATTTGGTTTTGCGACTTGCTTATGTGATTCAATAAACGTTTGGGACAGCACCATGTCGCCATCAATCATGATGAGGTAGTCACCTGATGCTTTGGCGATCGCACGGTTGCGGCTCATTGAAAGCTGAAAGCCATTATCCTCGTGCCAACTATGAATCAGTGGAACCGGAAAACCTTCACGCATTTGGTCAACCATTGCTTTGGTATCGTCTCGAGAGCCATCATCTGCAACAATTACTTCGTCAGGCAAAACGGTTTGACGTTTCACGCTTTCTAACACCGCTTTTAATGCTTCTTTCCAGTTGTAAGTGGTGATAATTAAAGTCGTTTTCATGATTTTTTTGCCTGTTCACGTAAGTAGAGATCGATATATTTTACAAAAGTAGAGTGCATGCTTAGCCAAGCTAGAATGAAGCCATGCTTGCCATCAAGGAAGCCTCGTTTGAGAACATACATCTTCAAAAAGCTAGCAAGAGCGTGAACGATAGCGGTCGTTAAACCCGCTTTCTTTTTACCTTCACGTTCATCCGTCCAGGCCTTGAGGTAGCCAGTGGTTTTATTGATGTAATGATGAAGGTGCTCGTAAGTGTAGTGATGCAGTCGACCATCCAGTTTTTCAGTTTGATAGTTTTTCTCATCAACTTTTTCATGAACGAGCGAATCATTATATTGTGTATATTCGGTGCGATATAAGCGCACAATCCAGTCTGGAGACCAACCAGAATGGTAGATGAACTTACCAAACGCTGAGCTTAGTCGATTAAGTTTGTATAAAACGTTCGGCTTATTGGCTGATACCGCGTGTAAGATACTTTCTTTTAGCTCTGGAGTGACTTGTTCGTCCGCATCAAGCCACAAAACGTAGTCTGCCGTAACGTATTGCTGCGCCAGTTGGCGCTGTTTACCGAATCCTGGCCAATCTAGGTTGGTGTAAAACTTATCTGTGTATTGTCGGGCGATTTCTTCAGTGCGATCAGTGCTGCCCGAGTCTAGAAGGACAATCTCATCGACCCAATCTTTTACTGTGTCTAGACAAGCTTGTAAGTGCTTCTCTTCATTTTTTACAATTAAGGCAACGGCTAAGGTTGGTTTGGACAAGGTCATTTCCTTCTTAACAAATCAAGACAGTAAGTTTACTGGTATTGAGGATACAAATCTTCTAAGACTTGATCGAACATGCTCATTACTTGAGTGCTGGTAATGCGGTTCATTGCCGTTTCATCTTTAGCGCGAGTTCGCCAGCTTAACTCGTGACTGTTTTTACCTGTTTCCGCAAAGATCGTTTCTTCATACACTGAGACAACGTATTTTAGATAACGGTAAGGTCCCACTCGCAGCGGATTATGGTGTGCATAGAGCCCGATGATTGGCGTTTTCATGGCATTCGCCATGTGTGCTGGTCCGGTATCGGGGGCGATGACCATTTCAACCTTATCTATTAACGCAAGCATTTGCAGAATTGAACTTTGTCCAACTAAATTTAGACACGGTTCTTCCAAGCGAGATTGAATGGCTTCTGCCAGATCCAATTCTACCTGAGCAGGGCTGCCTGCCAGAATCACGTTCCAGCCTTTTGCTCTGGCGTGATGAATCACATCCACATAACCTTCCGCGTTCCAGTTTTTATAAGCTTTGCTCGCACCAGGCACAATCAGCAGGTTAGGTTTACTACGAGAAATATGAGACTCTGCCCAAGCTTGGTCGTGGTCTGAATAAGAAAGTACCCAGTCTAGTCCTGCCTTTGGTACCCCAATTTGATGGGCAAAGGCCATTAAGCCATCTGCGACATGCAGAGATTGCGGGGAAGGCACTTTGACATTGGTAAATAGTGTTTGAAAGTCCTGGCTTCTATCAGAAGAGAAACCAAGTTTGTATTTTGCTTTAATGCCCAACGTTGCGACACTCGCTCGAATCGCGTACTGCATATGCAATAGCGCATCAAACTCTCTGCCTTTCAGCTGTCGCCAAAGTGATTTGTAGCCATCAAGTCCCGCTTTTTTATCAAAAACAATCACTTCTACACCATCGATGGCGGCTAATAACTGGGCTTCAAGTTTACCCGTTATCCAAGTAATCTGGGTCGAAGGCCAGTGTTTCTGAATAGCTTGAATGCTGGCGATAGTATTGCAAACGTCTCCGATAGCGGACAAACGCAAGACGCATAGTGACGATGGGGCAGAAGTGAACATAATTATTGTCTGATTCGATGAATAGAGGCAGGTAAATTATGCAGACATCCCCAATAAATGTAAAATACACGGCTCGAATATAGCTAAGTACTGATAAGTGTTCTGCAATGTCAAAGACAACACCACATCAATCGCAAGAATCTGGCAAGCCGGGTAATACCGGACTAAAGCGCATCGTTAAAGCGACGGGTTATTCGATCCAAGGATTAAAAGCGGCTTTTAAGCATGAAGCTGCCATTCGACAAGAGTTGGCTCTGTTGAGTATCGCCGTGATTTTGGCTTGGCTAGTGGATGTCGGCATGGTTGAGCGTATCTTAATGATCGGGGTCGTGGTATTAGTCTTGATTGTAGAGCTTGTAAACTCAGCGATTGAGGCGGTAGTGGATCGTATCGGTATTGAACGGCATGAACTCAGTGGTCGAGCTAAAGATATAGGCTCTGCTGCCGTTATGGTTGCTTTGGCGTTTGCTGCATTTACTTGGTTGTATATATTAGCCAGCCGGTATTTAGGCTAGAGGGTGAGCGTATGACTCAACAGTATAAAAACAACAACCAAGTGATCTGGTTTGATGACGAGATCATTACAGACCCTAGCCAACCGATATTTGATGCGGAATACTGGCAGTCCTCCGACAAGGTGGTTGGCAGTGCGACGGGGCGAGGCACGACATGGTTTATCCAACTAGAGAGCATGCAAGCGGCACTACGTCATTACCGTCGTGGCGGTTTGTTTGGAAAGTTAGTTAACGATCATTATTGGTTCTCTGGCTGGGATAACACCCGTTGTGCGCAAGAGTTTCAGCTTTTGTTGGCGCTAATTGAGGCTGGGGTGCACGTTCCTCGTCCTATTGCAGCAAGAGCCGTAAAGTCAGGACTCTTCTATCAAGCTGATTTATTAAGTGAGCGAATCCCAAACGCCAGAGATCTGGTTAGTATCTTGCAAGAACAGTCTTTATCGGTAGAAATGTATCAGAAAATAGGGCAAGAAATTGCCAAGATGCATCAGGTTGGCGTTAACCATACTGATTTGAATATCCACAATATCTTGATCGACGACAAAGATAAGGTATGGATTATCGATTTTGATAAGTGTCGTTTTGAAACTTCTGGTGACTGGAAGCATCAAAATCTAAATAGACTTCTGCGTTCATTTAATAAAGAGCGTTTAAAGCGACAGATTATTTGGCAAGAATCCGATTTTGAACATTTTCAGGACGGTTATGCTTCTCAATCTTAATTGAGTTTTTTATCATTTTATGTTGATTGCTCTAAGTAAGCCTTCTTGAGTCTAACGATGCTCGAGTGAGTCTATAAACTACAATAATCATAAAGTATTCATGTGTATCTGATGGCACAAAAATTAACGTAGGTAACATTTGTAATGAAAATATTAGTAACCGGTGGAGCAGGCTTTATTGGGTCAGCTGTTGTCCGACATATCATTCGTGACACCCAAGATACCGTCATCAATTTAGATAAACTGACCTACGCAGGGAATCTAGAATCACTGGTTGATGTCTCAGAGAGTGAACGTTACTACTTTGAGCAAGTAGATATCTGTGACCGAGCTGAACTAGATCGCGTGTTTTCAGAGCATCAACCCGATAGGGTGATGCATTTGGCCGCCGAGTCTCATGTCGATCGCTCTATTGATGGTCCTGCTGCTTTTATTGAGACCAACGTGATGGGCACTTACCATTTGCTTGAAGCGGCTCGTCAATATTGGTCGGGCTTAGATGAAGCGCGCCAATCGGCATTCCGTTTTCATCATATTTCTACGGATGAAGTGTATGGTGATTTAGAGGGAACGGATGATTTGTTCACCGAAACCACTTCATACGCGCCGAGCAGCCCATATTCTGCATCTAAAGCTTCGAGCGATCACCTGGTTCGCGCTTGGCAACGTACTTATGGCTTACCAACACTTATCACTAATTGCTCCAACAACTATGGCCCGTACCACTTCCCAGAGAAGTTGATCCCTCTGATGATTTTAAATGCCCTCGATGGCAAGCCGTTGCCTGTGTATGGTGATGGTATGCAGATCCGAGATTGGCTGTTTGTGGAAGACCATGCTCGCGCGCTGTACAAAGTGGTCAACGAAGGTGAAGTCGGTGAAACCTACAACATTGGTGGCCATAACGAAAAAGCCAACATCGAAGTGGTGAAAACCATTTGTGCTTTGCTTGAAGAGCTGCAACCAAACAAACCTGCAGGTGTTGAGTCTTATGAATCTTTGATCACGTATGTGAAAGATCGCCCAGGTCATGATGTGCGTTACGCAATTGATGCCACCAAGATTGCTCAAGAGCTTGGCTGGACGCCAGAAGAAACGTTTGAAAGCGGTATTCGCAAAACCGTGGAATGGTACCTCAATAATCCGCAATGGTGGCAACGCGTGCTTGATGGTTCATACAGTTTAGAGCGATTAGGAGCGGGCGAATAATGAAAGGCATTATTTTAGCAGGTGGCTCGGGCACTCGCCTTTACCCTATTACACGCGGTGTCTCTAAGCAGTTACTGCCGGTTTATGACAAACCAATGATTTACTACCCGTTGTCGGTACTCATGCTAGCTGGTATTCGTGAAATCTTGATCATCACCACGCCAGAAGACCAGGAAGGATTTCAGCGCCTATTGGGTGATGGCTCAGAGTTTGGCATTGAGTTGCAATACGCGATTCAACCAAGCCCAGACGGCTTAGCTCAAGCGTTCATCATTGGCGAAGAATTCATTGGCGATGATTCAGTATGTTTAGTGCTGGGTGACAACATCTTTTATGGACAAGGGTTCACTCCGAAGTTGCAGCAAGCTGCTGCTTTGACGGAAGGTGCGACGGTCTTTGGCTATAAAGTGAAAGATCCTGAGCGCTTTGGTGTGGTGGAATTTGATGAAGAGATGAGAGCGCTATCGATTGAAGAGAAGCCATTCAAGCCAAAATCCAATTACGCCGTTACCGGACTGTATTTCTACGATAACCGCGTCGTGGACATTGCCAAAACTATTCAACCGTCTCATCGTGGCGAGTTAGAAATTACGAGTATTAACCAAGCTTACTTAGAGCAAGGGAAATTGACGGTTGACGTGCTAGGGCGCGGCTTTGCGTGGTTAGACACGGGGACACATGGCAGCTTGCTTGAAGCTGCTCACTTTGTCGAAACGATCGAGAAACGACAAGGTTATAAAGTGGCTTGCTTAGAAGAGATTGCTTATCGCCGAGGGTGGTTAACACGAGATCATATTCAAGCTGCAGGAAAAGCCTTATCTAAAAACGATTATGGCCGCTATCTTCTAGAGTTATTGGAAGAATAAATGTCAAATATACCGCTAATATCTTTTCAGAAAATGGGTGATGAGCGAGGTTCACTAATCTCGTTAGAGCAACACAAAAACATTCCGTTTGATATCAAACGTATTTACTACATTTTTGATACACAAAGCGGTTTAGCTAGGGGCTTTCATGCACACTACGACTTAGAGCAAGTCGCTATCTGTATGAAAGGTAGCGTGACTTTCGTCATTGATGATGGCACCACGAAAGAGAAAGTGACGCTTTCATCTCCCGATGTAGGACTGCATATCAAAGGCTTAAAATGGCGTGAGATGCACGACTTTTCTGAAGATTGTGTGCTAATGGTTGTCGCTAGTGAATTGTATGATGAAGCCGATTACATACGCGATTATGCTGAATTTTTGAATGTGGTAAACAAACATGCTGAAAAGTAAGACAATACAACTTCGCCTTGTTCAAGAAGATGATGCAGAGTTTATAACTCAGCTTCGAGGTGATGAAAAATACAATACACACTTGTCCAAATGCGATACAAGTGTTGAAGCACAAAGATTATGGATAAGAGCGTATAAAGAGGACGAGCAACAAAAGAAGCAGTTTTACTTCATTATAGAGAGGCTAGATGGAACCAAATGCGGAACAGTTAGACTTTACGACTTTAAAGGTGTTTCTTTTTGTTGGGGAAGTTGGATCCTGAATCATGAAAAAACACGTTACGCTGCCCTCGAAAGTGCTCTTTTAGTTTATCAATTTGGCTTTGATGTGTTGGGTTTTAAAAAATGCCACTTCGATGTTCGCAAAGATAACCATGCGGTAAACAAATTCCATGAAAAGTTCGGTGCTCGACTCGTTGGCGATACAGACTTGGATTATCTTTATGAAATATACCCGTCAGATATTGAGCCAATGAAATTGAAGTGTGAAAAAATCCTAGGTAGATAATGAACGTTAATTTTTTAGAGCTAAAGCGCTTAAATGCCGAGTACGAAGACGAATTGAAACAAGCCTGTGCACGCGTGATTGAATCTGGCTGGTATATCCTTGGCAAGGAAACGGAACAGTTTGAACAAGCATTTGCTGACTACTGTGGTGTTAAACACTGTATAGGCGTTGCGAATGGCTTAGATGCTTTAACACTGACGTTAAAGGCTTGGCGAGAGCTAGGAAAAATCAACAAAGGTGATGAAGTTATCGTACCGGGTAATACCTATATCGCATCGGTATTGGCGGTCACCGAAGCGGACTTGGTTCCGGTGTTTGTGGAGCCGGATGAGCAGACGCACAATATCAGTCCTGAAGCGATTGAAGCGGCGATTACAGAAAAGACGAAAGTCATTTTGCCGGTGCACCTGTACGGCCAGTTGGCCGATATGCCAGCGATTATGGCGTTGGCAACAAAACACAATCTTCTCGTGTTGGAAGACAGCGCCCAGTCTCATGGTGCGACACTTGATGGTAAGAAGTCTGGAGCATGGGGTGACGCCTCAGGCTTTAGCTTCTATCCGGGTAAAAACCTAGGTGCATTGGGTGATGGTGGCGCTATTACGACCAACGATGAAGAGCTTGCCGAAACCTTGCGTGCCCTTCGAAACTACGGTTCACATGTTAAATACCAGAATCTTTATCAAGGATTGAACAGTCGTTTGGATGAAATTCAGTCGGCGATGTTGTCAGTGAAACTGAACTACCTTCCAGCGCAGACGAAAGCGCGTCAGGAGTTGGCGGCATTTTACTTACGCGAAATCAACAACCCGAATATTATCTTGCCGGAAGTGACAGAGCCTGAGGCACATGTATGGCATTTGTTTGTGGTGCGAACTTCACACCGAGATGCATTGGTTAAGCATTTATCAGAGCATGGTATTCAAACACAAGTACATTACCCGATAGCGCCGCATAAACAGCAGGCTTATAAAGAGTTTGGTCATCTGTCATTAGCGTTGACTGAGCAGTTACAAAATGAGGTGCTGTCATTGCCAATGTCGTCCTACTTGAGTGAAGACGAGAGTCAAGAAGTAGTCGATGCAATCAACTCTTTTAAGGTTGAGTAATGACACAAGAGCATGTGCAAGTATTAGAAGACGTGGTTTATGTCTTCTTTTGTTATAAACAATCTCGTTATCTTGAGAAAACATTGCCAGCGGCATTGAACCAGACCGTGTGGCCAAGCCAATTATTGATCTTGGATGACTGTTCACCTGATGATAGTCATAAAATAATTCTATCGCTTTTAGAGTTTGCGCCTAAAGGATTAAATATTGAATATCGCCACAATAAGCAAAATGTTGGTTTAGTTAGCCAAATCAACTCCTTGCGGGGGCAATACCAAAATAAGCTTATTATTGTACAAGCTGGCGATGATATAGCGATGCCGAGCCGAGTTGAGGAAACTTATGAAGCCTGGTTGAAAAATGGCAAACCAAGCTTAATTATTGGTGGTTACGACAAAATTTCTGAGCAAGGCGATGTTATTGAGTCATTTGAATCGATTAAGCAAAATAAAAAGCCGTACACACTCGAAAATATTATTAATAGAAAGTGTGCAGTAGATGGTTGTTGCGCCGCTTTTACCTCTGATGTACTGAACGAGTTTGCTCCTTACAACAAAGACATCATCAATGAAGATCGCATCAATGTCCTTCGAGCCTTTTTGTTAAATGGTATTCATCATGAAAACAAAAAATGGATCCAATATCGATTGGGTGGCATATCAACGTTCGCAAAAGAAACACGTGAAGAAAGGTATGACAACACAGTAATTAATGCTCAGCGTGAACTGCAAGATCTTAAAATGAACTTGCGAGATGCAGAGAGTAAAAACGCCACTAAAGTTGTGAGTGCGATTAAAAAGCGTATGTGTACCGCTGAGTTTATGGCATCACTTTCACAATCAAAGTCTGCTTTGTACAGCGAAGCGATTTGTTATTTTGTTAAAACGCTGGATTATCGAACGGTTTTAAAAGTTTTGCGTAGGTTAAGATGAATAAAATTAAAAATATAAAGCAATCGATAAGTATGAAGAGGCATTTTTCTTCAACTTTCCGTTCATTCAAAAAGCGAAGCGATAAAAGCACTGATTCACCTAAAGACTTTTATCGTACACATGAGAAATGTACGGTTTTAGGTAATGGACCATCCTTAAAGTCAGATATTAATAGTATTGGTACAGATAGTGATGTGATTGCTGTTAATCATTTCTCAGAGTCTGAGCATTTTACGGCGTTGAAACCTAATAAATATATTTTAATTGATAGCTATTTCTGGGATGAAACCACCCATAGCTCTCTGGTGGAAAAAAGAGATAAATTGTTTAAAGATCTAAATGAACTTGTGTCTTGGGAAATGCAATTGATTATTCCTGACTTTGCTGACAGAGAGTTCATTCAAGGCAATATCAAAAACAGCAACATAGCGATAAAAGTGCTGCGAGCAATTCCTAGTAATGTAACTAATATTAAATATGGCCCAATGGCACTATCTTCTGGTATCGTCGCACCTCCAGCTGTCAATGTGCTTATCTTTGCTGTGTATGTAGCAATTCTATGTGAATATGATTCAGTGGAAATATTTGGAGCGGATATGAGCTTCCATAATGATGTCCATGTTGATCAAGAGAGCAACCAGCTTTATATGGTCTACAAGCATTTCTATGGAAAAGAAGAGAAGTTGCCGCTCCTAGAAAATCCTCAAAAGGTCAAACCTTTTAATATGACGGACTTGATGCGATTAACTTTCTTGACGTTTTATGCACATCAACTGTTAAATAAATGGGCCGATCTCAAAGGGGTAAAAATCGTGAATAGGTCTAGTTTCTCTATGATCGATGCTTATCCTAGACGATGAAATGACAGGTAAATAGACGCTACAATTGTAATGTCTATTTACCGATGATCATTTATTTTTCTGTAACCACATAGATTCAGCGAAAGTAAAGTCCTCTGGCCAATCTATATCAATTGAGCTCTCTGCATCCTGTATGTACATCGAAGGCTTTTGTCCAATTCGATCATTTAGCTTTTTGTAGTTTTCTACACTATTTAAAAAGACTGAGCTATCGATTTCATAAAGAGGTTCAATTGTCTGAGTTCTAGGCCATTTTTCTATATTACGATCGTAGCTAATTGGCTTATCTTTATTCCAAATAAACCCACGTAGTTCTTTGACCGTCATTAATGAATCATAACCTTCCGTGAGTGCTTGATTATACTGTTTGATAATAGCGCTATAACCTGACTCGTCTAAGAATGGTGAGGTTACATGAGTCCAAAGTACGTGACCCGTAGTAATAATCGAAGGAACATATCTAATAAGATCATCAGTGCTTGTTGAACTTGCCCCTAGGTGCTCTGGGCGTTCATCTATTCGTATGCGAGAATCTTTATATGTTGAAGCAAAATCCAGTACAAAGTCATCGTTTGAAGATACGACTATCGAATCTAGGTCAGTTATATTGATTAACTGATCCAGTTTGATTTTTAGTAACCCACCTTTTACACCTGCAAAGTCTTTGGTATTTTTGTTTGGGATACGTTCACTGCCTTTCCGGCATGGTAGAAAAACATGGACACTCATGCTTACCAACTCCTTAGAATATTGAAACCTTCACTTTTTGATAAGCTTTCAAGCTCTTCTTTTACATTTGAAAAAGGAAGATAGCCAAGAAAATCAATATTATTCTCTTTGGCTGCGTGAAAGTCTGATAATGCGTCACCGATCATTAGAGCCGCGCCTGAAGACTCCTTTAGGATGGTTGCAACGTTATCTGCTTTCGCGGTAGGTGATCCTAGAATTAACGTAAAATATTGCGCCAGCTCTCTTTTAACAAATACTTCTCGTAATTCGTCTTGAGCAGATCCACTCGCTACATAGAGTTTGGCTGGGCAATCTGTAATTGCTGCAATAAAATTAGGCGTCAGTTGAGCTTCCATGTATAGCTCTTCACACTGCTTTGAGTAGCAGTTTAGTATACGTTCGTACAATGCTTCATCTGCATTTGTGATGAAATGTTCAACAAAGTAACTCACATGATGAAAACGCGATTTGCCAAAATTAGCTTTAAAATAAGTGCAACACTTATCTATTTCGAGCTCTGATACTTGAGCCATGCGTAAAGCATTACGCATGGCATCAATTTTGAGGTTATTTGAGTCTAGGATCACGCCATCGCAGTCAAAAATAACAGTATCATAGCCATTAAATAGCGGGTGCATAAATAGACCCTGCTTTTACTGGATAAGTGGTTGGGGTTAACGCTTGAATTGATGTACTTCCAAACTGCTGACTAACCATGCTAAAGATCTCATTCATTTCCATTTGGCGTCGGTCAGTCACATCATAACCATCAAAACCAACGAGAGATATCTTCTGCGCTTGACCTATAAAAGCGATACATAACGCATATGCAGCGGTATTATCATACGGTAGTGTACAGTAGTTTTTATGGGCGGTGAGAGTATCCTTCTCTATGGTGCTACTGTAATCAATCATAGAAATATTACTAAATTTACTTAGCTCGTCTTCGTCAAAGCGGTTCTTTGGCAAAAATACGGGTTTGGCTACCTCTGAGTAATGGCTGCTTTCTGACAAGTATTTAGAGTTATGAGATACAGCAAAGTAATCGAAAAGCTCAGTGTCAATCTCATGCTTTGTATTGATGCCAATTACGATAGGCTTTCGAGTTTTAATGTATGTTTCGATCGCGACTCTATGTGTTGCCGTATTGGGCGTATTAGTGACCAGTAAGACTTCTTTTCCTGAAAAGATACCTGATAGATCTGATTGGCTTTCAGTCGGTTGGCTTATTTTCCCTACAGTAAGCGCTTCTTCTAAGACATCACCATTATAGCTTGTTGTACCTTCTAGCTTTTTTAAATGCTCGATAGCACCAACAATTTCTTCTGTTCCGTAATTAGGATTTGAAAGCATATTCTGGATGTAAGTTGGGTGAATATCGTTTTTGGCCCCCAAGTAATATAGAAGGCTTGAGCCCCAACCGTATCTTCTTTGCATTGGCTCAAAATGGCGAATAACTAGTTCATATATTGCTGTTGGCAAGTATTTATCTAGTCCATCAAGTTCGGCGAGCAGGTTTTCGGTCTGGGCATTCCCAGCGCCTCGTCCCATTCCGGTAACGGTCACATCCAACCATGTAACACCATTCGAACGAGCAGTCATCGTATTGGACATTGCTTGACCCATGTTGTTATGGGTGTGGATACCAATGTCGCCATCCCAGTTTTGCTTTACAATTTCGGCAATGCGAGTGACTTCTGCACCATCCATATTTCCGAGAGAGTCAGCAAAATAGATAACATCAGGGGTTGCTTTTGCTACCGCCTGTACCTTTTCCGCAATAACTTGGGATGGTTTTCCGCCCGCTTGCATCAGATTTAGGCCAACGATATACCCCATTTCTTTGAAAGCTTTAATCATGCTTTCACACTGCTCTGCTTCATTGAAATGTGCCGCGATACGAACGAGATCAACTTTACTTTCTTGTGCTGGTACAAAAAGATCATTGATGGCAGCTTCAACAGGCTTACCCGCATCTAGCAAAGTTTTTGCATCAACCATTACGCCATATGTCGGACCTTTCGGTAGGTGTAGCGTGTTTAGAAACTCTTCAGTCGTATAAGCAAATGGACCACTGTAAACAGATTTAGGATAATTACGAAGCCCTAATTCAACATAATCAATTTTAGCTTTTGCAACTGCAGTGAGGTAAGCGTCAACGACTTCTGGTGAAAAGTCCCAGTGATTATAGTAGCCACCATCGCGAAGAGTACAGTCTAAAATTTTTTGCATAATGGATATTCTTTTTAAGTTAAACAGGTAATGTGCTTAGTACAGTAAAACATACAAGCTTAATAGTAAAAGTGAGGTATTTATCAAACTAATTATTAAGTTATTACTTATCACTTTGTGGGAGTAAGCTCATTGTTCGGTTTAGAGCGCCTTGATTGGATGAGGCCCATTTATTAGCATGCAAAGCTCGGAGTAAATATTTATCTTGTTGAGAAATGATCTCTGTAGTCCTTAGGGCAAGGGTCGTTGAGTCTGGCACAATTAAGATACCATCCACAGCTAGTAAGTTTTCAACAATCTCCTTAAAGTTGAAATAGCTAGGGCCAGTGATTATGACTTTTTCTAACATGGCAGGCTCTAGCACATTGTGCCCACCAACCTTATCTCCAATTAGGCTACCGCCCATAAAGCAGATGTCTGCTGCACCCATCAACGTTAGCATCTCACCCATTGTATCGCCGAGATATACTTGAGTATTTGTCTCTACTGCATGCGTTGAAGTACGACGCACAGTGTTAAAGCCTTGCTGTTGGCAAAGCGTGAATACATCATCAAATCGTTCCGGATGGCGAGGAACCAAAATAAGTAATGCATTTGGATGAGATTTTAAAACTTGTCTATGTGCATCTAATACCTGTTCGTCCTCGCCTTTGTGGGTGCTAGCTGCAATCCAAATTGGACGATCCTTTCCAAGCTGGGCTCGAAGCTGCTGTCCTTGCTGTTTCACTTGCTCTGATATTTGAATATCGAACTTAATCGAGCCGGTAACGGATAGTTTCTTTTTCTCAACGCCTAAGCGTTCGAAGCGCTCTGCATCTGAATCCGTTTGGCAGAGTACTTGAGTTAGGCATGGATGAAGCTGGTTAAAAAGCCGCTGTATTTTGGCGTAGTTCTGACACGATTTTTCAGATAGGCGAGCATTCACGACTGTTATAGGGATACCCGCTTTGTAAACATGGTGAAGCGTGTTTGGCCACAGCTCAGTCTCAATGATCAACATTTGTTTTGGTTGTACTGCTTTAAGAAAGCCTTTGATAGCAAACCCAAAGTCAATTGGCATATAGCGGTGTTCAATTAAATCACCCAACTTAGCAATCTGTTCAGCTCCGGTACTTGTTGTTGTAGTAACTAGAATAGATTGTTCGGGGTTTTGTTCCTTAAGGGCTTTAATTAAAGGTGTTGCTGCTATGCTTTCACCAACAGATACGGCATGTATCCAAATAGGTTTGTCGTAGCTTTTTAGCTTGGGAGTGATACCAAAGTGCTCTTTCCAGCGAGAGCCGAACTTAGGCTTATTTGGTTTGCTCTTGTACAAACCAAATAAAAGCAGCGGTGACGCTAGAGCGAGTAGTAAGGTATAAACAATACGAACTAACATGAGCTTATCGTAATGGCGTCAAGTTTTTGGATGCTATCTAGCACTTGCTTAGGCGAAAGTTCTGTCAAGCACTTAAGGTGTTTGTATTGACATTCACGCTGGAAACAAGGGCGACAATCAATATCGGTATGAACAATCTCCACTTTTTCTGCGAGTGGGGGGGTGTACTTCGGTGAAGTTGAGCCATATACGGCAACAACATTACAACCAACCGCAGCTGCCACATGCATTAAGCCTGAGTCATTCGCGACAACAGTCTTACATGCAGCAAGTAGATCGACTGCTTCAATTAAGCTGGTTTGGCCTGCCAGAACATGAATGTGCTCATGGAATTGCGTCGGAACAAGTGCGCGAATATTGTTACAAGTCTCTAAGTCTTTTTGAGAACCAAACAACCAGATTTGATGCCCAGATCGAGCCATTTGCGTCGCAACTTCAGCGTAGTGTGTTTCGGGCCATTTTTTTGCGGGACCAAACTCTGCTCCTGGGCATAGTCCGATAATTGGTTGGTCTTGGGCTAAGTTGAACTTTTTGATCGTGGCTTGTTGCTCTGCCGCGTTGATTGCAAGGCGTGGGCGAGGCAAGGTTTCAAGCCCGCCGAGAGAGTTAGAATCCACCATTTCTGCTTTTGGATAAGCTAACGCTACATAGCGCTCTACCATGTACTGAAAAGACTTCATGTTAGGGCGTAAGTCGTTCAATAAACCATAGCGCATTTCTCCCTTCCAGCCAGTACGAAGAGGAATGTTGGCAAACCATGGGATCAGTGCCGATTTCGCTGATTTAGGCAAGATATAGGCGTGGTCATATTGCTTTTCACGCAACGATTTGCCAATTTCCCTGCGGCCTAATAAGTTAAACTCACCATGACCGATAGGCATTTCAATCGCTTGATGGATTTCTGGCATACGCTCAAGAATCGGTTTACACCATCCTGGAGCGATAACGTCAATTTGGCTATCTGGATGGCGTTGCTTTAATACGATATATAACGATTGCGACATTACCATATCGCCGACCCATGCAGGGCCAATGACTAAAATCTTCATGCTTTGTTTTTCCAGTATAGGAATTTCAAAATTGACTCATAAGTTCTAAAAAGTTCAGCGTATATTTTATTCGCAAGAGTCATTTTGGATTTATCTTTTCTTTTACCACCAATCGTCGAAGCAATCTCCGCTCTAGTAAAGAGATCTGGAGACACGCTGTAAACTTGAACACCATGTCTCCATGGTTTTTCCATGTAGTCATCGACTGGTTCAATAAACTTTTGAGCATGCATAACAAACTTTGATGCTGCTTTAGGTGTGACGATATAAGCGGTGGTACCACAAGTGCCTGCTGAGTATCCCCCTAGCATATGATTATCATCAATAGGTACGATTGGGGTGAATACACGCTTCTGAGTGGCAGACAATTTGATGTAGTCATAATTAGAAGTCAATGGAAGGGTATGTTCGAGTACTTGCTTCAGCCCTTCTACGGGGTCGACGTTGTCTTCTAAGATGACGATCGGTTCATCAAGCTCAACACATCGAACCCACAACTCGTAATGGCTTGCAAAACAGGCGACTTCACTGGTTTTTAATTGATACCCTTTGCGGCGCAGAGTAATGGTTGGACGACTTTTTTCTGAATGAAGAAAACGGTCAACAGAGCCATCTACTGCATCAAAAAATTCAAACGTAATGCCTTGTTGTTTTAACTTTTCTTCAATACGTTCTCGGCGATCTAGTGATCGAGCCAAGCTTACGACAAATACTTTCACTGCACTTTCCAGTCGCTGTTATATCTTGGTTTAAACAAATTGTAATAGTTATTGCCGTCTTCTTGAGAGTGCAGCAACTGCAGTACCCACATATATTGTTCGGGTTTATCACCGACAAAATATTCAATTGCTTCATTACAGGTACGAGCGTCTTGCTCTTCGCCTTTATCCAGCTCAAACGCCGGTAAAATCTCAATATCAAACGTACCATCTTCAGTGTTCATCGACGCAAATAGAGGCAGTACTTTTGAGCGTGATAGTTTCGCAATTTTGCCTAAACCAGGTAGCGTTGCTTTACGTGTTGCAAAAAAATCTACAAACACACTATGCTCTGGGCCGTGATCTTGATCGGGTAGATAATACCCTACATAGCCATCTCGAATGGATTTCAGAAAAGGCTTAATGCCACCTGAGCGTTCATAAACACGGCCACCGTATTGGACTCTTTGCTTGTGCATTAGCCAGTCAGCAACATCATTCTTTTGTTTCTTCGCCATTGCAGAAACTGGCATTCCCATTGACGCGAGCAAGATAGCAGGCACATCAATGGCCCAAGAATGGGGAACCATTAAAATCACATTTTCGTTGTTATCAATGTGCTGTCGTAAAATGTCTAGGCCGCGAATTTGGCAACGGTTCTGAAGCCACTTTGGTGAGCGTAAACTTAGTAACCCGAAGCGAAAAAAAAACATGGCTGCAGTGTAGAGTGTTTTTTCTATCAAAGCTTCACGCTCTTGGAATGATTTTTCCGGAAAACACAGCTCAAAGTTAACCCTCGCTCGGTGAGCTGGACCTTTGTGGGATTTCGACAGTTTTTTGGCTATGGTTTTCGCTAACCACTTTTGTAAACCCAGAGGCATTAATGATAACGGTAAAAATAAGATAACACCTAACCACGTGCCCCAGTACTTAGGCGACAGAAAGTGGCGCTTAAACTCAGGGTTATATGCTTTAGGGTCGAAGTCATCACGTTTTATGGTCATGGCGTGTCTAGTTACCTATTCGTGTGCGGGCGAAGTGGTTTAAATGAGAAAAAGATAGTTAGGAATGATACAGGCTATTGCACTTGAGTAAAGGTGGCAGGTTATGGTTCTACCACCTTGTGGTGCTTAACTGTTTTGGATAGCCAAGTATTCGGCAACGCCTTCTGCAACTGTCTTGAATTCAACATCACAGCCTGCGGTGCGCAGTTTGGTCAGATCCGCTTGTGTGAATTCTTGGTAAGCGCCTTTTAGGTGCTCAGGGAATGGGATGGTTTCAATTTGGCCTTTGCCATGATGCTTGATAACTGCTTTTGCTACCTCTTCAAAAGATTCAGCACGGCCAGTACCACAGTTAAAAATACCTGATACGCCGTTTTCTAAGAACCACAGGTTTACTTTACATACATCACCAACGTAAACGAAGTCGCGTTTGAATGATTCGCTGCCCGCGAACAATTTAGGATTTTCACCTGCGTTAAGTTGGTTGTTTAGGTGGAACGCAACTGATGCCATGCTACCTTTGTGGTCTTCACGTGGGCCATATACGTTGAAGTAGCGGAAGCCGGTGATTTGAGAAAGGGTCTCACCATGCTCTTCAGCGTCTTGCCATAGGCGACGAACGTAGTTATCAAACTGCTGTTTCGAGTAACCGTATACATTCAGTGCGCCTTCGTATTCGCGTTCTTCAACGAAAGTCTCTGTATCGCCGTAAGTGGCTGCGGAAGAAGCGTATAGGAATGGAATCTCGCGATCTAAACAGTAATGCAGCAGCTCTTTAGAGTACTCGTAATTGTTTAGCATCATGTACTTACCATCCCACTCAGTCGTTGCAGAGCAAGCACCTTCGTGGAAAATTGCCTCAATCGGACCAAAATCATCGCCCGCCATAATTTGGGTCAGAAAGTCGTCACGATCCATGTAATCTGTGATGTCCAGATCAACTAAGTTCTTAAATTTTTTTCCATTTTTTAGGTTGTCGACAACCAGGATATCGTTAATACCAGCTTCGTTTAGTGCTTTAACAATGTTGCTGCCGATCATGCCAGCGCCACCAGTTACGATGATCATAGAACTTCCACCATAGATTAAAATTTTCTCTGGAATTCTAGCAAGAAACGAAAAGTAGCGCTATTGGAAGCAGGAAGATAGGTTTTAGTCTTCTATGACTCAGTATCTAGATATGAAAAAGGGAGCCGCAGCTCCCTTGATTACTTTATTATTCCACATCCGAACGGTTAGGTCTTTGGTACCAAGGATTTCGTTCGTCGGTTAACTCAATTAAGCTGTATTTGCGGCCGAGCTTCTGCCCTCCGTCACGAGTAAGAGGCTGCCAACTAAAGTTCGCACGATTGTTACTTGGCTTAACGGTCATGATGTCAAACGGAATCGACAAGTAGAAACCTTTAGTAAAGCTACCTTCACCAAATTCGTCCGCAGACAAGTCTGTAAATGAGGCAAAGGCGCCAGCAATTACGCCACTCTTGAACTGCTTAGAAACATTGATTTGTGTACCAACATCGCCAGCTAGGAACTGACCAACATCGACTTGGATCATCAAATCTTGCAGGAATTCCCATTGAGGGTAGTAGTAACCAGATACAAAACCAGTGAATCCTTTATCAATAACTTGGAACGGACGTCCATATTCTGGCACGTTTTGCCATTTCTCATCGTAAACACCGAAGTAACTTTGTGGATCACGTTGAGAAATTACGTTGACGTCAGCGCCAATCGCCCAGTTAGCTCCTTGTGGTCGGTAAAGAAGCTCGGTACCGACTCCAGCAAACATGCTCTCCAGATAACCCGCGTAGAATTGTTGATCCATGGTATCGGAATACTCTTGGAACCAAGTCAATTGTAAGTTTGACATGGTTATAGCATGTTCATTTTGGTAAGCGCGGAACATGGTACGAACGCGAGGAACAGTAGTACCATCGGGTGGAGTGACATAATTAAACTTATCGTAGTTGTTATACCAATCCCAGTATAACGAACCGCCAATTTCAAGGTTGTCCGTCAGCCAGTATGAGGCATTACCGCTTAGCCCTACACTAAAGAGATAGAAGTCTTCTGCGTTACCTAGAGTTTGAACAAGTTTAGGTGCAAAGCCCCAATCAAAACGCTCAAAACCATCATAGACAGATTCTCCACTTGGCTTATTGCTAGCTTTTTCGGTTGCGTCTTCTATTTTGGGATTGATGTAATTAACTTGGGCAAAGTCGCGATATTTCTCCTTGGAAATAATCGTTTGTTCGCCGACTAAGCCTCGGCTACGTTCGTTGATAGCATAGGTATCAATATCGTCAGGCATTTCATTATGAAGTACAGCCGCCGCTTTTTCATGTGCCTCTGTACGGTCACGATATTTCTTCTGTTCACCAACGACAGTTACGGTGTTGTCATCAACATAAATGCGTGTGTTTTGGTAACCCGCAATTTTGTCTAAATCTTCTGTTACACGTTCCCAGTCAACATCAGACAGTTCTTCTGGCTGATTGCTTTCTACTTCTGGCGTAGGTGTGTCTCGCCAAAAAGATGGCATGTCATTGAAATTAGTGTTTAGTGTTAAGCCTGCGACCAAAGTGTCGCCGCGTTCATAGCTTAAACGAAAATCAGCCATTCCTAGACGATAGAGCACACCAAAGTTCCACGGTGTATGCGGTCTCATGTCTACACCAATTTTTCTGACTGGGTATTCATCGCTGTAGTCATTACTGTCATATTCTAACTTGAACCTCAATGGCTTATGTAGTGTTTGATACTCAACACCACCAAATAGGGAACTTGGACCCTTGAACCATCGATGGTAATTAGATGTACCACCTGTTTCGTTAAAGCCATACTCTCTGTCACAATAGCTATCAGAAATACTACAAAAAGGGTTACTAATGTTATCTCGCATTCCTAATGAACCCCACCCAATACCAAGCGTAAGATCAAGAGTACCTAAACTTTTACTCGAATATCTTTTTGTTGCAGCTAGGTATTCTGCGTCAAAAAAACCATTGCCAGCGAAGTCTCGTATGCCAAGCGATATTTCTGGAAGATATTCACTCTCTTGTAATATTCTTAGCTTGAGATCGATACCTTTATCTGTATATTTATTGTCTCCAGAGAAGGAGGGGTCTTCACTAAATAAAACGTCGTTGACGGTAGTGTAACGCAAGGTTGTTTCAAGCCAAGGCATTAGCTGCAAAGAAACGTTGTAAAAAGTGTATTCATCAGCATAGTTTATTGAAAAGTTGAACTCCCCTTCAGGGGCCATACGTCCGGTTGGCATCTGCATTAAGCCAACACCACCAAAGTCAGACTGAGAAGGCTGTAACGTGGGAGCCTCAAAGGGCATGTCTTGAGCCCAAACCAATGCTGGGCCCATTAAATAAAGGGTTAAGCTTTTTCTAATTGGCATCATTGTGGTCTCTTTGTGGAATTTGGTATCAGTTGAGTGAGTAGGCGGACAATATCTTGGTCCATTTCGGAGTGTTCAAGATCACCAAACGGGACATATACCAATGTCAGAGGTGGTAAGTAATATTGTGTTGTTAACCAAGCTCCGTGATGCGGTTTAACTACATGACCATCTGGGTATATCAATACCGGCCGCGTTGATAACGTACCAATGTTACTTTTCAAATTCTCTATTTGTCTCTGCAAAGGGATACCTGCCTGGTCCTTAACGGTATACACGCTATTTAGGTTTCCCAAGTAATACACTTTTTCTTCGCGTAGAGGGCTTGCTAGAAGGGCATTGCCATACAAAAGCGGATTCTCGAATTTGTTTAGTCGGATTTTATCAACATCGATTGCAGACAGTAAACGTGGTGCAAAGCTTTGCTTCTGAATAAACTTGTAGAATGGATGTGCAATCAAATTGTGCTGAATCATTTGATTGAGTACCGAGTTCTTTAAAGCGGTAGAGGTTTTGTCGGCACGATCCGATTTATCAAACAAAGTCGTACCAAGAGAGTATTGTAGTGAGGCGTCTTGCTCCGTAGCGAGTGCTAACACACTTTCTAAACGAGCAGGTCCTTGGAATTGTAGCTGTTTGCCTACCTCCAGCAACTCAACATTTAATGGCTGTGTAGTTGAGGCTTCTGTTTGAGCGAAGCTATGTGAGCTAAAAAGTGGCATGACCAAACAGAATAATGTGATTAGTCGCTTGCTCATGATTTGCTATACCCCTTTAAAATGGTCAACTCAACCGGGATCATATTAGGTCCTAAATATTGTAAGGTTTTAACAACCTGACCCTGTTCATTGACCCAATAGTAGTTTTCGACCGATTGAGAAAGGCTGCTAAACTCAACAACTTCTTTATATACGTCGGTCATGGCGTTAGAAATAGGTGTTATTAACGTTTCTTGGCCTGAGTAAGAGCGCGTTACATTTACAGGAAAACCATAACGGTATTGTGTTGCCCAGTCGTATGAGAGTGCAAAGTTGACAGAGGCTGAATCAGAAGAAAAATCTGGCACATCACCATAAATACCCGCTAAGTCCCCATTCTGTAGACCTATTGTTTTGACTATATGCCCATTCTCCGTAACGATCATAGCTTTGTCAGCACTTACCCATTTCAGTTGTATTTTTCCATTGAGAGGGTTTTGTTCTGCAAAAGCTAAAACAACAAAGACCTGTTTTTGATTCCCAAGTTTCAAGTAGGCGCTAGCATATGGAACAGCATTTATTTCTTCTGGTGTCATCTCTACATCGATGTAGTTACTGTAGGCTTCTTGAACGGTTGCTGAAACATCATTGAACTTCTGTGTGCAGCCGAAGAGTAAACCTAGTAGCGGAAGAGCGAGGAGTGGTTGTATCCATTTGGACGTTCTGAAGATGTTCATTATTCCCTCTTACAAATAAAATCGCCCTGAATCATTCAGGGCGATTATCTTCTATCTACAAAACGAAACTAGTTAGTAGAAGTAGAAGTAGAAGTAGATGTTGAAGTAGATGTTGAATCGCTATCTGACGCTGCAACTGCTACAACAGTTACTGCTGCTGCTGCACCTACTGCTACAGCTGTTGTGCCTGTTGCAGATGCAGAAGCTGCGCCTGCTGAACCTGCTTCTTCTGCTGCAAATGCAGTTGATGCGCTTAGAGCCATAAGAATAGCTAGAGCTGTATTCTTCATTATTAATCCTTGTATATCCGGTATAAAAACATCGATGTTTGGTAGCATAAAAAATGCTCCAAATTATATTCTAGATAAAAAAGCCTTAGCATGTAAATAGTTTCTTATTTTGCTATGGCTTACGATCTCATTTCTAACACCAGCGTGACATTGTGCGGTTATCTTGCTCCCTTGCTTGCTGATAAACTATCAAGAGTGCATAATTTGTCGGTCTATTTCCTCCAGAACTAGAGGTTTGGAGGAAATAGGTCGTTTTTACTTACACCATATAGAAAGCGATACAGTGGCTTACGCTCAACGCCTCAGGGCGGTAGCGTGCCAACTCTTCAGTATTTAATGGCCTGCATAGCACGCTTAACTTTGCTTTGGCAGCCCATATTATTACCAGTACTAGGGACTTTTACGTGATAAGAAAGCAGCATTGTTTGGGAATACTTGGTGCACTGGGCTTGAGCCTGAGTTCTTTTTCAGCGTCAGCCGATTTTTATGCTGGTGCGTTAGTGAGCTACTCAAATGCAGAATTGAAAAGCTCGTCTTCTGAGTCCGTAAAAGAGGGGAGTCCTTTCCTTCTTAGTGCGCAAGCAGGGTACTTCTTTAATGACTACATTGGTCTCGAAGGACGTTATGGGACATCAGTTCAACGTGACAGTGGTCTTGCCGTTGATAGCGCTTTGAGCGGCTTTGTTAAGTTGAATATGCCGGTTTCAGAGCGAGTTGCACTTTATGGTTTAGCTGGGTATTCAAGCGTTCAGCTTGATCTACAAAATGTAGGTTCTCACAAAGAACAAGGATTTAGTTTTGGGTTAGGTATGCACTACGCTTTAAATAACCAAAGCGCGGTGATATTTGAGTTCGTTGATAACGTCTCTGAAGACCAAGTTCGCCTTAACTCGATTACATTGGGTTTTCAGCACCGTTTCTAATTTAAATACCTAGAGCTCAAACTTGGGGCTAGGGTCTTTTATTCAATTATTATAGTGACATACCATGTTTAAAGGATATTTCTCTATTGCCGCTTTTATATTGGCAAGTACGTTTGCGTCTTATTCAATGGCACAAACACCCACTCCAGAACAAATGAAAATGTTTCAAAATCTACCCGCCGACCAACAACAAGCTTTGGCGAGTAAATATGGTTTCTCCATTCCTTCTAGTTCATCTTCAAATAAGTCTCCTTACGAAAACCCACAAGTCATCAAACCTAGAGCAGAATCTAGTGGTGCTGTATCTTCCAATATCGAAGAACAATGGCTCAAAAAAGGTGAGCAAGAAGAGCTCAAACGCTTTGGTTTAGATCTTTTTGCTGGTTCTCCAAGCACGTTTGCTCCGATCAGTGATGTTCCTGTACCTGCAAATTACACTGTGGGGGCTGGTGATGAAATCATTGTGCAGTTGTTTGGTAAGGAGAACGAGACACATCGCTTACGTGTAAATCGCGCAGGCACAATCAACTTCCCGTCACTTGGACCAGTAAACGTTGCTGGCATGCACTTTTCTGATGTTCGAGACTCTCTTACGCAACGTGTAAAAGAACAAATGATTGGTGTGCGCAGTGATATCTCATTGGGTGAATTGCGCACCATGCAAGTGTTTGTCATGGGTGATGCATATAAACCAGGAGCCTACACGGTTAGCGCATTGACGACAATTTCACAAGCTATCTATTACAGCGGCGGCTTTGGTGAAAGTGGGGCTCTGCGAGATATTCAGCTAAAGCGTGATGGGAAAATTATTCGTAAGTTGGATATGTATGACCTTTTACTAAAAGGTGATGCAAGTAATGATGTGCGCTTGCTACCGGATGATGTTGTTTTAATTGGTTCTGTTAACGATACAGTGTCTATAGAGGGCGAGATAAACCGTCCGGCAATTTATGAAGTCAAGGCCGGTGAAACTTACCAACAACTTATTCAGATGGCTGGTGGTTTTACTGCGAATGCTCATGTCGAGCAGTTGGAGATAAAACGCTACGCTTCACATGGCGCTCGTGAGGCTCTGACGCTTGATTTCAATAAAACGCAAGATCGACAGAGTAAAGTTAAAAATGGCGATGCCATCAAGATCTTGAAAAAAAGCGAAGAGCTTACTCGTTACGTACAGATAGAGGGAGATGTTCGTCATCCTGGCTATGTGGAATGGCGCAATGGTCTTCGTGTTGCTGATCTTTTCAAATCTGTTGACTCAGCTTTTAATTCTACAGCTGATGTTAACTATGCGGTTGTGGTAAGAGAGATTAATCCACAGCGTGATATTGAGGTGTTCCAACTAAGCTTAGCTAACGCGATTCTATCACCAGGTAGCCAAGACAACCTTAAGTTACACTCACGAGACCGTATATTGGTTTTCAACCGCTTTAATAACGAAGACTTGGATACATTAGCAACGCAAGAGGCTGTTGCAAAAGCAAAAACATTGGAGCAAGCGCAAGAACAAGCTGAGCTGGAACAACAGAAAGAGCAAGAAGTGATGAGCTCTTCTGTTTCCGTTTCGCATTCAGCAAACGGTACGCTGAACAACCCGAGCACTACAGAGCAGGCGAAACCAGCTAAAATCATTTTCCGTGGTAAAGAGATTACAGAGGAAGACTTTGAAAAGCTGAAGCAAAATACTCGTCGCACTTTACTTGCCCCTGTGTTGTTACAACTTCAGCAACAGTCTCGTTTGGGACTAGCCCCTCAAATTGCTGAAGTCTTTGGTGAAGTGAAGCACCCAGGGCGTTACCCGATTACTCCAAGAATGACGGTATCAACGCTTATTGAAGCAGCTGGTGGTTTGACTTACAACGCATTTACAATTAATGCAGAACTTGCACGAACCGCGATTAATAATGCGGATGAGCGCGCTTATATTGATGTTGAACGTATTGACCTGCGTAAAGCAATTCAAGGCAGTGCTTCAGACGATGCAGTTATCGTGGGACGAGATCGTTTGAACATCTTAGAAAAGCCAAATGTGAAGCTACAAAGCACAGTCACTTTACAGGGTGAAGTTCGCTTCCCTGGCACTTATACCGTGCGCCAAGGTGAAACCTTAAGTGAGTTATTGGACAGAGCTGGAGGTCTGACAGAGTTTGCTCACCCTCAAGGAGCAATATTTACGCGTGAAGCATTGCGTTTACAAGAGCAGAAGCTTTTAAATCAATACGCCGCAGATATGCGTAAAGAAACCGCGAAGAAAACGTTCCGAGCAGATAGCAATATAGGCTCTGTAATTTCAGACCCAGAAAAAACGTTAGCATTTGTTGAAGAAGCAAGTCGCAGCAAAGCACTTGGCCGTATGGTGGTACAGTTAAATCGCATCTTAAAGGGTGAGCGTTCAGCAGATTTTATGCTAGAAGATGGAGACTTCCTCTTTGTCCCAACCTTCCGCAATACTGTATCGATTATGGGTGAAGTTCAGGTTCCAATTACCTACTTGTTAGACAACAAACTTGATGTCGATGACTATCTTAACAAAGCCGGTGGTGCCAAGAAGCAAGCGGACGAAGATCGTATCTTTGTCGTACGAGCTGATGGTTCAGTTTACAAGCCATCCTCTGGTTATTGGTTTGGAAATAACAAAGAAGAACTAAAAGCTGGTGATACTATTGTTGTGCCAATTGATACCGACTATCGTGATGCGTTAAGCACCTGGACCGCTGCTACTCAAATATTGTATCAGACGGGTGTAGCAATCAATGCACTCAAATAATGGCTAATTAGGGAGGGAGGATAACCTCCCTTTTCATTAATTAAACAGAATCTTATTTAACTAGAATGAACTTAAAGCCTGAAGAATACACAAAATTATCTACTAGTTTTTCCTATCAAACTACGGATGAGTCAATTACTTTACTAGAGTTGATTCGTGCTATTTGGCAAGGAAAGCTAATTATAATAATGACTACACTGATACTCGCAGTTGCATCAGTTGTTTTTGCTCTTTATCAACCAAATATTTACCGTGCCAGTGCTCTACTATCACCATCTGATTCTCAATCAAGCTCTGGCTTAGGGCAAATGGCTGGTCAATTTGGTGGTTTGGCTGCGTTGGCTGGGGTTAGTTTAGGAGGGGCTGAAAGTCGTCAGACGGAGCTCGCTGTACAAGTGATGAAGTCAAGAAAGTTTGTATCAGAGTTTATCGAAAAGCATAATCTACTTGTTACCTTAATGGGTACAAGAGGCTGGAACATAGGTAGTGATACGTTAGTGTATGATGAAGATGCTTATGATCTGGAGAGTGAAAAGTGGCTTCGTAAACCTGACGGTCTGAGAGGGGCAAAACCTTCAAAGCAAGAAGCTTATGAAGTCTTCATCAATGATGTATTCTCGATAACTCAAGACAAAGAGAGTGGTTTATATACCGTCTCTATCATGCATTACTCGCCATATATCGCAGAGAAATGGGTAAATTGGATAGTCTCTGATATAAATAAAGTAATGAGAGAGCGAACTATCGCAGAATCTACACAAAATTTGGCCTATTTGAACAATCAACTTAACAAAACTTCAGTTGCTGAGATGCAAAGTACGTTCTATAAATTGATTGAAGAGCAAACTAAAAGCCTAATGCTTGCAGAGGTACAGGAAGAGTTTGTATTTAAAGTTGTTGACCCAGCAGTAGTGCCAGAAGTCAAAGTTAAACCAAGTAGAGCACTCATATGTATCGGTGGAACTTTATTTGGATTTATTATTGGCCTCAGTGTTGTCTTTATACGGTTTGTTCTCATCAGAGATAAAAACAAATTGAATTCCAATATTTAAAATAAAAAGAAGAGGTTAATGCCTCTTCTTTTTATTTGAAAAATAACCCATATGTATTTAATTACTACAATAATTAGTGTGCTATACCTGTACATCATGGATAAGAAGTTTGACAAATTAGCTTTTGTCTTAGTTCTGCTTCCTGTTATGTTTTTCTATTTTCAGATGCCAGCGTTTCAATACAATGTTGGTACTGATTACATGTCTTATGTAGATATGTATAAGTATGGCTATAATATAGAATATTACTTTAACAAGAAGGAACTCATATTTTATTCAATACTTAAGATAGCAACAGGATTAAAGCTGGGAGAGCAGTCAATATTCATCCTTGTTTCAATAGTATATTCAATATTTTGGGCGTATTTTGTATGTTTGTTGAAAAGCTCAAATTATAAGGTTTGGATAATTGTATTTTTGTATTTTTGTATTACAGGTATTTATCAGAACCAGTTAAATGGCTTACGACAATATATGGCTATCGCTATCTTACCCTGTATATTTATCTTGCTATATAGAAGAAAGTTTGTCAGCTCTTTTATTTTGACTATAATAGCATCGTTATGTCATGCTACTTTTGTTTTGTTATACCCTTTCTATATATTTTTATTCATTAAACCTTCTCCTTATCGGATCGGCATCCTATTCTTTATTAGCTTTGTTTTCTCTGCTGTAATTATACCAAAAGCTCTTCCTATTGTTGTTGGAGCTTTGTTTGGCAACTATGCAGGATACTTTGATAGTGCGCTTTCAGCAAGCGCTAATATTACTTCTCTTATCACTAAGTTGTATTATTTTCCTCTTTTTGTACTTTCTATTTTGATGTACAAAAAAGATTTGATAGAAAATAGGTTTGATCATAAGCATGATATGATTATGCGATTTTTTATGATCCTATCAGTCACTTACTGGCTGTTTATCGTTAACATGTATTTTGGTTTTTTTGGGCGAGTAGCACAGTATTTTATGATATTCTATATATTCCCTATTTACTATCTTATCGAAAGGTATATAGATAGAGGTAAAGTCTATTCTGCGATAATTACTATTTTGTACATATCTGCTCCATATGTATTAAAGGTCACAGTTTTGGCAACATCTGAATATGATTATCAGTCAATATTAGGGAATTTTTAAATGAGTGGTAAAAAAGTCTGTATATTAGCTCCCATTCATATTTGGGATGATGTAAGGGTGTTTAAAAAACAAGCTGTATCATTATCTTGTAGCGGATATGATGTAACTCTTATTGCTCGTATGGATCAGGAACTAGATGGCACTATACAGGATGGAGTTAAATTAGTTCGTTCTAAATTATCGGATAAGGGAAAGCTAGGGCGAATCTTTTTTTCTTATCAAGTCCTCCGTCAAGCTTTAGCTTGTAAGGCCGACATATACCATTTGCACAATCCAAATACGATACCAATTGCCATTTCACTGCGTCTGGCTTCAAAAAGAGTGATATATGACACTCATGAAGATTATTCAGAAAGACTTCTATTTAGAGAGTGGATTCCAAAAGTAGTACGTAAACCTGCTTGTTGGCTTGTGTCATTTCTAGAAAAGTTTACAGCAAATATTTCTTTAGCCGCTATTGGTACTCAAGAAGGAGTAGTGAAAAGGTTAGGAAAGAAAGCTCATCTGATAGGGAATCCACCGAGATATAACGAAAAGCTAATAAATAAAGTTAATAAGATAAAGTCTAATCTCGATCTGAGTAATGAAAGTTTACGTTTAGTTTACCTAGGTAGTATTAACAAATCTAGAGGTATTACAGACATAGTAAATTCCTTAGAAGAGATAAATAAAGTTGAACCAACTAAATTATGGTTGATTGGTGAAATGGACACTGCCTATTTAAATTCACTAAAAATACTACCTGGATGGCAATATGTTGATTACTTAGGCAGGCTAGAGCAAGATATCGCATTTGCTTATGTATCTGAATCGGACCTTGGATTAATTTATATTCATGACGTGGGAGATCATGCAAGAACAGATCCTAATAAACTGTATGAATATATGTCGTTTGGTAAACCTTTTGTCGCGAGTGATTTTCCTGCTTGGAGAGATAAACTTCAAAGAACTAATGCAGGTGTTTTCGTTCAACCACAACAGCCGAATACGTTAGCAAAGAGTATCCTGAAGTTAGTTAGTAAAAGAGACATACTACCGGTAATGGGAATAAATGGGAAAAAGTATGTTGAGAATAACTGCTGGGAAAAAGAGTTTTCTAAGTTAGAACAAATTTATCGAGAAGTACTTTAAAATGAAGTTAATATCTTTATATAAAATTATTAGAGCGAAGCTAGAAGCTATATTTAACTATCACTATGCAATTGTTAAGTATGGGAGAGATAACTGTATATTAGTAAACTACTTTAAAGGTGTTCCAAATTGGGGAGATGATTTGAATGTCTACCTTATAGAAAAGGTCTCTGGAAAAAAAGTAGTAATGTATCCTTACTCGAAAAAAAAGCATGTCTTAGGGATAGGCTCTATTCTTCACAGAGCAAAAGATAATAGTATTGTTTGGGGAAGTGGCTTTATCTCAAAGGAAAGTGAAACAACAAAAAAAATAGATATTAGGCTGCTCAGAGGTCCTCTTACTAGTGAAAAACTTCATTGTGAACAAGTTGAGTTTGGAGATCCAGGTGTTTGTATTCGCAAGTTTTACAATCCCGTAGTAGAAAAAAAATTCAAATATGGTTTGATTCCACATCATGTAGATAAAAATAATAGTACTTTAAAAGAATGGTTAGAAAGAGATGATGTACTCTTCATCGATATTCAACAAGATATCGAGCCTTTTATTGACCAACTGTTGTCATGTGAAAAAATAATTTCTTCATCTCTACATGGGCTTATTGCCTCAGACTCTTATTCAATTCCTAATATACATGTCATTTTTTCAGATAAGCTACTCGGTGGTCAGTTTAAATTCGATGATTATGCTTTGGGGATTTCAGGGAAAAAACGACAACCGATCATTGTCACTGATGGAACAACAATAGAAAATCTAAGCGAAAATTCCTACTATAACGAAGTATCAGACGCAAAGATTGACTCTATCCTTAAACTATTTCCATACAATATTTAAACTTATGAGTTTTTTAAATAAGTTTCTCCATGATAGTTTTTATAGACAAACAATTTTAGTGTTTCTTGTCAAAGTTGTTTCATCAATTGTTGGTTTTAGCACGACGATTATCTTGGTGAAGCAGTTAGGGGGAGAAACATCGAGTGATTATTTCTTTTTAGTATCACTATCTTCGTTTTTAACCGCCATCTCTACCTTTGGTTGTCCCGATGCAATACTGAAGTTTGTCGCTATAAATAAGTCAAAAGGGAAGTTAATAAGAAATGTTGTTTTTAGCGCCTGTGCTTTAACATCAGTATTTTCTTTGATAGTTGTTTTAACGTTATATATGGGAAATATGTGGCATGAGGTTTCCACTAACAGTGATTTTATTACTTCAATATTCATACTGTTACCATTAACGTCATTATCGCTTGTTCTTTCTTCCGCGTTGCAGGGTAGAGGAAGCGTTGTTTTAGCCATGATAACATCGGGCGTTTTACAAAACGTAGTTTTGCTCACAGCCTTGATGCTTTTCGCTAATAGTTATCTAGACTCAGTAATCGCATTTTCAGTTGGGCATGCTATTGCTTGCCTAGTTGCAGCCTATTATTTTCTCAAGCGGTTAAACTCCGATAATGAGATGTTTGATAAGGTAGCTTTTCGCACTACATGTTCTTCGATGTTCGTTACTCAATGTATCGTGCAATATAATAATAATGCAGCTATATTACTCTTAGGCTTTTTATGGGTTGGAAGCGACTTATCAATCATTGCTGTTTCACTGAAACTAACAACGCTATTATCATTTATTATAATATCGGTTAATAAAGTGCTAGCTCCTAAGATTGCATCAACTTACAAAAATGGTGATATGCAAGACTTGCAAAAGCTCATCACAAAATCATCTAGGTTGATGTGGGCTCTTTGCCTTCCGGCGGTTTTTATATTAATGTTGTTTAGTAAAGAAGTTCTAGGGTTAATTGATGATTCCTATAAAGAGCAAAGTGTTATTCTTGTTATCTTGACATTTGGCCAACTGGTGAACGTCATTACGGGTAATATCGGCCTTCTATTGTCGATGACTGGGCACGAAAAGGTACAGAGGAATATTCTATTAATTTCACTGGCTATGTCATTGTGTTTAGGTTTTCTTCTTATTCCTGAGTTTGGGCCTTTAGGCGCGGCAATAATGGCATCTGCTACAGTTGTGTTGGTAAATTTATCCTCCTATATGTATGTACTGTTTAAGTTGAAAATAAATACATTTAAGTTGCTATAGGAATTATATGAAAAAGAAAGTTAGTGTTCTCGTTCCGGTTTATGGAGTCGAAAAGTATCTTAAGGTATTCTTAGATAGCTTGTGTCAACAAACGTTAGGTGCTGCAGAGTTTATTATAGTAAATGATGCATCTCCAGATCGTTCGGATGATATTATTCGAGAGTATGTGTCCAGAGATGAGCGTTTTACATATATAAATAAAAAAGTTAATCAGGGGGAAATGCAGGCCAGACAGGATGCATATAATCTTTCGCAAGGTGAATATGTTATCAATCTTGATTCTGATGATTATATATCACCAACATTTTTAGAGTCACTGTATAACTTAGCCAGTGACAACGATCTTGATATGGTCCTTTCAAATGTAGTGTTAGTTGATGAAATTGGCTCAGAAATAAAAAGCGAATATAAACAGTTTAATGAAAATTTATTATTTGACGAAAATAATATTTGCAATGTACTTTCATTGCCATATTCATCCTGGTCAAGGATGACTAAGAAAGAAGTGCTAGAAGAATACTCCTACAGCTATCTACAGGGAGAAACGACACTCACTAAATTACAATTTGCCAAAGGTATTAAGAGTGGCCTAGCGTGTAATGCCAAAGTGTACTATAGACAACGTGCAGGATCGTTATCTTCTTTTGAAAATTCATCTCGAAAGTATGAAAGCAGTTATGGTAAAGATAGAGTTGATAGCGTACTAGATGAAGACCTTTCAGTTTTTAAGAAAGGTGGCTTTTCCAATGAGCTTAAAATTTTTAGATTTGTTAACATGGCGAAGCTTATATTTTTAAGTAATATAAATAATGGTGGTGTTAATAATTATAAAGAAGAGATTAAGTACTTAAAGAGTGCTTATGAAGTTTCATATAAAGAGCTATTTTACTTATTAAAATACCTTCCATTAAAGACAAAAGTGTTTTCATATGCTTTGTTTCTAAACATAACCCCTCTAATCCTTCGTTTCAAGCGTAAATAAATGAATGGTCAAGTTATTTAGATGATTAAGAATTCCACTGCTAAAGTTTCTGTAGTCATGCCAAGTTATAACTCTCGAGCTACTATAGAAGCAAGTATTTCGAGTGTATTAGCTCAGACGTATAGTGATTGGGAGTTGCTCATAGTCGATGATTGCTCGACAGACGGAACTTGGGATCTAATTACAGGTTATGCAAACAAGTATGAGAACATTAAAGTTTATCAAAATGTTGTCAACCAAGGGGCTGGTGCAAGTCGTAATTTCGCGATAGAAAAAGCAAAAGGCCGCTTTATTGCTTTTTTGGATTCTGACGACCTTTGGACAGAAGACAAACTCGCAGAGCAAATTCCATTCATGCTGGAGAATAACTACCCACTCACATACACTCACTACAGCCGTTTTACTAGTGAAGAAGAGCTGAGTGTTGTAACTGCTCCCGAATATACAACGTATAAAAAACTTATGTACAGTAATGTTATCGGGTGCCTGACCGCCGTTTATGACACACAGGCGCTAGGTAAGCGCTATATGCCGCTTATTCGTAAACGTCAGGATATGGGATTGTGGTTAGATATACTGAAAGATACTCCCAAAGCTTACTGTCTACCTAAGCCATTAGCAAAGTATCGGATGGATAGTGGTATGACAGCTAACAAATTTAGCGTTTTGTCATATCAATGGAAGTTCTACAGAGACGTAGTAGGCTTGAGCTTGCCAAGAAGCCTATTTACATTTTCTGTCTACGCCGTTAAAGGTACGATGAAACACCGAACTAAGCGCAAATCTTAGTTTCCTTAATCCTCGATAGAGCTTACAGAATATACACACAAAAAGAGCAGCGACCGTAAGGCGCTGCTCTTTTTTATACCTGTGATCCGTTCGATTAACTTCGCCGTGTTTTAGCGACCCATCCCAAATAACACTGTTTTGACTGTAAGGAAAAGAATCTTCACTTCCATCATCCAGTTTTGGTGTTTGATATAGTAGACATCGTATTTATGCTTCCAAATAGCGTCTTCTACCGATGCGCCGTAAGGATATTTTACTTGAGCTAGGCCAGTGACCCCAGGTTTAACGGCGTGACGAAAGCGATAGTAAGGAATGGCTTTTTCCAACTCAGAGATGAACACTTCACGTTCTGGGCGAGGGCCAACCATCGACATCTCTCCCTTTAGTACGTTGATTAACTGAGGGAGCTCATCAATGCGAGTTTTACGAATAAAACAGCCGACTTTCGTTACGCGGGCGTCATTTTTTGTTGCCCATTGGGCTCCGTTCTTTTCTGCATCGTTCCGCATCGAGCGAAACTTAATCACTTCAAACTCTTCATTATACTGGCCGGTACGACGCTGTTTAAAGAATACCGGACCTGGCGATTCAAGCTTAATGAGTAGTGCCGTAATAAGCCCTACTGGAATAGCAACCCATGACAGCATGAAAACAAACAACAGATCGATGAAGCGTTTTTGCCAGCTGTTCTTGCGATTAGAAAGGATAGAAAAAGCTTTTTGGTGTAAGAAGTAGCCGCTGTGCAAAAGCTCAGTTTCAGTATATCCGAGTGAACGGTCAAAATAGCTCACCAATGGCTCAACCCAAGCACCTAGCTCTGTCGCCGCGACAAGAAATGCTTGCTGTTCAGGATCTAGATGCGAGCTTTTGAAGTGGCAAAGCGTTTTGCTCTTGAAGTCTCTAAGAGCATAGTTATTAACCTGAGCGTTAATCTCAGGATGCCTCTTAAGCACTTGAGCAATTTTTGCTTCGTCTTCTTTTGGACAGTAGATATAAAGGCAAGCATTTGATTCACTTGCGGATAACTCGTCCAATGCTGATGTTATGCTGATAGAATTATGCTTAGTTAATTCAGAAGCTTCTCGTTCTTGAAGCGTGTCGCTCATACTGTCTGTCATAGGAATGGAATAAGTTGTTATCGACTAGCCAATTGCTTACAAGTCGGCGATTATAATTTATTTCGTATAGAAATTATATCCCTTAATCCAGAACATGCTCATAACTTTGTTAATTTTCTTGAACCTGAGTCCTTGTCTATGACTTGTTTTTGAATCTTAACGAAGTTATATCAATGAATTCGAAAAACTATGTTTGCGATATATTATATTGCCTCGAAATTAAATGATTGTTCATTTCACTATATAACGCAGTTATATCCGAGGGTTATCAGTTGTTGATAAAGCGATCTTTTCGACGCTTGTTCACCATGAATAAGGTGAACTTCTTTCGGAGGAGTAGGAATACCAGAAACAAACTGTATTAAATCGTCCCTATCCGCATGTGCAGAGTAACCTGACATGGTATGTACTTGAGCCTCCACTCTAACGCGCCTTCCGTCAATCAGTATGTTCTCTTCTCCATCCTGAATTCGCCGACCTAACGTCCCTTCTGCTTGATATCCTGCAAATAGCACATCATTTCTTTTATCTGGCAGCAATGCTTCTAAATAATTGACGACACGTCCACCTTCACACATACCAGAGGCCGCAACCACGATAGCAGCTTCTGCCGTGCTTGCGAGTCGATTGACGAGCTTTAAATGGTCAGTGTGGCTTTCGACGGTAATACATTGATCAAACGCAAGAGGGTGTCGGTGATGCTCGATTCGCTCTTTCGCTTCAGCTCCCCAAAGCTTTTTAAATTGCCGATAGGTAGTAGTTACCTTTTTAGCCAAAGGAGAATCGAGAATAATAGGCAGAGAATCTTGCAAGGCGTGCTCATGAATAAGCTGTTCTATATCAAACAGTAACTCTTGAGTTCTCCCGACGCTAAAAGCAGGTATAACAATTACGCCACCATCCTGAAGTGCATGCTCAATAATAGAAAGCAATCGCCTACTGCGAGACTCAACATCTTCGTGAACTTTATTGCCGTATGTTGACTCGATAAACAAATAGTCAGCTTTTTCAGGCGATACCGGGTCAGGTAGGAGAGGCGTGTTACGAGGTCCCAAATCCCCTGAGAACACAACAACTTCATTGTTTGATAAATGAAACTCAATATATGCAGACCCTAAAATGTGTCCTGCTGGTTGAAAGCGAAGATAGGTATGTTCTTCTATCTCTATCCATTGGGAGTAAGAGCAAGGGCGAATAAGCGTTCGAATAAAATCGAGCAAGCTTTCCCTTTGATGGCGCCTCATGCCTAACTGGAGCTTTAATCCATCTTCTAACATAAGCGGTACGAGCTCAGCGGTGGCTTCCGTACAGTAGATAGGCCCCTTATAACCTGCAGCCAATAGCCAAGGTAGCCGACCAACATGATCGATATGAGAATGGGTTAGAACAACCGCTTTGAGATCAGAGATAGAAAAGTCGATATTCAAACTCTCCTGCTGAGCATTATCTTGACCTTGTAGCAAACCACAGTCGATCAGCACACTTCCATTTTGTAATACGAGCTCGTGACAAGAGCCAGTAACCGTATTTTTCCCACCGTGGTGCAGTACTTTCATAACGAAACGACGTCTTTTCCTTTGTTAACCCACGCTTACGAGTATTTGCTTTCATATATAGCGACACCTCGCGACGTAAAGACGGCTCAGTCAATCGCGCAATGAACAAGGTAAGCAGAAAGTGGTGAATAAGTGAGCGTATTGTAGGCAAGGATAATGAGAGTAAGAAAACAGCAAAACCGAAAGTTTAGAGAGACTTAGATATTCGTCATAAATTTGACTGTGTAGCATTGCAACCTGTTGTGATGCAATTCATATTATTGCAACTATTTTTACTTAGACTTCTGAGATTAACGCGCTAGCTATACAAACATCAGCTATGCCGGAAGGAGTTTAATAATTAGTAAGCCAACAAAAAAAGCGTCACGTTTATGGCGAGTTAAGTGTCAGAAAAAAGACATTTTTTTGCAAGCTTTTTACACGTTCTACTTTTAGTTGCAACGTGTTTACTATACAATTCGTCTCCTGTTTGGAAACGCAACCATTAAACACTACGTCTAAAACTTGCTTCTAGGAGCCAGACCTAGGGGCGGTAGCGTGCCCAAATCATCTGTTAGTCTCTTTCCTAACAGAAGAGAGACCAAGCAAGATAATTTTTAATAATAATAAGCACCTAAGTGCATTTCTGGCAAGATTGATTTATAAAAAACGAGAACTATTACAAATTTATGTAATTCCCTTTTGTCAGAGGGACGCTCAAAGCTAACAAAGTGGCGAGCAAATGTTGGTTAGGCATAGGTTACAATTTAAATCTCCATTTCTCATACCTATCAAAACCAAATACTAGGTTTATAGAAGTACATAACTACCGGCCCAAACCGTTAGTTAGTGTATTCAGCTTTGTATTTGGCCTGCCTATAAAAGGCTGAGAACCGATGACCGTCACGAGCTAGTGTCGGTGGAACTCAGTTACTTACATATTCAATATTAGAAATTAGCGTTTGCAATGCGTTACAACCCACGTTGGCTAATGTGGTTTTGTCACGCCAAAAAATCACCTGCTCATTCTTAGAGTTCGGCGTGTCTAGATACGAGCGAAGCAAGAATCAGCAGTATCGGACCTGTGATGCAATGGAATCCGTAAAGGGAATCAGTCGGATGCGTTATAGATTTACCTCAAACTTATTTAATAACACAGTTGGCTACCATGAATAATGCATATTTATTTGTATTTATTTTGTCGTTCGTTCTACTTTTTGTTATGCGCAAAGTTGCTAAGCGCGTAGGTCTAGTAGATAAACCCAATGCAAGAAAGCTCCACCAAGGAGTAGTACCCCTTGTAGGAGGCATCTCCATTTTCTCTACTATACTGGTCGGGTTCCTTCTGTTCCTACCAATGAATGACAACCTATCACTCTACTTATCTTGTTCGGCTGTGCTTATAGTGCTCGGCGCATTAGATGACTACTACGATGTAAGTTTCAAAATTCGTCTTATTATCCAAGCTGGAATATCCCTTGCGATGATTTACATCGGAGGCCACAGCTTACACGATTTAGGCTACTTAATGGGGAGCGAAACCATTGCCCTTAATGAAGTCGCTGGCGCAGTGATCACCGTTATTGCGGTAATAGGCGCAATTAACGCATTTAATATGGTTGATGGCATAGACGGCTTGCTGGGCGGGTTAGCCTCGGTCACCTTTACAGCATTAGGTATTGTGTTTGCCTACAACGGAAACGAATATTTAGCCACGATCTGTTTAATGATCGTGACTGCGATGCTTCCTTACATCTTCCTGAACTTAGGTTTCCCACTTGGTCGTCGCTTTAAAATCTTTATGGGTGATGCTGGCAGTATGTTTATCGGCTTTACAGTGGTCTGGATGCTGATTCGCGGCACGCAAGAACCAGGAGCGGTAGCCTTCAAGCCAGTCACAGCACTGTGGTTAATAGCTTTACCGTTGATGGACATGGCAACCATTATGATCCGTCGTATTCGTAAAGGTCAGTCACCATTCCAACCAGACAGAGAACATCTACACCATATTTGTCAGCGTATTGGGCTTTCACCAGGTGCAACGTTAATTTTCATCTGTTCGATGGCATCGATTTGTGCTGCGGTAGGCTTGTGGGCTGACTTTACTGATGTCAGTGAATCTACAATGTTCCTTGCCTTTATAATTCTGTTTGCGTGTTATTTCTCTATGATTAGTCATATATGGAGGGTATCGACACTAGTGAAGAAGTTGAGTGATAGAATTAGTTCTAACCCTAATCCGATGAGAAAAAAAATTGGATAGAGCTGTATAAATCACAATGTTAATTTTTAATTGGATGTGGGAAAATTGAAGTTAATCTCTAATGGTATAATAAAAAATATAATATTACTGGCTACAGGCTCTATAATGGCTCAAGCTATTACTTTAGTCTCCTCCCCTATTTTAACTAGAATTTATGGGCCTAGTGAACTCGGTGTTCTTGGTAACTATATGGCAATAATAAATGTGATTATGCCAATATCAGCGCTGTGTTTTCCATTAGCTATTGTTCTTACAAAAAGTGAGGATGAAGCAAAAGAAGTTGCATCTACTGCATCTATTGTATCTTTACTTCTATCATTTTTATCAGCAACTGTCATTGTTTTTATAAAAGATATATATATTCTTCCATTTAATAGCTTTTATCTTTTTTTTATTCCCGTCGTTATTATTTTTTCGACTCAGTTGCAAATATCACAACAACTTTTAATAAAGGATGAAAAGTTTAGAGTTATATCTAAGCTTTCGGTTGTCCATTCGTTTATAATCAATCTTATGAAAATAGTTGGTGGTTTGTTTTATAATACAGCCATTACATTGATTTTAGTATCTAGCTTATCTCCAGGAGTTAACTTCTTACTTCTTCGCCGGTTTTCAAATAATAAAGGCACTCACAATATTTATTGCTTCAAGAAAATATTTATTAGATATTATGATTTTGCCTTTTATAGGACACCTCAAGTATTACTTAATGGCATTTCTAACTCGATACCTATATTTATGCTTACTTATTACTTTGGAGCTAAGTATGCTGGTTTCTATGCCATAGCTAATTCTGTTTTGACAATACCTACTTTGCTAGTGAGTAAGTCTGTTAGTGATGTTTTTTATCCTAAGTTTTCTAAACTAATCAATAGCTCTCCTAGAGAGGCTGTAAAGTTATTCAATATTGCTACACTATCTTTAATTCCTGTAGCCGCAGTACCGCTTATTATATTCGGTTTGTTCTCTCCTGAATTATTTAACTTTGTCTTTGGTTCTGGATGGAGTGTTTCGGGAGAGTATGCCCAGGTAATTGCTCTAGCATCTTTTGTTGCTTTGGTAAGTCGCCCTGCGATTACTGCTATTGCGCCTTTAAAACTACAGAAAAGTTTTCTTATTTTTGAAATTGCTAGTGTAATATTGAGAGTTTTAATATTTTATATTGTTGTTAATGAATCTGGAAAACATCTTGAAGCGGTATTATCTTTCTCTATAGTTAATGCCATGGTTTATTTTCTCATAAGTTTAATGGTATACATGAATGTTAGAAAAAAGATATGAAGGAATAACTAAAAAACAACCCAGAGTAACGGTTTATATCGTCACTAAAGATAGAGAAAAACTACTTAAAAAAGCTGTGGATTCAGTGCTAAATCAAACTTATAAAAATATAGAGTTAATTATAGTCGATGATTGTAGCTCAGATGGAACAAGAGATTATTTAAATGAAATTAAAGAAAAGCACAAAAATGTCAAAGTGATTTTAAATAAAAAAAATGAAGGTGCTTGCTATTCAAGAAATATTGCAATAAAAAATTCTGAGGGAGAATTCATCACAGGGCTTGATGATGATGACTACTTTCTTCCTAATCGTGTTGAGGCTTTTTGGGATAACTACGATCATAGTTATTCCTTTATTTGTTCGGGTTGGAAAGTAGAACCGAATAGTCTTTGGTCAAAATTAAAACACTTAATTAAGTATAAATACGGTGTGATTTGTTTAAATGATCTGTTAGATATGAATCATATAGGAAATCAGATATTTATACATAAGAGTAGATTGTTGAATGTTGGCTTGTTTGATGTAGAACAAAAAGCTTGGCAGGATTATGATCTATGGGTGAGGCTTATAAAGGAATATGGTCCTGCTTATAAACTAAGAAAAGCAACTCAGGTTATGAATGTTGATAGAAGTAGGCAGAGAATAACGACGAATAATAATAAGTATCTTGGTATTGCTCTTTTTTTAAAAAAATATAAGAACCTTATGAACACAAAACAATATAAAAGAAATACTGAACTGCTAAGGAAGGCAAATGTCAGGTAGGAGTTTATTTAATAAAATAAAGTATTTAGTATACTTTATTCTCTTTTTGTTAAGATTTTTGCCAAGTTTTATAAAAGAGCTATTGTATGAAATAATGATGTTTTTTCCAACTAAAGTTGGTGTTTTATTTAGAAGTATACTAGTTATGAGTTTATCTGATTGTGGTGATAACTTGTATATTGGTACGAATGTAAAAATAAAAAACTTTAAAGGATTAAAGATAGGTAGTAATGTTTCAATTCATGAAAACTGCTTTATAGATGCGATAGGGGGAGTGGAAATAGGTGATAATGTCTCTATTGCTCATAATTCATCATTAATTTCATTTAATCATACATATAGCAATAAAGAATTACCAATAAAATATAATACTCTTTTCTTTGATAAAATAATATTAAAGTCGGATGTATGGGTTGGTTGTGGTAGTCGTATACTTGCTGGAAGCTATTTAAATGAGAGAACTATTGTGGCTGCTGGAGCAATTGTTACCAGTCACTTTGAAGGTGATTCAATTATTGCTGGAGTTCCAGCGAAAGTAATAAAAGGAATATAAATGAAAGCATTGTTTGCCCATGATCATCGTTTCCTTCTAAGAAGTGATGGTGTTGCTTTTTCTAAAGGAAAAGTAAATCCAGAAATGTTTGATATATATCTTAACTTTTTAGATTCAATTACTATAGTTTCTAGATTTGAAAAAATTGATTCTGCTTCTGATAACCTAGTTCAGATAAATAATAGCAATTTATCTTTTTATCCATTTAAAAACTTATCTAATGTAAAGGAATTGTTTAATAATAGAAATATTAGTGAAATGTGCGACCTTGTAAGTCAGCATGATTTTGTTATAGCAAGGTTGCCTAGTGAGATCGGTTTACTTGCAGTAAATGCTGCTAATAGAGTAGGTGTAAAGTGTATTATTGAATTTGTTGCATGTCCTTGGGATGGCCTTTGGTATTACGGTGGTATTAAATCTAAATTGTACGCCCCTTATTATTTTTATAGGAATCGTAAAGCTGTTAAGAATGCGAGCGATGTGATTTATGTCACTAGTGATTTTTTACAGAAAAGATATCCTAATAATTTTCACAATATTGGAGTGTCTGATGTATCTATAACCGATGTTAACTTGAATCCTAAGACTATTGCTGCAGATAATAAAATCATATTGGGATTAGTTGGTTCTCTTGATTCACCCCATAAAGGCATAGAGTTAGCAATTAAAGCTATAATTGACTTAAGAGAGCAGGGCTATAATGCCACCTTAAAGATACTAGGTCCTGGAGACAAGAGTAGGTGGGTAACAAAGTTTCCTCACACTACTGATTATGTTGAGTATTCAGGAGTCCTTCCTCCTGGTGAGGCAGTGAGAAGTTGGTTAAGTAGTCTTGATATCTATATACAACCTTCTTATCAAGAGGGGCTACCTAGAGCTATTCTTGAAGCAATGAGTACAGGTCTTCCAGTAGTTGGAAGTGATGCTGGTGGTATTCCAGAACTAATAATGCCTGATTATGTTCACAAGAGAGGTGATTACCTTTCTCTTGTAAAAAATATAAAGTCAATCATTGAATTGGATAGGTATAAAAAAGCTTCAGAATATAGTCTAGATAAAGCAAATGAATTTAAATTAGATAATCTAATCCAAAGGCGAATGTCTTTTTGGAGTAAGGCATTAAGCATTTAGGTACATATAATGAGCGTGGTTTTTATCTTATGTCTTATTTTCTTTATTATGCTGATAAATAAAGTAATATTTAAATCGTATATTACTTTTGAATCTGTTTTACCTTTGTTTTATTTAGTCCTTTTATTTTTTCTATCTTCCGGATTATACCTTGAACGAGAAATTTCAGTTATTTCTTTATCGGTAGTTATATTATTCTCTATCGTTTTTTATGCTGTAAGCTTTTTCACTTTAGGTTTTTGTAATAAAAAATCCTCAACTAATGAAATAGTGTTAAATGAGAAAAGTTTGAGCAGATATTTATCTGCTTTTTCGTTGTTTTTGCTTTTCTATATTGCTTATTATGTCCCAGACGCATTGCAGTTGATGTTGGTGGATTCAATTGCAAACTACAGAAGTTCCATTAACGGTTTTGGAGATGATGGATCTGTTTTATTTGGTAAAGGTATTGAGCTTTTTGTCTATCAATTTTTTTTTAAAGGGATATTAGTTTCAGTCAGTATTGTTTCTTCTGTTATCTTTCATATAAGGAATGTAAAGTTACCCATTTATATCGTTACGTTAGTTATTTTACTGGATTGTATAGTTTCTTTTGGTAGGTTTATTTTATATTATCATTTTGTCACGTTTGTTGTGGTTGGTTTTATATATTCAAAGTTAAATATAAGAAAGCTTTTATTGTCAACATCTTTGTTACTGATTTTTATTGTTGTCTTTACCTTGTTTAGGTTTGAAAACTTTTCAGATTTAGTATCAGTTGTTGTGAGAAATATAGTTGGTTATCATGTTTTTGGGTTTGCTCTTTTTGATTATTATTTGACGGAGAATATGCCTGAAGTTATAGATGTAGATGGCCTTGTTTTCCTTGCTAATTTTCAGTATATACTACAAAAAATTATTAATATTTTCGGTTACAACCTTAATACATTTATGAGTACTGATAATTATCGAGATTTGTCTGAGTTTGTGTTTTTGGGTAAGGATGTTTTTGATAATAATGTTTATGCTAATGCTTTCTATACTAACCTTTTAGATTTTTATCTAGATGCTGGTGTTTTTTCAGTCTTAGTTTATACAGTAATAATTTCATCGTTATATTCTTTTTTACTTTTTAAGGTTAAAAGCGAGAATAGTATTCTGTGTGTATTTTTATTCTCCTATTTGTTTTTAATCGTTTATTTCGGTGTTTTTAATAGTCAGTTACTATTAATGAGAAATGTTTTCTCTTTACTATTTCTTGTTTTTTTATACTTTTTGTTCTTTAAAAAATATAAATGGAGTTTAAAATGAAATACTTAGTGACTGGCGCAGCGGGTTTTATTGGCGCTAAAACCATTGAAGTGCTTTTGAGTAAAGGTGCGAGTGTTGTTGGTGTAGATAATATTAATGACTACTATGATGTTAATCTTAAAGAAGCTCGACTACTGACGATCAATAATAGTGAGCGATTCGAATTTGTAAAGATGGATCTCTCGGATAGACAAGCTGTAGCTGATTTCTTCGCTAACAACCAGTTTGATTGTGTTATCCACTTAGCAGCTCAAGCTGGTGTGAGATACTCTATAGAAAACCCGATGGCCTATGCGGATTCTAACTTAGTTGGTCACCTAAACATCCTAGAGGGTTGCCGACATTCAAAAGTTAAGCATTTAGTTTACGCATCGTCATCTTCTGTTTATGGCTTGAATCAAAAAACACCTTTTGAAACAAGTGATACGGTTGATCATCCAGTTTCTTTGTATGCGGCGACGAAGAAATCAAATGAGTTAATGGCACATTCATACTCTCACTTGTATGACTTACCGACGACTGGATTGCGGTTCTTCACCGTTTACGGTCCATGGGGTCGTCCTGACATGGCTCCTTTTATTTTCACTAAGAAGATATTAGAGGGCGATACAATTGATATAAACAATAATGGCGATATGTGGCGAGACTTCACTTACATTGACGACATTGTTGAAGGTATTGTACGTATTTCTGAGGTTATCCCTCAAAGAAATGACGACTGGACCGTTGAATCCGGTACGCCTGCTTCTAGTTCTGCTCCATATTCTGTTTACAATATCGGTCACGGTAGTCCAGTTAACCTTATGGACTTCATCACGGAAATCGAATCTGCGCTTGGTATTGAAGCGAAAAAGAACTTCCGCGAGATGCAGCCTGGTGATGTGTATAAGACTTATGCTGATACCTCTGATTTATTCGAAGCGACTGGCTATAAACCTCAAGTTGGTCTTAAACAAGGCGTTCAAGCCTTAGTTGATTGGTATCGCGAGTTTTATAAGGTTTAGGTAGTTAGATGAAAACGGTTGCGATTTCAGCAAATACAAGTTGGTATTTATATAATTTCAGAAGAAACACCATTACGGCGTTGTTGGACGCTGGTTATCAGGTTGTAGCTATAGCCCCTAAAGATGATTATTCACCGAAGCTTGAATCACTTGGAGCAAGCTTTTGTCATATCAACATTGACCAAGGGGGTACAAATCCTGTTAAAGATATTGGTACGTTTTTCTCATTTATCAAAATCTTTAAGAGCGTCAAACCCGATGTGGTACTGAACTTTACTCCAAAGAATAATATCTACGGTACGTTAGCTGGGCATTTTGTTGGCTCTAAGTCGGTCAATAATATTGCCGGCTTAGGTATGGTCTTTATTAATGAAGGCCTTACGTCTAAGATTGCCAGATTGCTGTATAAAATGAGCCAATCTAAAGCAAGTAAGATCTTCTTTCAAAATGAAGACGATAAAACGTTGTTTTTGGAGAACCGGTTAGCGCCATCGTATCTTGTTGATCGTTTACCTGGTTCGGGAGCTGATCTCAACCGTTTTCAAGTTAACCCTGCAAATGATGACGGTGTAATTCGCTTTTTATTGATTGCCAGAATGTTGTACGACAAAGGCATTGGTCACTACGTTGAAGCGGCTCGCGCATTGAAGTCTAAACATGGTGATAAGGTTGAATTTCGATTACTAGGTTTTCTTGATGTTAATAACCCTTCAGCTGTCTCTAGTAGTGATATGCAAAAGTGGGTTGATGAAGGCATTGTAAGTTATCTTGGCACTTCTGATTGTGTAGAAGAGGAGATTGCGAAGGTAGATTGCATGGTGCTTCCTTCATTCTATCGAGAGGGAGTACCTAAATCGTTACTTGAAGCGGCGGCAATGGGGAAACCCATAGTAACAACTGACAATGTTGGTTGTCGTGAAACGGTTGACGATGGAGTCAATGGTTATTTATGTACTCCTCGTTCGACAGAGAGTTTAATTGAAAAACTGGATTTGGTGATCAACCTCACTCATCAAGAAAGGTTAACAATGGGACAATTCAGTCGTCAAAAAGTTGAACGAGAGTTTGATGAGCAGTTAGTCATACAAAAATACTTGGACGCAGTGGAAGATTGCTTTCAAAAAGAAAAAACTCAAGCAGAAGGCCTCAGTGCCAGCTAGCAAAACTAAATAAAATAAAGAGTTATGATCAAAAAGATTTCAGTGGATGAAGTAACGATAATTACCCTATCGTTGGCTTTTAGTTGTGGCGTCGCGGCAAACGAATTGCAGACGCTAAATTCTAACCAAAGCTTTAGTGGACTGGTTTTTAACCCTAATGCTCAAGTTAAAGAGTATGGCGACTTTGGTGTATCTTTTGCCCAAGGGCGCCCTTGGCTTGACGAGGTGCAAGGTTTAGATTCTATAAAAGTATCTTTCGGCCTCATTGAAGGGTTAGAGGCTCATGGTAGTATCGTTACTTATGATTATAACTCGAACTGTTTTAAAACAGGCTGTGGCGGTATTCGAGATTTATCATTATCACTGAAGTATCAGGTTCCCAATTTTTGGGGGAATGAGAACTTAGATTTTGCTTTGGGTATGCAAGATGTCGGTGGGGCTGCAAATAAGCTCATGACTAATTTTGCCGTCGCTGATTATACGTTTAATGCACTTCCCTTAAGGGTTTCTGCTGGTTTCGGTCAGTCAGAAGAGCGTTTGATGGGTGTTCTAGATGGCCCTTTTGGTGGCTTTGAATACCAACCTTTTGACTTTGTTCAACTAGTAGGAGAGTACGATTCAGTAGAATTTAACTCTTCTATAAAAGTGTTTACTCCCGATAATTTACTGCCTAATGATATAACCGCCTCATTAAGTTACCAGATTTATTCTGGTCATGAATCGGATGGTTCAAGCGTTTGGAGTGCTGCACTCTCGATGCCATTGATAACGGAATACTCTCGCTCTCGCGACTACGCGAAGAATAATATGACGTTAATGGATCGTTTAGTCGTTGAGCAAAACAAAGCGCAACAAGCGTCAATTTCCTCTTTGGTTAGTGCGTTAAAAAATGAAGGCTTCGTTAATGTTCAAGTGGGCGTATCAAATGGCAAAGTTGTGGTGGCTGTAGAAAACCGCCGCTACAACCATAACCAAGTTGACGGACTAGGTGTCGCTCTGGGTATTGTGTCTAGTCATTTAGGTCAAAATGCGGCGCAAGATATAGGCGTTGCATCGGATCAATTTGAAGTTGTGATGCTTGCCAACCAAAAACCAGTGGTCAGCGTTTTGTCTGACGCTAACTGTTACCAAAGTTTTGTCAATGGTAGCGCAGCTTGTGATGACATTCAGTTTATCACGCGCGATTTACCGGAAAGATTAGACATGGTTGATTGGAAAACGGAGCGAGTTAATTCAGGCACTTTAGATTCGCAGATCGTGCTTTCTCCTATGGTAAGGCATGGTTTTGCAACCGAGTACGGTGTGTATGATTACTCTTTTGCTATGTCTAGCAACTTATACACCTACCTATGGTCTGGCGCGGCAATTGATGTTCGTCATATTTTACCTTTAGCAGAAAGTGACGATTTTGAAGAAGGTGGGTATTTCGAAGACAGCGCGTACGAGAACGAGATTGATCGTGCAATGGTGCATCAGTTCTTCCGTTTACCATATGTCGATATTGCTAACCAGGTCTCTCTAGGCTTGGTTAAGTCGGATTATATCGGTGCGCGCAGCGAATCAGCTTGGTTCTCTCAATCGGGCAACCATGAGTTGGGACTAGAGATGAGCTACTTCCAACATCAAGACGAAAAAGACAAAAATGGTTATGCGAATCCAGACCGCCAAACCTTTTTAACTCGTTATACATTCTCTATGCCGGAGTGGGATTGGCAGTTTAATGCGACTGCTGGAGAGTTTTGGAAGGGGGATGTCGGAGCAAAATTCACGACCTCACATTGGTTTGAGGACATAGAAGTATCAGCAAGTTATCAGGTGACAAAGTTTAATGATACAGACGAAGAGCAGTTTGTCACAGTGTCAGTAAAACTGCCATTAACGCCATGGCGTGATATGTCGCCGGGAGTGATACAAGTTCGTGGTAACGAGGCTTATGATTTCAACGTTACGACACGAGTTGGCAACGATACAAACTATTTGGCAGCAGGCCAGGGTGATGAACTCGTGATGGATAATAGTATGCTTCGCCGCTACTTTAACCGAGGCCGTTATGGTCAAGAGTACTTTGAGCAGAACAAGCTTCGCATTCGCAATGCTTATTTGCGTTACTTGGGTACTCAATTGAATTAAGTTGTGTTGCTAGTTAGGCTTTTAGTTAATCGCCGCACTCTACCGAGAGTGTCGGTGTTTTGATATGCTAGCGTCAGTTAAATAATAGGAAATAAAAATGAAAATTGCTGTAGCAGGCACGGGCTACGTCGGTTTGTCCAATGCCATGTTATTGTCACAAAACCATGAGGTTGTGGCGGTTGATATTATCCAAGAAAAAGTGGACTTGTTGAATGACAAGAAATCTCCAATTGTTGATGCGGAAATCGAACATTTCCTTGCAAATAAAGAACTCAACTTTATCGCGACGCTAGATAAAGAGCTGGCTTACAAAGACGCGGAGTTTGTTGTTATTGCTACACCAACGGATTATGACCCTCAAACGAACTACTTTAATACTTCTTCAGTTGAAGCAGTGATTAAAGATGTGATGGCAATTAATCCAGATGCAGTTATGGTGATTAAGTCGACTGTACCTGTGGGTTATACTGCGCGCATTAAAGAGGAGCTCGGTTGTCAGAATGTTATGTTCTCTCCAGAGTTTCTTCGTGAAGGTAAAGCTCTTTACGATAACCTACACCCGTCTCGCATTATCGTTGGTGAGCGTAGCGAACGTGCAGAGAAGTTCGCTAATCTTTTAATTGAAGGTGCGGTAAAAGAAGACATCTCGGTTTTGTTTACTGACTCTACAGAAGCCGAAGCGGTTAAGTTGTTCTCAAACACATACCTAGCGATGCGCGTAGCTTATTTCAATGAGTTAGATTCGTATGCTGAAGCACACAACCTTGATGCTCGCCAAATTATAGAAGGTGTTGGCTTAGACCCTCGTATTGGCAATCACTACAACAACCCGTCATTCGGTTATGGTGGTTACTGCTTACCAAAAGATACAAAGCAATTGTTAGCAAACTACCAAGAAGTTCCTAATAACATCATTGGTGCAATTGTTGATGCAAACCGCACTCGTAAAGATTTTATTGCAGACTCCATTATCAAACGTCAGCCAAAAGTAGTGGGCATTTACCGCTTAATTATGAAAGCTGGTTCAGATAACTTCCGCGCTTCGTCTATTCAAGGCATTATGAAGCGTATTAAAGCGAAAGGTATTGAAGTAGTGGTTTACGAGCCGGTACTGCAGGAAGATGAGTTCTTCCATTCTGCCGTTATCCGCGATATTGAAGAGTTCAAACAAATGTCTGATGTTATTGTTTCTAACCGCATGGTTGAGGAACTAGCTGATGTGGCTGATAAAGTTTACACCCGTGACCTGTTTGGTAGCGATTAATTAGTCTTTATATTCAAAATAATATAACAGGCTCCCTCAGAGGAGCCTTTTTTTAGTTGGTAATGGTTATGATTAAAAAATGTTTATTCCCTGCAGCGGGCTACGGCACACGTTTCCTTCCTGCAACTAAGTCGATGCCGAAAGAAATGATGCCAGTGGTGAACAAGCCATTGATTGAATACGGTGTTGAAGAAGCGATTGAAGCCGGTATGGACGGTATGTGCATCGTCACCGGTCGTGGTAAGCACTCGTTAATGGATCACTTTGATAAAAACTATGAGTTAGAGCATCAAATTAGCGGTACAAGTAAAGAAGCGCTGCTTGATGATATTCGTTCTTTGATTGATTCTGCGAGTTACACTTACATTCGTCAGCGTGAAATGAAAGGCTTAGGTCACGCTATTCTTACGGGACGTGAACTGGTCGGTGATGAACCGTTTGCTGTTGTGCTCGCGGATGACCTATGTGTGAATGAGGACCAAGGCGTTCTAGCGCAAATGGTTGAGCTGTACAAACAGTTCCGCTGTTCAATCGTTGCGGTACAAGAAGTGCCGGAATCAGAAACGCATAAATACGGTGTGATTGCTGGCGAGATGATCAAAGATGATATCTTCCGCATTGATAACATGGTTGAAAAGCCAGAGCCAGGTACTGCACCTAGCAATCTAGCGATTATTGGTCGCTACATTCTGACACCTGATATCTTTGAACTGATTGAAAATACAGAGCCGGGTAAAGGTGGTGAGATTCAAATCACCGATGCGTTGATGCAACAAGCTCAATCTGGTTGTGTTTTGGCATACAAATTTAAAGGTCAACGCTTTGATTGCGGTAGTGTAGAAGGCTACATTGAAGCTACAAATTACTGCTACGAGAACCTTTATAAGAAAGATTCCAGTGCGGAGCTCGCGAAAAAGCCAACCGTGAAAATTGCTGAGCCAGCGTAAATCGGAACTTCCTATTAGGTACTCCGACGGTACAACACAAACAAAAAGGGATGCATGATGCATCCCTTTGTTATTTTTACTCTCAGTAAAAACGAGATTAAGCTTTTGCTTTTGCCGCTGCTTTAGCGATTGCCGCGAAGCTTTTCGCGTCTAGAGAAGCGCCGCCAACTAGAGCACCGTCGATGTCTGGTTGTGAGAAGTAAGCTTCAGCGTTTTCTGGCTTAACAGAGCCGCCGTATTGGATGATTACTTGTGCTGCAACTGCTTCGTCTTTCGCAGCGATAAGTGCGCGGATAGAAGCGTGGATGCGTTGTGCATCTTCAGCGGTTGCTGCTTTACCAGTACCGATAGCCCAGATTGGTTCGTAAGCGATGATTGCGCCGTTTAGAGCTTCAACACCGTAAGTGTCGATAACTGCGTTGATTTGACGTGCACATACAGCTTCAGTTTCGCCAGCTTCGTTTTGCGCTTCAGATTCACCGATACAGAAAACAGGTGTTAGGCCGTTTTCTTTTAGGAAGTTGAATTTCTTAGCGATAAACTCGTCAGATTCGTTGTGGTATTCACGACGCTCTGAGTGACCGATGATGATGTGAGTAGCACCGAAATCTTTCAGCATTTCTGGAGACATATCGCCAGTGAACGCACCGCTGTTGTTTAGGTCAGTGTTTTGAGCACCTAGGATGATCTTGTTACCGCCTTCAGCGATTACGCGCTCTGCTAGGTCGATGTAAAGTGCTGGTGGAGCGACTGCTACGTCAACACCTTCAACGCCTTCAAGCTCAGCGTTAAGACCAGTTAGCAGCTCAGTTACCATTGCTTTGCTGCCGTTTAGTTTCCAGTTACCCATCACTACAGGACGACGCATAGGAATATCTCCCTTATCTTTAATGTAAATAGTCAATTAATGTAAAAAATCTACGTAGGAATATAACAGAATAATGTGAACAGATCATGATTGGCGTCATGTCTTGTCCGGCTTTCTTTACTGATTCGACCAAGCAGCGATCCTGTTATTTTTGTCAAAAGCAATCGATTGGTGATCACGTAGACAGAATGATAGTTCATTCCTCGGAAATTGCTGCTGAGATTGGTATTACTACGCGCTGGAATTAATAGTTGTAGAAAGGAATCAAAATGCCAAATCTCGTTTTAGAGTATTCAAACTCGGTTGAAGAACGTGTCAATGTTCAGGGGTTGCTGGAGGATTTACATAAAACGGCGTTAGAGAGTGGTCTTTTTGAGCTCGCGTCAGTGAAATCTAGAACGCTCCGGTGCCACAATTGGTTAATAGGAGAGGAGGGAGATAGCCTCGATTTTATCCATATCAACTTTGATTTGTTATCTGGTCGCTCCCAAGAACAAAAGCGAGAATTGTCACGAGCCTTGATGGCGACACTTCAAGAGCAAGCCAGTCACGTGCACAGTTTAACGGTCAATATCCGAGACATGGATATAGATAGCTTCCAAAAGGTATTGAACTAGGTTGCGCTGAATTGCCCGAGAATAGCGAGGGGTTATTGTTACTAATTCTCAGCCTGGCTCTGCTTGTTATATGGGCGTTGTGGGCACCCAAGCTATCGGTGTCCTTTCCAAACTATATCGACTCGGCTAATCTATAACCTTTCTACTTTGGGGTAAAATTTGATGTCGACTAAAGAGTTACTGTTTTCTTTTCAAGGACGTATAAACCGTAAAACCTACTGGATTTGGAACGTCATTTACTATGTGTCCATTCTAGGCTTTGGTGCCGGTATCAGCCAACTGCTTCCTACTCTCTCCTATGTGCTTCTTCCTATTTTCTTGGTGGTTCTGTTGATCCCTGATTTGGCGATCACCACCAAGCGTTGGCACGACCGCAACAAATCGATCTATTGGCTAGCACTGAATATTCCGTTGATTATCGGACGAATTGCCACGCCAATGACCAGCCCTGCCGCGCAAGAGCCGTCGACCCCACAGATGTTCGTTGCTTCCATTTCTCTGATTTGTGGTTTATGGATTCTAATTGAATGTGGGTTCTTAAAGGGAACATCAGGACCAAACCAATATGGCCCTGAGCCGGAGTAATTGCTTCAAGTATCGTGCGTGCTGAAAGTAGATTCTTAGTCTCGCTAAGGCTCGCTAGAATGACGAGCTCTTTTTATTTAGAGGCTCTTAAAGTCATCGTCATTCTGAACAACGAGGGACGAGCGTGATTCAGAATCTATCGTCCGCTTGAGCAGTGTTTAAGCTGAGCGGGAAAGAATAGGAGCTTGCTGTTACTAAATTCTTAGTCTCGCTGAGGCTCGCTAGAATGACGAACTCTTTTTATTTAGAGGCTCTTAAAGTCATCGTCATTCTGAACAACGAGGAACGAGTGTGATTCAGAATCTATCATCCGGTTGAACAGTGGCTAAGCTGAGCGGGAAAGAATAGGAGCTTGCTGTTACGAGATTCTTAGTCTCGCTAAGGCTCGCTAGAATGACGAATTCTTTTGATTTAGAGGCTGTCAAACTCACCGTCATTCTGAACTACGAGGGACGAGCGTGATTCAGAATCTATCGTCCGGTTGAGCAGTGGTTAAGCTGAGCGGGAAAGAATAGGAGTTTACTGTTGGCAGGTTCTTAGCCTTGCCGAGACTCGTTAGAATGACGAATTCTTTTGATTTAGAGGTTGTGAAAGCCATCGTCATTCTGAACAGAGAGGTGCGAGTGTGGTTCAGAATCTATCATCCGGTTGAGCAGTGGCTAAGGTGAGAGCAAAAGAATAGGAGCCTTGTTGTTACGCGATTCTTAGTCTCGCTAAGGCTCGCTAGCATGACGAACGCTTTTGACATAGAGCTTATTAAAGTCACCGTCATTCTGAACAACGAGGAACGAGTGTGATTCAGAATCTACGCATAGAGCGCTCCGAGTTCGAAATAAACTGACTGAGCTTGCGAATTACAATGGAAAAGTAACAGCGAATAATGAAGGAGAATGAATCATCGATAAGACACCTTGCGTTTATATCCTAACGTCAAATAACAACGCCGTTCTCTACATAGGTGTTACCAGTCAGCTGCCCCAAAGAATATGGCAACATAAAAATGGAGTAGTGGAAGGATTTACTAAGAAATACAACGTTCATAAGCTCGTTTACTTTGAGTTATTCGACGATATGGCTAATGCTATAAACCGAGAAAAGCAGCTCAAGCAGTGGAAGCGTGAGTGGAAGTTAGCCTTGGTAAGAGAAACGAACCCTAACTTTCTCGATCTATCTACTGAGTATCAGTAAAAATCATCCCTATCTTTAAACGCATTTAAGCTAACCACATCCGCTTTTTGTGTCGGTGCCGCTTCCCCTTCTAGCGCTGCTTTGAACTTTACGACCTGTTTTTGCAACTCGTTCATCAATACCACATTGGTGTGATGAGGGTTTTTACACGTGCTGATGACTCTATCAATATGGCTTTGTTGAGCCCACAATCTTTCTTTCATATCTTCTGATGCGCTTTCGATCATCTCTTTCGCCATCTCATGACGAAATTGCTCAAAAGCTTCTGGGTCTCGCTCTGCCATTAGAACCATTTCATCGAATGGAGGAAGCGTTTGGGACGGGATATGACGTAGAGTAGACATCGATGCTCTCCAAATCCTTATGGAAATTGCCTTTAGTTACTAAAAGCCTACACCACTAGAAAGAGGAGAGAGGATGAATTCTTCAGCCGTCTCACTTATAAGAGAAGCTTTCAAGCTGGAGATTGAATAAGTGCGGCATGTCGATGTTTGGTTGTGGTGGTTACTGCAGTTGTTGGATGCGGTAAACGCAGCGTCTTTGGCCGCTAATGATGTGTTCGGTACGCTCTACTTTGGTGTCATGTCCAAGTAAAGACTGAAAGACACTCAATTCTGATTGGCACAAGCTTGGGCAGCGAGTTGCGGCTTTACAAATCGGACAGTGATTTTCGATTAAAATAAATCCGTTCTCATCTTTCTCGAGTTCAGCCATATAGCCTTCTTGCTCTCTTAATGTGACGAGTGTTTCTAGTTTGCTTTGCAGAGAGTCGCATTGCTCAAGGTGCTGACGATAACTTTGTAACGTGAGTTTTTCCCTCTCTGATGTGACTTTTTCCAGTCCATCTTTGCCAAAGATATGTTCGACAGCTTCTATAAACTGAATGGTCAACTCACCGTGACGGTCAGCAAATTGCTCATGACCCTTTTGAGTGAGAGACCAATGACGAGCAGGGCGACCAACTTTTACTTTTACGTCATGGATAGAAAGAATGCCATCATCTTCTAAACTTTGCAGGTGCTGACGAGCCCCCATGGTTGTCATACCTAGCTCAGAAGAGAGTTGTTTTGCAGTGACGGAGCCATCACGCTTAACGATTTGCAATATCCTATCTACGGTCTTCATATACCCACCATTTATACGTCAGTACATATTATGCGCGATAGGGTTAGTAAAGAAAAGTGTTGACTTAATTTGAGTGTGGATTTGTAGGGGCTATGTTCATATGAGCCAAGATATGTCGTCATTCTGAACAACGAGGAACGAGGTGATTCAGAATCCATCTTCTGGTTGAGCAGTGGTTAAGGTGACCAGGAAAGAATAGGAGCTTGTTACTACCAGATTCTTAGTCTCGCTGGAGCTTGCTAGAATGACGAGCTCTTTTGATTTAGAGCTTATTAAAGTCACCGTCATTCAGAACAGCGAGAAACGAGGTGATTCAGAATCTATCGTCCGGTTGAGCAGTGGTTAAGGTGACCAGGAAAGAATAGGAGCTTGTTACCACTAGATTCTTAGTCTCGCTGGAACTGGCTAGAATGACGAGTTCTTTTGATTTAGAGCTTATTAAAGTCACCGTAATTCTGAACAACGAGGAACGAGTGTAATTCAGAACCTACTGTCCGGCTGTGCAGTGGCTAAGTTGAGCGGGAAAGAAGCGGAGTTTGCTGTTACCAGATTCTTAGTCTCGCTGGAGCTCGCTAGAATGACGAGTTTTTTCGATTTAGAGCTTGCTATGGTAGCCGTCATTCTGAACAGCGAGGAACGAGGTGATTCAGAATCTATCGTCCGGTTGAGTAGTGGTTGAGGTGTTCAGGAAAGAATAGGAGCTTGTTACTACTAGATTCTTAGTCTCGCTGGGGCTCGCTAGAATGACGAGTTCTTTCGATTTAGAGCGTATTAAAGTCACCGTCATTCTGAACAACGAGGAACGAGGTGATTCAGAATCTATTGCCCGGTTGTGCGGAAAGAAAGGCTCAAGCTCAGACTGAGCGAGAGCCTCGAGAAATGCTTAAAGAATAATATCGCGTACTTCTGGATCTTTACGATCTAAGTAGTGAGTCGATTTGATGCGGCGAATAGTTCGGCATCGACCGCGCACGAGCAGCGTTTCTGTGGTTGCGATATTGCCTTGACGAGAGATACCTTCCAGCAAGTCACCTTTAGTGATGCCTGTAGCTGAAAATACCACATTGTCGCTACGAGCCATGTCTTCCATTTTGAGGACAACATTCGCTTTTACGCCCATTTCATCGCAGCGTTTTAGTTCATCTGCACCGTAAATGCGGTTTTCTTCAGTATCGCCTTTTACCTCATGACGAGGAAGCAGGCGACCGTGCATGTCACCGTCTAGCGCTCGAATTACCGCTGCTGATACAACCCCTTCTGGCGCACCGCCAATACAGTACATCATGTCCACTTCACTGTCTGGCATACAAGTTAGAATAGAGGCAGCGACGTCACCATCAGGCACCGCAAAGACACGTACGCCCATTGCTTGCATTTCTGCAATAACGTTATCGTGGCGAGGTTTCGCAAGGGTAATAACGACTAGGGTATCAAGTGGCTTGTTCAGGGCTTTTGCTACGTTCTCTAGGTTTTCTTTTAACGGCTTTTCTAAGTCAATTACGCCTTTTGCACCAGGGCCAACAACCAGTTTTTCCATGTACATATCTGGCGCTTTAAGAAAGCTGCCTTTCTCACCTGCGGCAAGTACGGCTAGTGCGTTCGATTGTCCCATTGCCGTCATACGCGTCCCTTCAATCGGGTCGACAGCGATATCCACTTCATCACCACCAATACCCACTTGCTCACCAATGTACAGCATTGGCGCATCATCGATTTCACCTTCACCAATGACAATTTCACCACTGATATCTGTTTTGTTCAGTAGCGTGCGCATAACTTCAACAGCTGCGCCATCGGCTGCGTTTTTATCGCCACGGCCAAGCCATTTGTAACCAGCCAGAGCTGCACCTTCAGTCACACGGGAAAATGCCATTGCTAAATCGCGTTTCATGATGTCTCCAAGTAAGCAAGAGGGAAGAAGAATTTGCGCGGCGATTCTATCACAAGGTCGAGTAAACGTTTGCCTTTTTGCGAGGCTTTTACTTTATCTAACTTGAATTTGATCAATACTTAGAGCGATTTTCAGCGTAGCGGGACGCAAAATCCTTGCTCAAAAATGCTTCGGCGACAAGAAAAGTCAGCGTTTAGTGAGATTGCGCTGATTTTTTGACCGAATGATGCAAAATATCGAATATAGTGAGTGTTTCTCATCGCGACGCTGAGTAGAATGAACCTTATATAGGTTAGGTGTGCATCAATCTCGCACATCGTCCCAACGGAATAACATAGGTAGGCCAAGATGTCTTTTGAAGTACTAGAACAACTAGAATCTAAAATTCAAACTGCAGTTGACACAATCACTCTTCTTCAGATGGAAGTCGAAGAGCTGAAAGAAGATAAAGCTAAACTTGCGGAAGAAGCGAACGAGCTTCGCTCTCAACGTGAAGAGCTAGAGCAAAAAGCACAACAAGCACAGCAAGAGCACGCACAATGGCAAGAGCGCATTCGTGCACTACTTGGCAAAATGGACGAAGTGGAATAATTCGGCTTCTTCATTCCAAATTAAAAACACCCGCGTTAAGCGGGTGTTTGTGTTTTAGGGAAGTAGAAAATGTTAAGACAAGGCTAGGCGCTAAGAGCCAAGAGAAGGCCCTATAACTTAGGCGCCTAAGACTCGTTATGCTTCTTCATCCAACTCTAAATCAATATTCAATGGTTCTGGCGACAGGATAATTCCGGTGCTATCAGCATAAATGTAATCTTCTGGAAGGAAGCTAACGCCGCCAAAGTTGACTGGTACATCCAATTCGCCAATACCCTGACTGGTCGCTCCAACAGGAATAGAAGCGAGGGCTTGAATGCCTAAGTTCATATCTTCAAGTTCATCTACTTCACGAACACAGCCGTAAACGACAATGCCTTCCCACTCGTTTTCTTCCGCAATGGTTGCGATTTCTGCATCGATAAGGGCTTTACGTAGGGAACCGCCACCGTCAATTAACAAAACGCGACCAAGTCCATCTTGCTCTAATGTCTCGCGGATCAACGAATTATCTTCAAAACACTTGATGGTGGTGATTTGCCCGGCAAATGAAGCGCGACCGCCAAAGTTACTGAACATTGGTTCAACCACATCTACCTGATCGAGGTAGATATCACAGAGTGCTGAGGTATTGTATTCCATAGCGTACCTTTCTAAACAGAAATTGGTTGTCTTTGAGTATATCTAGGCATTAAGTCAATGCAATGACAATCCTTTTTTAACTTACTAGAGTTTGAGCTACCACAATTGTTGCAAACAAAACGTTGGTGACTAGAGAACATTTCACAATGACTGGCATCATTGGTGCTATTTGAGCAGGCTTTTGTGTATGCCAAACCGCTTTACCATGATCGGCCACGAAATAAATACTAAGTAAGAATGGCAAGCTAATCCAAACGGGTTTGTCTTGAATTAACAAGTAAGCCGCAAAGGCAAGGATAGCTCCGCCAAGTAAAATAAAGTGGTACTGTTTGGCTTTACGTTGACCTAAGCGTACCGCCACCGTGCGTTTACCACACTCTCGGTCGTTCTCTATATCACGCATATTGTTGATATTGAGGACTGCAACAGCGAGTAAACCGCAGCCTAAAGCAGGTAAGAATAGCGTGGTGTCTACGTGACCGGTATGCAAGAAGTAGGTACCGGATACGCCGAGTAAACCAAAAAACAAGAACACTGATATATCGCCAAGCCCCACGTAACCGTATGGTTTGCTACCCATGGTATAAGCAATGGCTGCGAGAATGGCCAAAATTCCCAGCCCGATAAAAGTGACAATGCTTTCCAGTGAACTTAGTGAATAGAAAACTAACACCAAGCCTGAGATTGCGGTCAGAACGATGTTAAAGATAATCGCTTGTTTCATCTGTTTAGCACTTACCGCGCCAGACTGCATCGCTCGTAATGGACCGAGGCGTTTGTCGTTATCTGTGCCTTGAACGGCATCGCCATAGTCGTTTGCCAGGTTGGACAGAATTTGCAGCAATGTCGCGGTTACGAAAGCCATGATGGCAATCGTCAATGAGAAATGACCCGCCGAGTACGCGAGCACGCTACCTGTTAAGATAGAGACCAATGCCAGAGGTAATGTTTTTGGACGAGCGGCTTCAAGCCAGATCTGTAGAGATTGTTTCATGGAAATTTCGTGCTAGTAACCAATGTGCCCAGTATAAGCACAAAGAGGCAGATACGCTATTGACCTAAAACAACTCAACTAGAAGTCAAAGGGCGATTCAGAATCGATCATCCGATTGTGCAGTGGTGAAGGTGAGCGAGGAAGAATAGGCGTCTGTTGTTACCAGATTCTTAGTCTCGCTTGAGCTCGCTAGAATGACGAGACCTTTTTGATTTAGGTGTTGTCAAAGTCACCGTCATTCTGAACAACGAGTGTGATTCAGAATCTATCGTCCTGTTGTGCAGTGGTGAAGGTGAGTGGGAAAGAATAGGCGTCTGCTGTTAGCAGATTCTTAGTCTCGCTTGAGCTCTTAGAGTGACGAGATCCTTTGATTTGGGTGTTGTCTAAGTCACCGTCATGCTGAACAGCGAGGAACGAGTGTGATTCAGAATCGATCATCCGATTGTGCAGTGGTGAAGGGGAGTGGGAAAGAATAGGCGTCTGCTGTTAGCAGATTCTTAGTCTCGCTTGAGCTCGCTAGAATGACGAGATCTTTTGATTTAGATGTTGTCAAAGTCACCGTCATTCTGAACAACGAGGAACGAGTGTGATTCAGAATCTATCATCCGATTGTGAAGTGGTGAAGGTGAGTTGGAAAGAAAGGCGTTTGCTGTTAGCAGATTCTTAGTCTCGCTTAAGCTCGCTAGAATGACGAGAACTTTTGATCTAGATGTTGTCTAAGTCACCGTCATTCTGAACAGCGAGGAACGAGTGTGATTCAGAATCTATCATCCGATTGTGAAGTGTTACGGTGAGAGAGAAAGAATAGGCGTTTGCTGTTAGCAGATTCTCAGTCTCGCTTGAGCTCGCTAGAATGACTAGGCCTTTTAATTTAGATGTTGTCTAAGTCACCGTCATTCTGAACCGCGAGGAACGAGTTTGATTCAGAACCTATCGTCCGGTTGTGAAGTGGTTAAGGTGAGTTGGAAAGAATAGGCGTCTGTTGTTACCAGATTCTTAGTCTCGCTTGAGCTCGCTAGAATGACGAGACCTTTTGATTTAGATGTCGTCTAAGTGACCGTCATTCTGAACAGCGAGGAACGAGTGTGATTCAGAATCTATCGTCCGGTTGTGAAGTGGTTAAGGTGAGTTGGAAAGAATAGGCGTGTGCTGTTACCAGATTCTTAGTCCCGCTTGAGTTCGCTAGAATGACGAGAGCTTTTGATTTAGATGTTGTCAAAGTCACCGCCATTCTAAACAAAAAGCCCAGAAACAAGGTTCTGGGCTTTGGTAAAATAGATTGCGATTAAAGAATAAAGCGGCTTAGATCTTCATCTTCAATCGTGTCGCCTAAGCGTGCTTTCACATAAGCGGAATCAATAACGAATTTAGCGCCAGATTGCTCCGCTGCGTCGTAAGAGATTTCATCCATTAAGCGTTCCATAACGGTGTGTAAGCGACGAGCACCGATGTTTTCTGTGCTTTCGTTGACCGTCCATGCCGCTTCCGCGATTTGCGTGATGCCGTCTTCTGTGAATTCGATGTCCACATCTTCCGTTTTCATCAACGCAACGTACTGCTCTGTTAGAGAGGCTTTTGGTTCTGTCAGAATGCGTTTGAAGTCGTTGCTGCTTAGTGCTTCTAGCTCAACACGAATTGGTAGACGACCTTGCAATTCTGGGATCAAGTCAGATGGTTTTGCCACTTGGAATGCACCAGATGCAACAAACAGAATGTGGTCTGTTTTTACCATGCCGTGCTTGGTTGATACCGTGCTGCCTTCAATCAATGGAAGTAGGTCGCGCTGAACACCTTCGCGTGAAACGTCTGGGCCTGAGTTCTCGCCGCGTTTACAGATCTTGTCGATCTCATCGATAAATACGATGCCGTTGTTTTCAACGTTGAAAATCGCTGCTTCTTTTAGCTCTTCTTGGTTTACCAGTTTCGCCGCTTCTTCTTCCGCTAACGCTTTCATTGCGTCTTTGATTTTCAGCTTACGTTTTTTCTTAGTGTCGCCTGCCAGGTTTTGGAACATGCCTTGCAGCTGGTTAGTCATCTCTTCCATACCAGGAGGCGCCATGATCTCTACGCCCATCTGAGGTGCGGCTACGTCGATTTCAATTTCTTTATCGTCTAGTTGGCCTTCACGCAGTTTCTTACGGAAGATCTGGCGAGTGTGAGAAGACTCTTCCGTTTGCTCTGCTTGACCCCAGCTATCACGTGCTGGTGGCAGTAGCGCATCAAGAATACGTTCTTCCGCTTGCTCTTCTGCGCGGAATTTCACTTTCTCCATCGCTTGTTGATGCGTCATTTTCACAGCGACATCTGTTAGGTCACGGATGATGGTTTCAACTTCTTTACCAACGTAACCCACTTCGGTGAATTTTGTCGCTTCAACTTTGATGAAAGGGGCATTTGCCAGTTTTGCGAGGCGTCGTGCGATTTCAGTCTTACCAACACCAGTAGGGCCAATCATCAAGATGTTTTTTGGCGTCACTTCGGCACGCAAGCTTTCTTCAAGCTGCATGCGGCGCCAGCGGTTACGAAGTGCAATCGCAACCGAACGCTTGGCTTTTTCTTGACCGATAATGTGGCGGTTCAATTCATGAACGATTTCGCGAGGCGTCATTTCAGACATATTCTTTCCTTACTTCGTTACGATTACGCGGTTGGTTTTTCAGGCTCTACTGTTGAGTCTAGCTCTTCTACCGTGTGGTGATGGTTAGTGAAGACACAAATATCACCCGCGATATTGAGAGCTTTTTCCGCGATCTCACGAGCATCTAGATCTGTGTTTTCTAGTAGGGCGGTTGCGGCAGCTTGTGCGTAAGCACCACCAGAGCCAATCGCAATCAGGTCGTGTTCTGGCTGTACGACATCACCATTACCGGTAATGATTAACGATGCGGTTTCGTCGGCAACGGCAAGTAAGGCTTCGAGCTTGCGCAGAGCACGATCGCTACGCCAGTCTTTGGCTAGCTCAACTGCCGCTTTGGTTAGGTGACCTTGGTGCATTTGCAGTTTGCTTTCGAAGCGCTCAAAAAGGGTGAAGGCATCCGCAGTACCGCCGGCAAAGCCCGCTAGTACTTGGTTGTTGTATAGGCGGCGAACTTTGCGCGCATTACCTTTCATTACGGTATTGCCTAGAGATACTTGGCCATCACCCGCGATGACGACTTTATTATTTCGACGTACAGATACAATGGTAGTCACAGTCGACCTCTTGATTATTTCTCTTTGGATTTAATTCAGTATATGGGGGAGGAGAAATGGGGATTCAAGGGGGCAAAAAGAAAGGCCCTAGGATCTTAGCTCCTAGGGCCTGAGTTTAAAGATTTTCTTTCCAAATCGCACACGGCTCGATTTTCGCGCGTTGCAGTTTATGACGGTCACGTTCTGCATCACGTTTGAACTTATACGGACCTAGCACCACGCGATACCATGAACTGCCTTCTTTCTTACGAATCTTGCTCGACATCCCTTGGAACGCGATTGCAAGCTTGCGCTCTTCCGCTTGTGCCTGAGTTTTGTACGCGCCACACTGCATGATGTAAGGAATTTTAGAAACTTCAATTTCTTTGGCCACAACTTCAACTTCACGTTTCGGTAGTGACTCAACATATTCCCATTTTTCTTCTGGTGGTGGCGGCAAGTCTTTTTTCGGCTTTGGTTTGCTTACAGTGGTTTTTGGCTGCTTCACGACTGGTTGTTTAGGTTCTGGGTCGCTACTCAAAAGGTAAAGACCATAGCCAAAACCGCCCACGAGCAAGATAGCGAGCAGGCCACTGCGCCAAGGTTTTTTTCTTCTCGGCGGCTGTTTTTTTGTCGACTTTTTTGGGGCGCCTCGCCCCCGTCTTACATAATCTCTATTTGCCACGGTTATTTCTGGTCATCAAGGATTCTTGCAAATATGTTAATCCAGAACGAGTTGAGAAAACACCCTATTGATAGAATCTTGATAGCTAAAGCGCGACAACGCCCGAGTGTAGGAGTGTGTTTCTGTTCTCGCTTATATTTATTCGGGGATATACAAAAAGCAGGAGGGGTAAATAAAAAAGCGGCGCCTTAGCACCGCTTTGGGGATGAATACCTAATCTTTAGGTTAAGGTCGCTGTGGTGGCGCTGCACTTCCACGAATGACGAGATTAGTTTCAAGCAGACGCGAGCCTGAATGCACGTCGTGGCCTTTTAACATCTCGAGCATCATTAGCATCGCTTGTCGACCAATCTCATAGCGAGGTTGAGAGATGGTGGTCAACGGTGGATCGCAGTACTGAGCGAAGTTAATGTCATCAAAGCCCACAACAGAGAGATCTTGCGGTACTCGTAAGCCAAGCTTTTTCGCTTCTTGAATTGCGCCGATGGCCATTGTGTCACAGTGACAGAAAATAGCCGTTGGTGGTTCTGGCAATTCGAGCAGTTTACGAACGGCTTTTGCTCCGCCATCAAAAGAGAACTCAGTAATGACACTATATTGTGGATCTTTATTGATGCCGGCACGGCGCAGGGCTTGTTGGTAGCCTTGCTGGCGGAACTGACACAATATTGCTGTATCTGGTCCAGAGATTTGAGCAATGCGTTTATGACCTAATTGAGTCAGGTAATTCACTGCTTCAAATGCTGAGGTCAGGTTATCAATATGTACTGTCGGAAGCTCAAGCTCTGGCGCAAATTCACACGCCATTACCATCGGAGGTAAGTTCTTTTGCTCTGGCTTACTGACATCGAATGGTAGATCTGTACCAAGCAGTAGCATTCCATCTGCCTGCTTAGTAAATACGAGGTTAACGAAAGAGCTTTCGCGTTTCTTCTGTTGTCCGCTATCGCCCAGCAGGACTAGATAGCCATGTTCCATGGCTGCATCTTCAATACCGCGAATAATTTCAGAAAAATAAGGATCACAGATGTCGGGAACGATAGTAACAATGGTTTTTGATTCGTTTCTACGTAAGTTACGCGCTAATGAGTTTGGAGAATAACCCGCTTCAAGTACGGCATCTTCTACTCTCTTTCTTGTAGAAGAAGAGACTTTCTCTGGATTCATTAAGGCTCGAGATACCGTAGCCGTAGACACTCCCGCAAGCTGGGCAACATCCTTCATTGTCGCCATAGTTTTTAACCTCTCATTTATTTTTTGCCAAGATGACGTTATTCCGGTTTGAAATCAGAGTAATCAAACCGAGTTAGAGCTGTATTTGCTCTTCGCTCAGTTCGTGTTAACGAGTGGGAAAATGGATTCTTCACCGCGATATCAATTTGTGGGAATAGTCATTGTTTTAATCTAAGCCTGTGCAAACAAGTCACTTTAGACTTTTCTAATTTGGATAGTCTATTCATTTCTAAAGTGAAAGTTACGGTCTGTTTAACAAAAATTGTAATCTTGGTGTGATTCTGGTCACATTAAATGGTAATTCATTACATAGTTAAACGTTTGCTAGCTGAGATCTTGTGGTTCTATGTCTAAATTCCAGCGTACTTTCTTAGCATTTGGCAACAACTCAATAGCAGGTTTGGCACTGGTTAATAACTTTTGCATCAATGAACGATGCTGAGTTTGCAGTAATAGTTGCCAACGGTATTTACCAGCCCGCTTGGCCAAAGGTGAAGGAGTAGGGCCTAACACCATGCAGGAATCATCGAACAGAGGGTGTGACTCTAACGTAAAGCGAACCTGACGCAGGAAGTCTTCAACTACCTCACTTTGGTTCGCCTCTGCTTTAAACAGAGTCAAGAAACTATAAGGCGGAAGCTGAGCCAGTTTGCGTTCTTCCAGAGCAGTCATAGCAAAGTGGCGATAGTCTTTTTGAAGCAGGGCCTGCAGCAAGCTGTGCTCAGGATGGTGGGTTTGTAGGATAACCTCGCCAGGTTTACTTGCGCGGCCGGCACGACCTGCGACCTGAATAAACAACTGCGCTAGTCGCTCGGAAGCGCGGAAGTCACTACTATAGAGAGAGCCATCAACATCCAAAAGAGCAACGAGCGTTACATTTGGAAAATGGTGCCCCTTAGCCAGCATTTGGGTGCCAATCAGAATTTGATGTTCACCTTTGCGAATCGATTCAAGGGCATCTTCCAAACTACCTTTGCGACGTGTGCTGTCTCTGTCGATGCGAATGGCGTTGTATTCTGGAAATAACTGAGCCAATTGTTGTTCGAGTTGTTCCGTTCCTACGCCGACGGTAACCAATTGGGTTGAACCACACCCCTGACATTGATGAATCACCGGTTGTTGTGAGCCGCAGTGATGGCAGCGTATTTCGTTGCTGTAATGGTGGAACGTATAGTACGCATCACAGCGTTTACATTCTGCAATCCAACCGCATTCATGGCACATCAAAGCGGGCGAAAAGCCTCGACGGTTAAGAAACAACATTACTTGATTGCCCGCTTTTAAATGCTTGCGCATCTCGGCAATCAGTTGGGCAGATAAACCACTTTCTAAATACTGACCTTTTACATCTAACACTTTATTAGTGGTTGGCACGGCAGAGCCAGCTCGTTGGGTTAGTGTTAAATGGTGATATTTGCCTGACAAGGCATTGTGTAATGTCTCCAGTGCAGGTGTGGCTGAGCCCAGAACAACCGGAACTTGTTCTTTATGAGCGCGCATTACAGCAACATCACGAGCGTGGTAACGCAAGCTGTCTTGTTGCTTATAAGAGGAGTCATGCTCTTCATCCACAATGATAATCCCGAGATCAGCAAAAGGCGCGAGTAGGGCTGAGCGTGTGCCGATAATGATCCCGGCCGCTTTGTCGCGTGCAGAAAGCCACGCATTCAGACGCTCCGTCTCGTTTAACCCGGAGTGGATGACGTCAACTGGCACATTAAAACGGCGTTTAAAGCGGTTGATGGTTTGGGGCGTTAAGCCAATCTCTGGTACTAAAACCAAGGCTTGTTTCCCTTGCTCTAAAACTGGCTTGATAAGGTTGAGGTACACTTCTGTCTTACCTGAGCCCGTGACGCCTTCTAATAAATAGGAGGCAAAACCTGTTTGGCTATTTACACTCGCAATAGCCAGCGCTTGTTCGTGGTTGAGCTTTGGCTTTTCGACGTCGCATTCAACGTGCTGTCCCCACTGGGTGATTACAGGCTTCTTCTCGATACGTTCAATCCAGCCTTTCTCTTCTAAAGACTTTAGTACTGTTGAGGCTATCTCTTGGTCGACAAATTCCTGGTGAGGCAAAGCGCCGTTAACCAACATTTGCAAGACCTTCTGTTGTTTGACCGCTCGACGATCAAGACCTTGCATCAGCTTGTCTTTACCGGATTCGGTAATTTGCCACTCTTGTAGCGTCGCAAAATCTGCAGGCTTTCCTTTACGTAGAGCTGCTGGCATCGCATTGTGTAGCGTATCTCCAAGTGGGTATTGGTAGAACTGGCTGCACCAAGTCAGCAACGAATAAAGCTTTTCAGACCATATCGGCTGAGAATCAAGAACTGCTTTGATTGGCTTGAGTTGATCTTTGGGAAAGTCCGAGTGATTAACCATCGCGGTGACGATGCCAACTAACGTTTGGCGTCCAAAAGGTACGGAAACGCGTCCACCAATGATCGGAAACAGGTGCCCCGGAATAGCGTAATCAAATTGTTTGTCGAGCGGAACGGGTAATGCCACTCTAGCAATGGTTGGACGCATAAATTTTTAGCTATTAAAAAAGAGGGAAAGGAAATGAGAGTCTATTAAAATCGGTATGGAAATTCGAGTAAAGCAATGCGATTCAGCGTGAATCGTGCCTCTATGATTAGTCTGGCTAAAAAAGTGGCGAAAAAGTTGCCAAATGTGTTGATCCGAGCAATGTGATTCTTTACTATATCGCGCCTTGAGATATGGCTTCGGCAATTAGTTGATGCGGTATCCCATTTTATTATTAATTGCGTGTGGTGTGCGGCTTAGATTCGTATAGCGACACGGCCTACTATTGAGGTTATCCCATGAAAGCTGGTATCCACCCAGAATACAAAGCAGTAAAAGCGACTTGTTCTTGCGGCAACTCTTTTGAGTTCAACTCTACTCTAGGTAAAGAGTCTATCCACCTAGACGTATGTGACAAGTGTCACCCATTCTACACTGGTAAGCAACGTATCGTTGATACAGGCGGCCGTGTTGATCGCTTCAACAAGCGTTTCGGTGCACTATCAAGCGGTAAGAAATAATAGCAGCCGCTATTACGATTACAGTTTAGAAAAGGACGCTTCGGCGTCCTTTTTGTTTTAATGGCTACCAAGCGAAGAGGAATGTATGGGGTTTGGAATATTCCCGATTATTTTTCACTCAGCGCTTGCAACCTAAAGTGTGATCTGTATAATGCAGCGCACTGGTTAAGCCAGTTGTGAACCAATGAGCAGTGAGGAGCGAGCAAATCTAAGGATTTGCGAGGTAATGTATACTCAGCTTATGTTCGCGGTTAATACAATTAGCTATCTTTTCTTCGGAAAAACTATCCTCAAAGGTGACTTTGGCATATAGGGATAGTTAATCGAAAATTAACTGACAATGCGTCCTAATCTTGGATGCTACGGTTTCACATAAATCAATCGGCATTCTCTCGTCTTGACGAGTTTGAGTGGCGATATTGTTTGTGTAATTTATTAAATTTGGAGCTCTGTCTCATGCAGAACCAACGTATCCGTATCCGCCTAAAAGCTTTCGATTACAAACTAATCGATGCTTCTACAGCGGAAATCGTTGAAACAGCTAAGCGCACTGGCGCACAGGTTCGTGGTCCAATCCCACTGCCAACTCGTAAAGAGCGTTTCACAGTTCTTATCTCTCCACACGTTAACAAGAAAGCACGTGACCAGTACGAAATCCGTACTCACAAGCGTCTAATCGACATCGTTGAGCCAACAGACAAGACTGTTGATGCTCTAATGCGTCTAGACCTTGCTGCGGGCGTTGACGTTCAAATTAGCCTAGGTTAAGGGAGATTAGAAGTATGATTGGTCTAATCGGTCGTAAAGTGGGCATGACCCGCGTATTTACTGAAGAAGGCGTTTCTATCCCAGTAACAGTTGTTGAGGTTGAAGCTAACCGTGTTTCTCAAGTGAAAACTCTTGAAACTGACGGCTACGCAGCAATCCAGGTTACAGCTGGTTCTAAGAAAGCTAACCGTGTAAACAAAGCTGAAGCAGGTCACTTTGCTAAAGCTGGCGTTGAAGCTGGTCGCGGTCTTTGGGAATTCCGTTTAGAAAACGGCGAAGAGTTCGAAGTTGGTTCAGAACTAACTGTTGAACTATTCAACGAAACTAAGAAAGTAGACGTTACTGGTACATCTAAGGGTAAAGGTTTCCAAGGCGCTGTTAAGCGTTGGAACTTCCGTACTCAAGATATGACTCACGGTAACTCATTGTCTCACCGTGCTCCTGGTTCTATCGGTCAATGTCAGACTCCAGGTCGCGTATTTAAAGGCAAGAAAATGGCAGGTCACATGGGTGCTGAGCGTGTAACGACTCAAAACCTAGAGATCGTACGTGTTGACGCTGAGCGCAACCTGCTTCTTATTAAAGGTGCAGTCCCAGGCGCAACTGGCGGCAACGTGATCGTTAAACCAGCTGTTAAAGCATAACGTCTCAGGAGTAAGTAATGGAACTAATGGTTAAAGGTGCCGATGCACTAACTGTTTCCGAAACTACTTTCGGACGTGAGTTTAACGAAGCTCTTGTACACCAAGTAGTTGTTGCGTACGCAGCAGGTGCTCGTCAAGGTACTCGTGCTCAAAAAACACGTTCAGAAGTTTCTGGCGGTGGCGCTAAGCCATGGCGTCAAAAAGGTACTGGCCGTGCGCGTGCTGGTACAATCCGTAGCCCAATCTGGCGTACAGGTGGTGTTACTTTTGCTGCGAAACCACAAGATCACAGCCAAAAAGTAAACAAAAAAATGTACCGTGGTGCTATGAAGAGCATTCTTTCTGAGCTTGTTCGTCAAGAGCGTCTAATCGTTGTTGATAACTTCTCAGTTGAAGCACCAAAGACTAAAGAGCTAGTTGCTAAGCTTAAAGAGCTTGAGCTAACTGACGCTCTAATCGTGACTAGCGAAGTAGATGAGAATCTATTCCTAGCTGCTCGTAACCTATACAAAGTTGACGCACGTGATGTTGCTGGTATCGATCCAGTATCTCTAATCGCGTTTGACAAAGTTGTAATGACTGCAGAAGCAGTTAAGCAAGTAGAGGAAATGCTAGCATGATCACTGAAGAGCGTATCCTAAAAGTTCTACGTGCACCGCACATCTCTGAAAAAGCAACTATGGCAGCTGAGAAAGCGAACACTATCGTTTTCAAAGTAGCTAAAGATGCGACTAAAAAAGAGATCAAAGCAGCTGTAGAAAAGCTATTTGAAGTTGAAGTTAAGTCTGTAAATACTCTTATCACTAAGGGTAAGACCAAACGTCAAGGTCTACGCCAAGGTCGCCGCAGCGACGTTAAGAAAGCGTACGTTACTTTGAAAGAAGGTCAAGATCTTGACTTCGTTGGCGGCGCGGAATAACAGGAGTAGTTAAAAATGGCTATTGTTAAATGTAAGCCGACTTCCCCTGGTCGTCGTCACGTTGTTAAAGTTGTTAACGCTGACCTACACAAGGGCAAGCCATACGCACCTCTTCTAGAGAAAAACTCTAAGAACGGTGGTCGTAACAACAAGGGTCGTATCACAGTACGTCACATCGGCGGTGGTCACAAGCACCACTACCGTGTAGTTGACTTCAAACGTACTAAAGATGGTATTCCAGCGACAGTTGAGCGTCTTGAATACGATCCAAACCGTAGCGCAAACATTGCTCTAGTTCTTTACAAAGACGGTGAGCGTCGCTACATCCTAGCACCTAAAGGTGTTGTAGCTGGTGATGTTATTCAGTCTGGTGTTGATGCACCAATCAAAGCTGGTAACACTCTACCAATGCGTAATATCCCAGTAGGTTCAACAGTACATAACGTTGAACTTAAGCCTGGTAAAGGTGGTCAGCTAGCTCGTTCGGCTGGTGCTTACGCTCAAATCGTTGCTCGCGACGGTGCGTACGTAACTATCCGTCTACGTTCTGGCGAGATGCGCAAAGTTCTTTCTGAAGGCCGTGCAACAATCGGTGAAGTTGGTAACTCTGAGCACATGCTACGTGAACTTGGTAAAGCAGGTGCATCACGTCATCGCGGTATCCGTCCAACGGTTCGTGGTGTTGTAATGAACCCGATTGACCACCCACATGGTGGTGGTGAAGGCCGTACTTCTGGTGGTCGTCACCCAGTATCTCCTTGGGGTATGCCTACTAAAGGCTTCAAGACTCGTAAGAACAAACGCACTGACAAGTACATCGTACGTCGTCGTAACAAGTAATCTATATAAAGAGGAATCGCCATGCCACGTTCTCTCAAGAAAGGTCCTTTTATTGACCTACACTTGCTGAAGAAGGTAGAGAAAGCGGTGGAAAGCGGAGACAAAAAGCCTATTAAGACTTGGTCCCGTCGTTCAATGATCATCCCTACGATGATCGGTTTGACCATCGCTGTCCATAATGGTCGTCAGCACGTACCAGTATTTGTAACTGATGAAATGATCGGTCACAAACTGGGTGAATTCGCACCAACACGCACTTACCGCGGTCACGCTGCGGATAAGAAAGCTAAGAAGCGCTAAGGAGTAGATAATGGAAGCAATTGCTAAACATAACTTTGCTCGCATTTCGCCTCAGAAAGCTCGCTTAGTTGCGGATCTAATCCGTGGTAAATCTGTTGACCAAGCTCTAGAAATCCTAACGTTCAGCAACAAAAAAGCTGCTGCACTAGTTAAGAAAGTTCTAGAGTCTGCTATCGCTAACGCGGAGCACAACGAAGGTGCAGATATTGACGATCTGAATGTCGCAAAAATCTTTGTAGATGAAGGCCCAACCATGAAGCGTATTATGCCTCGTGCTAAAGGTCGTGCGGATCGTATCTTGAAGCGTTCAAGCCACATCACTGTTGTTGTAGCAGATCGCTAGAGACTAGGAGAGTAAGCAATGGGTCAAAAAGTACATCCAAATGGTATTCGTCTAGGCATCGTTAAGCCTTGGAATGCTACATGGTTTGCTAACACCAAAGATTTCGCTGACAACCTAGACGGCGACTTCAAGGTACGTCAGTTCCTTACAAGTGAACTGAAAAAAGCGTCTCTATCACGTATCGTTATCGAGCGTCCTGCTAAGAGCATCCGTGTGACTATTCACACTGCTCGTCCAGGCGTTGTTATCGGTAAGAAAGGTGAAGACGTTGAGAAGCTACGCGCAGCTGTAGCTAAAATTGCAGGTGTACCAGCGCAAATTAACATCGCTGAAGTACGTAAGCCTGAACTAGATGCGCAACTTGTTGGTGATAGCATCGCGTCTCAGCTAGAGCGTCGTGTTATGTTCCGTCGTGCTATGAAGCGCGCAGTACAAAACGCAATGCGCCTAGGCGCTAAAGGTATCAAAGTGGAAGTAAGCGGTCGTCTAGGCGGCGCTGAAATCGCACGTTCAGAGTGGTACCGTGAAGGCCGTGTGCCTCTACACACTCTACGTGCTGACATTGATTACGCAACTTCTTCGGCTCACACTCAATACGGTGTGATCGGCATTAAAACTTGGATCTTCAAAGGTGAAATCCTAGGTGGTATGCCAGCAGCTAACGCTGTAGAGCCTAAAGGCGACAAGCCTAAGAAGCAGCGTAAAGGCCGTAAGTAAGGAGTCGACAGATGCTACAACCTAAACGTACTAAGTTCCGTAAGGTTCAGACTGGTCGTAACCGTGGTCTAGCTAAAGGTACTGATGTAAGCTTCGGCGAATTCGGTCTTAAAGCTGTTGGCCGTGGTCGTCTAACTGCTCGTCAAATCGAAGCGGCACGTCGTGCAATGACACGTCACGTTAAGCGTCAAGGTAAAATCTGGATCCGTGTGTTCCCAGACAAACCAATCACAGAAAAACCACTTGAAGTTCGTCAAGGTAAGGGTAAAGGTAACGTTGAGTACTGGGTAGCCCAAATCCAACCTGGTAAGGTTATGTACGAAATGGGTGGTGTACCTGAAGAATTGGCACGTGAAGCGTTCCGTCTTGCGGCACGTAAACTGCCTTTCAAAACTACATTTGTAACTAAGCAGGTGATGTGATGAAAGCACAAGATCTACGCGAGAAAAGCGTTGAAGAGCTTAACGCTGAGCTAATGAATTTGCTACGCGAACAGTTCAACTTGCGCATGCAAGCTGCGACTGGTCAACTACAGCAAACTCATACTCTGAAAGCTGTACGCCGTGATATCGCACGTGTGAAAACTGTTTTGACTGAGAAGGCAGGCGCATAATGAGCGAAGTAAAACGTACTCAACAAGGTCGTGTTGTTAGCGACAAGATGGACAAGTCTATCACTGTTGCTATCGAACGTTTCGTAAAACACCCAATCTACGGTAAATACGTAAAACGTACGACTAAAGTACACGCACATGACGAGAACAACGAGTGTGGCCTAGGCGACACAGTTGAAATCGCAGAGTGTCGTCCACTGTCTAAGACTAAGTCTTGGACTTTGGTAAAAGTTCTAGAAAAGGCGAAGATTTAATCTCGTTAATTCTATGAAACTAAAGCGGCTCCAAAATATTTTTGGAGCCGTTTATTTTTTGACTACCCAATCACAAAAAAGGGTGGTACAATTCGCGTCCCTTTTAAAGAGGCAGCCCGACCCGTGATGGGTCTAGTTATTAATATTTAGCGGAGCACTAACATGATCCAAATGCAAAGTATGCTGGACGCAGCTGATAACTCAGGCGCACGCAGCGTAATGTGTATTAAGGTTCTGGGTGGCTCTCACCGCCGTTATGCACATATCGGTGACGTCATCAAAGTTACTGTGAAGGAAGCAATCCCTCGCGGTAAAGTTAAAAAAGGTGATGTTCTGAAGGCGGTGGTAGTGCGCACCCGTAAAGGCGTACGTCGTCCTGACGGTTCTGTCATTCGCTTCGACCGAAATGCTTGCGTATTGCTAAACGACAATACTGAGCAACCAATCGGTACACGTATCTTTGGTCCTGTGACACGCGAACTTCGTGGCGATAAGTTCATGAAGATCGTTTCACTGGCTCCAGAAGTTCTGTAAGGAGCACGTAGAAATGGCAGCTAAAATCCGTCGTAATGACGAAGTAATCGTTCTTGCTGGTAAAGACAAAGGCAAGAAAGGTAAAGTAACTAAGGTTCTAGCAACTGGTAAAGTTATCGTTGAAGGTATCAACCTAGTTAAGAAACATCAGAAACCTGTTCCAGCTATGGGTATCCAAGGCGGTATCGTAGAGCAAGAAGCAGCTATCGACGTTTCTAACGTGGCTATCTTTAACGCAGCTACTGGTAAAGCTGACCGTATCGGTTTCCGTTTTGAAGACGGCAAAAAAGTTCGTTTCTTCAAGTCTAACGGCGAAACCGTTTCTAACTAATAGAAGTAATTTGGAGTTCTACTATGGCGAAACTGCATGATTACTACAAGTCGTCTGTAGTCGCTGAACTGACCAAACAGTTCGGTTACACAAGCGTCATGCAAGTCCCTAGAATCGAGAAAATCACCCTAAACATGGGTGTTGGTGAAGCAATCAACGATAAGAAACTGCTAGAAAATGCAGCGTCTGATATGGCAACGATCTCTGGTCAAAAGCCACTTATCACAAAAGCGCGCAAATCTGTTGCAGGTTTCAAAATCCGTGAAGGCTACCCTATCGGTTGTAAAGTAACCTTGCGTGGCGAACGTATGTGGGATTTTCTTGAGCGTTTAATTAACATCGCTCTTCCACGTGTACGTGACTTCCGTGGTGTTAGCGCTAAGTCTTTTGACGGTCGCGGTAACTACAGCATGGGCGTTCGCGAGCAAATCATCTTCCCGGAAATCGACTTTGATAAAGTTGATCGAGTACGCGGTCTAGACATCACTATTACGACGTCTGCTGGTACTGATGAGGAAGGCCGTGCTCTGCTGGCTGCCTTTAACTTCCCATTCCGTAAGTAAGGTGAAGGGTTACTGTTATGGCTAAAAATTCAATGAAAGCACGTGAAGCAAAACGTGCGAAGCTAGTAGCTAAGTTCGCTGAAAAGCGTGCAGCGCTAAAAGCTATCATCAGCGATGTAAACGCATCTGAAGAAGATCGTTGGAACGCGGTTCTTACACTGCAATCTCTTCCACGTGATTCAAGTGCATCACGTCAGCGCAACCGTTGCAACCAAACTGGTCGTCCACACGGTTACCTACGTAAGTTCGGTCTAAGCCGTATTAAGGTTCGTGAAGCTTGCATGAAAGGCGAGATTCCGGGTCTTCGTAAGGCTAGCTGGTAATTGCCACTTAATCATTTGGAGTAAATCATATGAGCATGCAAGATCCGATTTCGGATATGCTGACCCGCGTTCGTAACGGTCAGGCAGCAAACAAAGTTGCTGTAAAAATGCCTTCTTCAAAGCTTAAAGTTGCAATTGCTGCACTACTAAAAGCTGAAGGTTACATCGTTGACTTCGCTGTTGAAGGCGAAGCAAAACCTGAGCTAGAAGTTACACTTAAGTACTTCCAAGCTAAACCAGTAATCGAGCAACTTAAACGTGTTTCTCGTCCAGGTCTACGTGTTTACAAGAAGAAAGATGAACTTCCTTCTGTAATGGGTGGTCTTGGTATTGCTATCGTTTCTACTTCCAAGGGTCTTATGTCAGACCGCGCTGCACGTAAAGCAGGTCTTGGTGGTGAAATCATCGCTTACGTAGCTTAATAAGGAGTAGACTATGTCTCGTGTTGCAAAAGCACCTGTCGCTATTCCAGCTGGCGTAGAGGTGAAACTAAACGGCCAAGAAATCACTGTAAAAGGTGCGAAAGGCGAACTAACTCGCGTTCTTAACAACGCAGTTGTAATCGCTCAGGAAGAAAATAACCTGACTTTCGGTCCTAAAGAAGGTGTTGCTAACGCATGGGCTCAAGCAGGTACTGCTCGCGCTCTAGTTAACAACATGGTTGTTGGTGTTACTGAAGGCTTTACTAAGAAGCTAACTCTTAAAGGTGTAGGTTACCGTGCTGCTATCAAAGGCAACGCTGTAGGTCTAACACTAGGCTTCTCACACCCAGTTGAGCACGAGTTGCCAGCGGGTATTAAAGCTGAATGTCCAAGCCAAACTGAAATCGTGATCACTGGTGCTGACAAGCAACTAGTTGGTCAAGTTGCGGCTGACATTCGTTCTTACCGTGAGCCTGAGCCATACAAAGGCAAAGGTGTTCGTTACGCAGATGAAAATGTGCGTACTAAAGAAGCTAAGAAGAAGTAAGGTAACACTATGGATAAGAAAGCATCTCGCATCCGTCGTGCTACACGTGCACGTCGTAAGATTGCAGAACTGGGTGCGACTCGCCTAGTTGTACACCGTACTCCTCGTCACGTGTACGCACAGGTTATCGCGGCTAACGGCTCTGAGGTTATCGCAGCAGCTTCTACTGTAGAAAAAGCGATCCGTGAGCAAGTGAAATACACTGGTAACGTTGATGCAGCTAAAGCAGTGGGTAAAGCTATTGCTGAGCGCGCTCTAGAGAAGGGCGTAACTGCAGTTGCATTTGATCGTTCTGGTTTCCAATACCACGGTCGAGTAGCGGCGCTAGCAGAATCTGCTCGCGAAGCTGGTCTGAAATTCTAAGGTAGGGTTGGAAGATGGCTAAAGAACAACAAGTTCAAGCGAATGATTTGCAAGAAAAGCTAATCGCAGTTAACCGTGTTTCTAAAACGGTTAAAGGTGGTCGAATCATGAGCTTCACTGCACTAACAGTAGTTGGTGACGGTAACGGTCGTGTAGGTTTCGGTTACGGCAAAGCTCGTGAAGTACCTGCAGCGATTCAAAAAGCAATGGAAAAAGCGCGTCGTAACATGACTACGATCGCTCTAAACGAAGGCACTCTTCACCACCCAGTGAAAGGTCGCCATTCGGGCTCTAAAGTTTACATGCAGCCTGCTGCAGAAGGTACTGGTGTTATCGCAGGTGGTGCGATGCGTGCAGTACTAGAAGTTGCTGGTGTACACAACGTACTATCTAAAGCGTACGGTTCTACGAACCCTATCAACATCGTTCGTGCAACGATCGATGCACTAGGTAGCATGAAGTCACCAGAAATGGTTGCTGCTAAACGTGGTCTAACTGTTGAATCTATTTCGGAGTAAGAACACCATGGCAACTATTAAAGTAACTCAAACTAAAAGCTCAATTGGTCGTCTGCCAAAGCACAAAGCTACTTTGCGCGGTCTAGGTCTTCGTAAAATCAACCACACAGTAGAACTTGAAGATACTCCGTGTATTCGCGGTATGATCAACAAGGTTTACTACATGGTTAAAGTTGAGGAGTAATCAGAATGCGTTTGAATACTCTAGCACCGGCTGCTGGCGCGAAAACTTCTGCGAAGCGAGTAGGTCGTGGTATCGGTTCAGGCCTAGGTAAAACTGGTGGCCGTGGTCACAAAGGTCAAAAATCACGTTCTGGCGGCAGTGTTCGTCCAGGTTTCGAAGGCGGTCAGATGCCTCTGAAACAACGTCTACCAAAATTCGGTTTCACTTCTCGTAAGAGCCTAGTGTCTGCTGAAGTTCGTCTAGCTGAGCTAGCGAAAGTTTCTGGTGACGTAGTTGATCTAAACAGTCTTAAAGCTGCTAACATCATCACTAAGAACATCGAATTTGTAAAAGTTGTTCTTTCTGGTGAAATCAACAAAGCAGTGACTGTTAAAGGTCTACGTGTGACTAAAGGCGCTAAAGCTGCAATCGAAGCTGCAGGCGGTAAAATCGAGGAATAATCTCGAGGAACGAGGTACAGATGGCTAAGAAACCAGGACAAGATTTTCGTAGTGCTCAGAGCGGCTTAAGTGAACTAAAGTCGCGCTTGTTATTCGTAATTGGTGCACTTTTAGTATTCCGAGCCGGCTCTTTTGTGCCGATTCCTGGTATTGACGCTGCTGTACTTGCCGATTTGTTCGAACAGCAAAAAGGTACCATCGTTGAAATGTTTAACATGTTCTCCGGTGGTGCTCTTGAGCGTGCATCTATATTAGCATTGGGCATCATGCCGTATATTTCGGCATCTATTGTTGTCCAATTGCTAACTGTAGTTCATCCAGCGTTAGCTGAACTCAAAAAAGAGGGTGAAGCAGGCCGTCGTAAGATAAGCCAATACACACGCTACGGCACGCTTGTACTTGCAACCTTCCAAGCTATAGGTATTGCAACTGGCCTACCAAACATGGTCGACAATCTGGTTGTTATCAACCAAACCATGTTTACGCTAATTGCTACCGTAAGTTTAGTAACCGGTACCATGTTCTTGATGTGGTTAGGTGAACAAATTACAGAGCGCGGAATTGGTAACGGTATTTCGATACTGATTTTTGCAGGTATTGTTGCTGGATTGCCTTCTGCAATCGGTCAAACAATCGAGCAAGCGCGTCAAGGTGAATTGCATGTACTTCTTCTGTTGCTAATCGCGGTATTAGCTTTTGCAGTAATTTACTTCGTTGTTTTCATGGAACGTGGTCAACGCCGAATCGTCGTTAACTATGCGAAACGTCAACAGGGTCGTAAAGTGTTTGCTGCGCAAAGCTCGCACTTGCCTCTTAAAATTAACATGGCAGGTGTAATTCCAGCGATTTTTGCATCAAGTATTATCTTGTTCCCAGGAACATTGGCTCAGTGGTTTGGTCAAAACGGTGAGAGCAGCGCGTTCGGTTGGTTAACTGACGTGTCTTTGGCTCTTAGCCCTGGTCAACCGTTGTATGTAATGCTTTATGCAGCAGCAATTATCTTCTTCTGTTTCTTCTACACGGCGTTGGTTTTCAACCCGCGTGAAACAGCAGATAACTTGAAGAAGTCTGGTGCATTCGTACCCGGTATCCGCCCAGGTGAGCAGACAGCGAAATACATTGATAAAGTAATGACACGTTTAACCCTTGCTGGTGCACTGTACATTACCTTTATCTGTCTGATTCCCGAGTTCATGATGGTCGCGTGGAACGTACGTTTCTACTTCGGCGGTACATCGCTACTAATCGTAGTTGTTGTAATTATGGACTTTATGGCACAGGTACAGACTCATCTGATGTCTCAACAGTATGATTCTGTGTTGAAGAAAGCGAATCTGAAAGGCTACGGCCGTTAATCCGGCGGTAGACTCAGTTTCATTTACGGAGTTTAGCAATGAAAGTTCGTGCTTCCGTTAAAAAAATCTGCCGTAACTGTAAAGTAATCAAGCGTAACGGTGTCGTTCGCGTGATTTGCAGTGAGCCAAAGCACAAACAGCGCCAAGGCTAATTAGCAGAAATTTTTACTTGAAAATGAAGGTTGGGTCGAGTATATTCCTCGGCCTACCTTTTGCGTGCAAAAGAAGTAGTATTCCGCAGCGTATCCATAACGGGCTTTGCTGCGGCTAATTCTTTTATAGAAACACTTAGGAGTGAATAATGGCCCGTATAGCAGGCATTAACATTCCTGATCAGAAACATGCAGTAATCGCTCTAACAGCGATCTACGGCATCGGTAAAACTCGCTCTCAAGCTATCCTAGCTGAAGTGGGTATTGCTGAAAATGTTAAGATCAGTGAACTAACTGAAGAGCAGATCGATCAACTGCGTGATGGTGTAGCTAAGTACACTGTAGAAGGTGATCTACGTCGTGAAGTATCTATGAACATCAAGCGTCTTATGGACCTTGGCTGTTACCGTGGTCTTCGTCATCGTCGCAGTCTACCACTACGTGGACAGCGTACTAAAACCAACGCTCGCACCCGTAAGGGTCCGCGTAAGCCGATCAAGAAATAATCGGGAAGGTAGAGTACAATGGCTAAACAACCAACTCGCGCTCGTAAGCGCGTACGCAAGCAAGTTGCAGATGGCGTTGCGCACATCCATGCTTCTTTCAATAACACAATCGTAACCATTACTGACCGTCAAGGTAACGCTCTTGCATGGGCTACTGCAGGTGGTTCTGGTTTCCGTGGTTCTCGTAAGTCTACTCCGTTCGCTGCACAGGTTGCTGCTGAGCGTTGTGCTGAAATGGCTAAAGAATACGGCCTAAAGAACTTGGAAGTTATGGTTAAGGGTCCTGGTCCAGGTCGCGAATCTACTGTTCGTGCACTAAACGCCGCTGGTTTCCGCATCACAAACATCGTTGATGCTACACCAATCCCTCATAACGGTTGTCGTCCACCTAAGAAACGTCGCGTATAACGTTTCTAGGACAATTGGAGAAGAATCATGGCAAGATATTTGGGTCCTAAGCTGAAGCTTAGCCGTCGTGAAGGCACTGACTTATTCCTTAAGTCTGGTGTTCGCGCGATCGATACCAAGTGTAAAATTGATAACGCACCAGGTGTACACGGCGCTCGTCGCGGTCGTCTATCTGAGTATGGCGTTCAGCTTCGTGAGAAGCAAAAAGTACGTCGTATGTACGGCGTTCTAGAAAAACAATTCCGTAACTACTACAAAGAAGCTGCTCGCCTAAAAGGCAACACTGGTGAAAACCTACTTCAGCTTCTTGAAGGTCGTCTTGATAACGTAGTTTACCGCATGGGCTTTGGCGCAACTCGCGCAGAAGCACGTCAGCTAGTTAGCCACAAAGCTATCCTAGTAAACGGTAAAGTTGTAAACGTTCCTTCTTTCAAAGTAGCGGCTAATGACGTTGTTTCTATTCGCGAGAAAGCTAAACAGCAAGCTCGTATCAAAGCAGCTCTAGAAGTTGCTGAACAACGTGAAAAACCAACTTGGATTGAAGTAGATGGTGGCAAGATGGAAGGTACATTCAAGCGTATGCCTGAGCGTTCTGATCTATCAGCTGACATCAACGAACAATTGATCGTCGAGCTTTACTCTAAGTAAGGTTTAAACTAAAGAGAGGACACAATGCAGGGTTCTGTAACAGAATTTCTTAAGCCACGTCTAGTTGACATCGAACAAATCAGCTCGACTCACGCAAAAGTAACTCTTGAGCCATTAGAGCGTGGCTTTGGTCATACTCTGGGTAATGCACTTCGCCGCATCCTTCTATCTTCTATGCCAGGTTGTGCTGTAACAGAAGTAGAAATTGAAGGCGTACTTCATGAGTACAGCACGAAAGAAGGCGTTCAAGAAGATATTCTTGAAATTCTTCTAAACCTTAAAGGTTTGGCTGTGCGCGTTGCCGAAGGCAAAGATGAAGTGTTCATTACTTTGAACAAATCAGGCTCGGGCCCTGTGGTTGCAGGTGACATCACCCATGATGGTGATGTAGAGATCGCTAACCCTGAACACGTAATTTGTCACCTAACGGATGACAACGCTGAGATCGCAATGCGTATCAAAGTTGAACGTGGTCGTGGTTATGTTCCAGCTTCTGCGCGTATCCATAACGAAGAAGACGAGCGTCCTATCGGTCGCCTACTAGTAGATGCTACTTACAGCCCAGTAGACAAAATTGCCTACGCTGTAGAAGCAGCTCGTGTAGAACAGCGTACTGATCTAGACAAGCTTGTTATCGATATGGAAACAAACGGTACTCTAGAACCTGAGGAAGCAATCCGTCGTGCAGCTACAATCCTAGCTGAACAATTGGATGCATTCGTAGATCTTCGTGATGTACGAGTTCCTGAGGAGAAGGAAGAGAAGCCAGAATTCGATCCGATCCTACTGCGTCCTGTAGACGATCTTGAACTAACAGTTCGCTCTGCTAACTGTCTGAAAGCAGAAGCGATTCACTACATCGGTGATCTAGTACAACGTACTGAGGTTGAGCTACTTAAAACGCCTAACCTTGGTAAAAAATCTCTTACTGAGATTAAAGACGTACTTGCGTCACGTGGTCTGTCTCTGGGAATGCGCCTAGAAAACTGGCCACCTGCATCAATCGCTGAAGATTAATCGATACTAGTTAGAAGGATTAGGTCATGCGCCATCGTAAGAGTGGTCGTCAACTCAACCGCAACAGCTCACATCGCAAAGCGATGTTCAGCAACATGGCTAGCTCTCTAGTACGTCATGAAGTTATCAAGACTACTTTGCCAAAAGCAAAAGAGCTACGTCGCGTAGTTGAGCCTTTGATTACACTAGCTAAGACTGACAGTGTTGCTAACCGTCGTCTAGCATTTGCACGTACTCGTGACAACGAAGTAGTTGCAAAACTATTTAACGAACTAGGTCCACGTTTTGCTGCTCGTCAGGGCGGTTACACTCGTATCCTAAAAGCTGGCTTCCGTGCTGGTGATAAAGCTCCAATGGCTTACATTGAGCTTGTAGATCGCCCAGCTGCTGAAGAAGCTGCTGAGTAATCAGTTCGTAAGAACGAGAAAGCCGAGCATTAGCTCGGCTTTTTTGTATCTGTAATTCAGTAAACCTTTATATCCAGCCTGCATTTATTTCAACCCATGAAGACTGGCAATTTAAAAAGTGATTATCACTTACGCTTATTTACTAGTATTCCACAACCCGCCCAACGAACTTAGAAGCCCTTCGCTAGCGCCTTGCTTGTTCAAGTAATCCAAGATTACTGGAGCAAACTGACTGATCATAGATGGGTCTAAACCTAACGTATCGAATGCACTTTTTACTGCACTGATATTCTCAATATTTCCTAGTAAGCTTTGTGCCCCTTGCAAGTTTGAAAGTCCAGGAATCAAAGACTGTAATTCACTACTATTTTCTTGCGAAAGCTGGCTTTGAGCCAAAGCGAGTAGCGCACCACTGCCTCCGGCTGCTTGCTCAGTGGATACTGGTAATTGGCTAGTTAGCATGTCTGTTAATGGAGATGACTCGGTGTTCAAGCTGCTGCCGACCATGTCCATCAGACCACTTTCTTTACTTTTTTGAGTGACTGAATCTAAGAATGCGTGCGCACTACCAATGTTGATTGATAGGAGTGCTAGAGTTAGGAGTGTTTTACGCATAGTACCTCCAAAGGTTGAGCGTTTTTTAAAAGTGATTTTATTTTTAAAGGCTATCAGAGTGAAAGGTTCAGAGGTGAGAAAGTCTATTCAGTTTAGACAAAAAAACGGCGCTAGTGCGCCGTTTTATTTAATCATAATTGAAAATGGTTTCAATTAGATAATATCTAATAGTTCTACTTCGAAAACTAAAGCTGCAAATGGAGGGATAGCCGCACCAGCGCCACGCTCACCGTACGCAAGATCTTGTGGTACGTATAGCTTCCACTTAGAGCCAACAGGCATTAGTTGTAGTGCCTCTACCCAACCTTTGATCACACCTGTAACAGGGAATTCAGCAGGTTGACCGCGAGATACAGAGCTATCGAATACAGTACCGTCAGTTAGCTCACCGTGGTAGTGAACGCGAACTGAGCTTTCTGCTGTAGGAACTGCACCAGTACCTTCAGAAATGATTTCGTACTGAAGACCAGAGTCTAGAACGTTAACTTCAGGTCGTAGAGCGTTGTCTTTTAGGAACGCTTCGCCTTCTGCTGCCGCAATTTTTGCTGCTTCTTGGCGAGCTGTTTCTGCACGAGTGTGAAGTTCTTGTAGTGCTTTGTTGATTTCATCAATTTCGATTGATGGCATGTCACCAGTTAGTGCTGTTGCAATACCTGCTGCGATAGCATCAACGCTAAGACCTTCAAGACCAGAGCCTGCAAGTTGCTGACCCATTTGCAGACCAATGCCGTAGCTTGCTTTTTGTTCTGCAGTTTCAAATTTAATTTCAGACATGAATGTCGCTCTTATTAGGAGTGATAAAGGTAACAGGATATCAGTTTCGAGCTTAGGTTTAAATGATTGCGACTGAATGCTTAATTGAGGCGACCAGGTTGTGACTTATCTCTTACTCCAAGTGAAATTTCTGCTAATTTAATCCCAATTCCATTTTAGTTTGGTGAAAAACATATACTCTCCGCGTCGGTATTTTTATACTGGCCGTAGAAGTATTAAGGGACTCATTACAATGAATCGTCGCAGAAAGAAAAAGCAGCAAGTCGACTATGTCGAATTGGTTAAACAAAAATTCGCTGCTATCGACTGGAAGCAGCCGTTCAACAAAGAGCAATGGTTGGAGCGTATACAGCCTGTTAAGCAGTTTTGGTTGCGTCTGCCTAAATTTCACCAGCGTGCTTTGATGGTCTTAGTGCCATTGATTCTGGTACTCCTTGTTATTCCTTTGCCTAATAAAACAGATCAACCAGTTGAGCAGACTGAGGTCGATCATCAACGCGTAGCGATTGAGCTGAACGCGCAGAGTTTAAGCCAGCAGAGAACCTCTCAGAACTCTGGACCGAAATCTGAAGACTGGAAAGAGTACACGGTTAAAAATGGTGATACATTAGCGCAGGTTTTCAGAAGTAATCAGCTCTCTATGGCGGATCTTAGCGCTCTGGTCAAAATAGAAGGCAGTGATAAGCCGCTAAGCCAAATAAAGCAGGGACAATTGATTCGCTTTAAGCTTAGTGACGAAGGTGAGTTAGATATGCTACAGCTGGAAAAAAGCGGGCGGTCCGTTATGTTTTTCCGTTTATCGGATGGGACCTTTGGACGTAACAAGTAAACGCTTCAAATGAAAAGACGCGAAGATATCGCGTCTTTTTAGTTAGTTTTTCATAGCGATTAGTTTTCATAGTAACCAATCGAGTTGAAGCTTATAGCGCTACGGATTCTTTCCGCATATCCACATGAGGGATACCATCTTCAAGATAGCACTCTGAGATAACCTTGAATCCATGACTAGCATAAAACTGGATGAGGTGTTCTTGAGCACCTATATCTATTGTCTGTCCTGGCCATAATGTTTCGCATTGTGCCAAGGCCTTGTCCAATAATTTATGACCTAAGCCACCGCCTCGCGCGGTCTGCTTTGTCACCACTCGACCAATACTCACATTGTCATACGTAGTGCCTGCGGGCAGTATTCTTGCGCAAGCAACCAGTTCATCACCGTGATAGCCTATTAGATGATAAACGCCTTCCAGCGTGTCCTTACCATCAAGTTCAGGGTAAGGGCAGGTTTGTTCAACAACGAATACATCCACACGCAATTTCATCATTTCATACAGCTGCGTGGTTGTTAGCTGAGCAAAGGGCAAAGTAATCCAAGTGAGCATGTTGTTATCCGTAATGAGAATAGAGTGACTGACTTTACTTTGTTTTGAGCTCATACTCATTAACAAAGGTTAATTAGCACTGGTTTTCCCACCAAATCTGGTGATAATGTGCCCTCTTTCCATCTCACCTGAGGATATCCCCGTGAGCAAACAAACATTCGATCAAGTTGGGCTTAACCCAGCGTTACTCGCCACACTTGATTCCCTGAACTATACCCACATGACGCCAATTCAAGCTTTGAGCTTGCCTGCAATCCTAAAACATCGTGATGTCATCGGGCAGGGTAAAACGGGCTCAGGTAAAACCGCTGCATTTGGTTTAGGGGTTTTATCGAACCTCAACGTCAAACGCTTTCGTGTCCAGTCATTAGTATTGTGTCCAACACGTGAGCTTGCAGATCAAGTAGCGAAGGAAATTCGTACTTTAGGTCGCGGCATTCATAATATTAAAGTGCTTACTCTCTGCGGTGGGATGCCTATGGGGCCACAAATTGGTTCGTTAGAGCATGGTGCGCATATCCTAGTTGGTACTCCTGGTCGTATTTTGGATCACCTTGAAAAAGGCCGAATTGATCTTAGCGAACTGAATACCTTGGTGCTAGATGAAGCTGATCGCATGTTGGACATGGGTTTCCAAGACGCATTAGATGCAATCATCGATGCAGCGCCAAAGCAGCGTCAAACTCTACTTTTCAGTGCTACTTTTCCAGAAAAAATTGAGCAAATTGCGCAGCGTATAATGCAGACACCGGAAGTGATTAAGGTGGAATCGACGCATGATACTTCAAGCATTGCGCAGTACTTCTATAAAGTTGAAGGCTCGGAAGCGCGTGATGAAGCATTGGCGAATTTGCTGCTGACTCACCAACCAGAGTCCGCGGTTGTTTTTTGTAATACCAAAAAAGAAGTGCAAAGTGTCGCAGATGAGTTGCATCACAAAGGATTCAGCGTTATCGATATCCATGGGGACTTAGAGCAGCGTGAACGCGACCAAGCATTGGTGCAGTTTGCTAACAAGAGTGTGTCTATCCTTGTTGCAACAGACGTTGCGGCGCGTGGTTTGGACGTTGATAATCTTGATGCTGTCTTTAACTTTGAGCTATCGCGCGATCCTGAGGTTCATGTGCACCGTATTGGTCGTACAGGTCGTGCGGGTAGTAAAGGTTTAGCGTTCAGCTTTTTTGGTGAGAAAGACGGTTTACGTGTAGCTCGTATTGAAGAATACCTAGAGATGGACGTGGTACCAGCAACATTGCCTGCCAAATCAAATCAGCAGCCATACCAAGCGAAGATGGTGACGATTAACATTGATGGCGGTAAGAAACAGAAAGTACGACCGGGTGATATTTTAGGTTGTTTGACAGGAAAAAATGGTATTTCAGGCTCTCAAGTCGGAAAGATTCACCTGTTCCCTGTGCGCGCTTATGTTGCCGTCGAAAAATCTGTGGCTAAAAAGGCTCTACAAACCATTAGTAACGGCAAGATGAAAGGGCGCCAGTTCCGGGCGCGAATTCTTAAATAGCTCAAATAGCAGAGAAAAAGCTCTTCGTTTGAAGAGCTTTTTTCTTTTTTGAGTTTATTTGAGAGTGTGATCTTTGGTTAAGCGTGCTTTGATTCGACTCAAACTGATTGGCGTAATGCCCAGGTAGGCCGCAATTTGACTATCGGTAATACGTTGCTTTAAATCTGGGTAATGAGCGCAAAATAATTGATATCGTTCCTCTGGAGAGTAGAGCAACATAAAGCGTTCTTTATTCTCTTTATTAACCAGTTGGTTTTCGAGTAGCTTTAAGTAAATGGCGTGCTTTTCTGCTCGCCAGTGATGCAACGTTTCAATTGGCAAGCAAAATAGCTGACAAGCGCTCAGCGTTTCCAATAAGTAAGGCGAAGGTTGGTCCTTTATTATGCTCTCAAACCCGATAACCCAGTCCTTCTCCCAATAAAATTCTTTACTGAATTCTTTGCCGTGCTCCGTGAGATAGCTTGCGTGGCATAACCCCCCAATGATGAAGTAAAGGTGTGAGCTCAACTCTCCTTGGTGATTAAGAATGTGGCGTGTAGGCAGTTCGAGCAACTCACCATTTTCAATAAGTTGGTTTGCTTCTGTCTCTAAAAAGCCATGATTGACTAAGTCTAAAAAAAGATCGCTGTGCATGTGATAACTCGGAAACGGTTTTCTTTATTTTAACGGGTTTTATTGATAACAAAAAAGCGGCTCATGAGAGCCGCTTAGTGTTGCTGTCAAATCAACCTTATTTATTCAGATCGATTTGATAAATTGCGAAACCAATGTCGTCTGTTGACACGCGTTTCATTGGGTATTGTCCTTTCTCTTTGATGAACTGCGCCGCTTTATCGCTAGGGGAGGTTTCGAAACGAATATCTAGCTTGTTATCGGACTTAATCGGTGCGAAAGACCAGTTGTTGTCAGCGCTTGGTGTCACTTCTCCTTTTTCTTCACTCACGCGAGAAATATAAGTGGCGACGACAGAGCGGTTTTCATCTGGTGCGTCAAACGCAATGAAATCTGGGCCTGTACCAGGGAAAGTATTGCTATAAGCACGGTAGTTATTGGTTGCGATGATGAAATCTTGCTTCGGATTGACAGGCTTACCATTGAACGTCAGGTTCACAATACGCTGAGAATCTGGATTAATCACTTTACAATCCGCATCGTACTTCGGCGGTTGGGTAACGTCGATTTGGTAGTTAACCCCATCAATAACATCGAAGTTGTAAGTACGGAAATTATCCCAATCAATCAAAGATTGCGGTTTAGGATTGTTGATGTCGATGTGGTTGAATTGACCCGCACTGCACTCTAGCCATTCGCGAACTTCTTTACCTTTCACTTTCATCGCAACCAAGGTGTTTGGATATAAGTAAAGATCGGCCGCATTACGGAAGGTGAGCTGACCGGATTCTACTTCTGTAAAGTTATTCGGATCGTTCTTACGACCGCCGACTTTAAATGGTGCTGCCGCACTCAGTACTGGAATGTCAGAAAGGTCTGGGTCGCCTTGAATAAAGCGTTCTACGTAGTCTTTCTGAGCAAGGTTAACGATTTGAATGGTGGGGTCGTCCTGCACTAATGCCAAGAAGCTGTACATGACATCATTTGCTTTGCCGATTGGTTGGTTTACAAATTCACGAGTGCCTTTGTGATCTTCTTCTAACGCTTTCACAATATCTGCATCGGCTTTAGCTAATGACTTCTTATTTACTTTATCGAAGATAGGGCGTGCTTCTGCTTGGCCTTCGACGACTTGCCATCTGCCGTCTTTCTCTTTCAGCATCAAATCCATCACACCTACGTGACTTCCCCAGCGGCCCGGCATCACGGACGTTACACCATTGATGGTCCCTTTATTTATATCAACACCAGGTAGGTTTGCGAAGTCTTTCCCTGGGAAGACGGCGTGAGAGTGACCAAAAGCAATCGCATCAATACCTTCAACTTCTGTGAGGTAGTAAACAGAGTTTTCAGCGCCTAGTTTGTATGGATCAGTAGAAATGCCCGAGTGTGGAATCGCCACAATCACGTCTGCGCCTTCTTTCTTCATTTGAGGAATCAGTTTCTCTGCTGTTTCCTTAATGTCTTTAGCAAAGACTTTGCCTTCTAAGTTCTTCTTATCCCAAACCATAATTTGTGGTGGTACAAAGCCGATGTAACCCACTTTTATTTGATGCGCTTCGCCGTTTGTGTCTTTAAATGTGTGAGTTTTGATGAGGTAAGGCTTGAAGTAATGCTCACCGGTTTGTTTATCAAATACGTTTGCATTGATGTAAGGGAAGTTTGCACCCTTCAACGTCGTTTGTAGGAAATCTAAGCCATAGTTGAACTCATGATTGCCAATGTTGCCCACATCGTAGTCTAGCTGGTTCATCGCTTTGTAGACTGGGTGCACGTCGCCAGGATTAATCCCCTTTGCCGCCATGTAATCGCCCATTGGGCTGCCCTGAATTAAATCACCGTTATCTACTAGTACCGTGTTTTCTGTCTCGGACTTAGCTTGTTTCACTATTGTCGCTGCGCGACTTAAACCGATTTGCTGTAATGGTTGGTCTTTGTAGTAATCGTAATCCATCACGTTGGTGTGAATGTCGGTGGTTTCGATAATACGAAGCTTGATGGTATCGGCCATTGTTGGGCCAGCAAGCGTTAGCATGCCACTTAATACTGCGAGGGAAATAGGATGAACTGCCACTTTCATTTGGTGCTCCAATTCAATGATAAGGGGAAATCGTACTGCGTAATGTATCAAACACAGATGCAACTCGATGATAAAGATACAGAAAACTGTGAACATTAATCAGTTTACTGAACCTTATTCATATTAACCGCCGACTTTTTCACGCTTTTGAATGAGACCAAACAAAAACTTCTTAGCAGATTTTTGAATAAAAAATGAAATTTTAGAATTTCAGGTAATATAAACGCCCCGCCATAATGCTTGCATAACGATATCAATGGACGATGAGCAAGCACATGGCAACGAACGATTCAGTCACTTCTTTTCCTAAACCAAAGCCCCGGTTAGTTTCTGACAACCCAGTCGCTGGTGTTACTCGTTTTGCAAAGCAATCGCTACAGCCTGGTGAAGTCGCCTTAGTAGGTGCAGGACCAGGCGATCCTGAACTTCTGACGGTGAAAGCACTGAACTGCTTGCAGCAAGCTGATGTGGTTTTGTACGACTACTTGGTGTCTGAAGAAATCATGGCATTGATTCCAAGCGATACGATTTTGGTGTGCGTTGGGAAGCGAGCTGGGCATCACAGTGTGCCGCAGGAGAAGACGAATCAGCTTTTGGTGGATTTTGCCAAGCAGGGCTACAAAGTAGTGCGCATTAAAGGTGGGGATCCGTTTGTATTCGGTCGTGGTGGTGAAGAGTTAGAAGTGCTTGCTGATGCCGGCGTTCGTTTTCAAGTTGTCCCTGGCATTACCGCAGCAGCTGGCGCAACCGCTTATGCTGGTATTCCACTGACTCATCGTGATTATGCGCAATCGGCCATCTTTGTGACTGGCCACTTGAAAGAAGAAAGTGATGAGATGGATTGGTCCACGTTGGCGCGTGGGAATCAGACTTTAGTGATCTACATGGGGCTGATGAAATCACACTATATTCAGAATCAACTCATTAAGCATGGTCGTTCAGCGTCGACTCCGATTGCCATTATTGAGCGTGGCACGCAGATTCAACAAAAAGTATTTACGGGAGAACTCTCCCAACTCTCTGATTTATCGAAGGAAGCACAGTCGCCATCTTTGATTGTTGTCGGAGAGGTAGTGCGACTGTCTCAAAAGTTAGACTGGTTTTTGTCTAGTACTGAATTCAACAAAAGTGCTATTGCCAACTCCATATAATTTCAGACCAAAGATTAGAGACGTAATGCGCCTTCAAGCTTAAAAAGGAAATACAAAACATGGACCAACAACGTTTAACTCACCTTAAACAACTCGAAGCGGAGAGTATCCACATCATCCGTGAAGTTGCGGCTGAGTTTGATAACCCAGTCATGATGTATTCGATTGGTAAAGACTCATCAGTGATGCTGCACCTTGCGCGTAAAGCTTTTTACCCAGGTAAGATTCCATTTCCATTGCTGCATGTTGACACCGATTGGAAGTTCCGCGAGATGATTGAATTTCGTGATCGCACCGCGGCCAAATACGGTTTTGAGCTTTTGGTACATAAGAATCCAGAAGGTCTAGCCATGGGCTGTAGCCCGTTTGTTCATGGTTCTTCTAAGCACACTGACATCATGAAGACTCAAGGCTTAAAACAAGCGCTGAACAAGTACGGTTTTGATGCTGCCTTTGGTGGTGCGCGCCGCGACGAAGAGAAATCACGGGCGAAAGAGCGCGTGTATTCATTCCGCGATAAGAACCATACATGGGACCCTAAAAACCAACGTCCTGAGCTATGGAAGACGTACAACGGTCAGGTTAATAAGGGTGAGAGCATTCGTGTATTCCCACTGTCTAACTGGACTGAGCTTGATATCTGGCAATACATCTATTTAGAAAACATCGAGATCGTGCCGCTTTACCTCGCGGACAAACGCCCAGTTGTTGAACGCGATGGCATGCTGATCATGGTGGATGATGATCGTATGGAGCTTCAACCGGGTGAAGTGATTGAAGAGAAGAGCGTGCGCTTCCGTACCCTTGGTTGTTATCCATTGACCGGGGCCATCGAGTCTGAAGCAAACACTTTAACTGGCATTATCGAAGAGATGCTGGTGGCAACGTCGAGTGAGCGCCAAGGCCGAGCGATCGACCACGATCAGTCAGGATCGATGGAGCTTAAGAAACGTCAAGGTTACTTCTAAAGGATCTAAGGAAAGATAATGAACAGTGCAGTTGAAGCTCAATTAGCCGAGCTTGGTATCGAAGGCTATTTAACACAACACCAGTACAAGTCGTTACTTAGATTCTTGACTTGTGGCTCGGTGGATGACGGTAAAAGTACATTAATCGGTCGCTTACTCCATGACTCAAAACAAATTTATGAAGATCAGCTAGCGGCAGTGCACTCAGACAGCCAACGTGTGGGTACCACGGGTGAAAAGCCTGACCTTGCGTTGTTGGTCGATGGCTTACAAGCTGAGCGTGAGCAGGGGATCACGATTGATGTGGCTTACCGCTATTTCTCGACGCAGAAACGTAAATTCATCATTGCAGATACTCCTGGACACGAGCAGTACACACGTAACATGGCTACAGGTGCATCGACATGTGACTTAGCTGTGATTCTGGTTGATGCACGTAAGGGCATTCTCGATCAAACTCGTCGTCACTCTTTCATTTCCAACCTGTTGGGCTTGAAGCACTTTGTTGTGGCGATCAACAAGATGGACTTAGTGGATTACTCGCAAGAGCGCTTTGAAGAGATCCGCGACGAGTATTTGAAGTTCTCTGAGAATCTGACAGGGGATATTGATATTCAAATCATCCCGATCTCAGCGCTTGAAGGGGACAATGTGGTGGATAAAGGCCAAAACCTGACTTGGTTTAAAGGCCCATCATTGCTTGAGCTTCTTGAAACGGTCGATGTGGATCAAGAAAAAGGCGCGGGTGAATTCCGCTTCCCTGTGCAATACGTTAATCGTCCTAACCTCGATTTCCGTGGTTTTGCGGGGACCATTTCTTCTGGTTCGATCAAAGTCGGTGATGCCATTAAAGCATTGCCATCGGGTAAAACGTCAACTGTGGCACGTATTGTGACATTTGATGGTGATATCGAAGAAGCTCGTGCCGGATTAGCTGTCACTCTGACGCTAAGCGATGAGATCGATATTAGCCGTGGCGATTTGATTGTTCTAGATAATGCTCAAGTGGAAACAACAAACCATTTGCTTGCCGATGTGGTATGGATGACAGAGCAACCCCTGCAACCGGGTCGTGACTATGACATCAAAATCGCAGGTAAGAAAACCGTAGGTCATGTTGAAGCGATTCGTCATCAATATGACATTAATAATCTCTCGACTCATAGCTCGGCAGAGCTGCCATTGAATGGTATTGGTTTGTGTGAATGGTCTCTTAATGAGTCAGTCGCGCTGGACAATTATCAAGACTGTGCAGATACCGGTGGCTTTATCATTATCGATCGTCTGACAAACGTGACGGTTGGTGCTGGCATGGTTAAAGAGAGCCTCGCCGTGGTTGAGCGCGATTTGACGGGCATCTCTGCGTTTGAAGTTGAGCTTAATGCGCTTGTCCGTAAACACTTCCCACACTGGGAAGCAAAAGACGTCAGCCAGTTTCTGAAAAAGTAACTGGCTCACCCAAGTACGATAATTTCAGGCACTGTTTGCTGTTGTACTTGGGGTGTCGCTACCTAACTGAATTGCGAAATGTCGTTAGGTATTCTCCTAATACCAGAATGCTTCGGTGGAGCCCAAGAAACCGAGCATTCTGATGTTCTTTTCGCTTGCGCTGATTTTTGTCTGTTTGCTCGTTTGTCGGTGATTCATGGATAAATGAGTCGTTGTTGTGCCCTTTAGGGCTATTTGGTAAGGAAAGGCTATGTGGGAACAAGGGTTTGTGTTAGCGATTTTGCTTGGCATTATCACTTGCTTGCTTGTCACGAAAATTAAGCCTAGTTATGTCTTTGCGGGTGCCGCTTTTATTGCATTCATGGCTGGGATGATGGATTCAGCCACTATCGCATCCAATTTTACCAACTCTTCATTGTTAACCCTGGTTCTATTGATTCTTGCATCCTGTGCTCTAGAAAAAACACTGCTGATCAGTTGGGTGAGCCGAAGTATCTCTGAGGGCCAGTTAGGCAGCGTGATTGCTAAGCTCGGCGTATCGACAGCCTTGCTCTCTTCATTTACGAATAATACCGCTGTGGTTGTTTCATTGATTGGGGCGATTAAGCGTAATCAGCAGCATGCACCTTCGAAATTACTTATCCCCTTGTCTTACGCCGCCATTTTTGGTGGCACATTAACTTTGATTGGTACGTCGACTAACTTAATCATCAACAGCTTTGTCGAAGACGCAGGCTTACCGAGCCTGAGCTTTTTTACACCTACGATGATAGGTTTGGCTGTGCTGGTGGGAGGGATGTTGATTCTTATCCCGCTCAGCTACTTGCTACCGAATTATGATGATCAAAACCAAGAAGATTTACCTTACTTTCTTGAGTCTCGCGTTGAGCCAGGCTCACCGCTAGTTGGGCGTACGATCAGCGAGAATAATTTACGTGCGCTGCGCAAACTGTTTCTTGCAGAAGTGGTGCGCGATGGTGTTACTGTTTCTTCTGTGGGACCGGATTTTGTGCTCAATGCAAAAGACCGCCTGTTATTTTGTGGCGATGTTGAGAGCGTCGCGACCCTGCAAGAAATTCCGGGCCTCAAGTTGTTTGGTCAGCAGCACTTAAATGGGCAAAACTTTATCGAAGTTGTGGTGAGCTCGTCGGCGACGTTTTGCTACAAAACCCTCAAAGAGAGCCGATTCCGCGACCGATTCGATGCCGTTGTTGTGGCGATTCGCCGAGGCCACGAACGCCTAGAAGGTGGCTTGGGTAGCATTACCTTAGCGCCAGGAGACACGTTAGTTCTGGTTCCAGGAAAGCGTTTTGAGTCTGAACGCCGAGCTCATCGTAAAGAGTTTGTTTTAGTGCATGACTTGGACTCTAGCGCTCGGCTTGATACGAATAAGTCTTCCATTGTATTACTGGGCTTTGCAGCCGTAATTGGATGCGCTCTATTAGAGTTAGTACCGATTATTAAAGGTCTAGCTGCGTACCTTATCGCGCTTATTGCGTTTGGTATTGTACAGATTTCAGAACTGCGCCGCCGTTTTCCGATCGATATCGTCGTGATTGTCGGTTCCGCTTTGTCTATTGCTCAACTGATGATCTCTTCTGGATTGTCAGAAAGAATGGGAGTGATGTTTATTGAAGCGTTTAATGGCTGGGGAGTATTTGGTGCCTTGGTGGCGACTTATATCATGACATTGGTACTCACTGAATTGGTGACAAACAATGCCGCGGCTGCGCTTTCTTTTCCTATCGGCTATAGCATGGCGGTGGGTTATGGCGTGGATCCGATGCCATTCATCATGGCGGTTTTGTTCGGCGCGAGTGCGAGCTTTATCTCTCCCTACGGTTACCAAACTAACCTGCTGGTGTACAGCGTAGGAAATTACAAATTGACCGACTACGTGAGAATTGGAGTGCCAATTTCGATTGTGTACTCTGTATTAGTACTTACTTTGATCCCGGTCTTTTTCCCGTTTTAATTCCGATATTTACAAGGATACGTTATGACTGCCGAAACGACGGTAAAAGATGAAAACATTGTTTGGCACCAGCATTCGGTTGATAAACAGTTTCGTGCTGAATTAAAGAAGCAAAAACCTGCCGTATTGTGGTTCACTGGTTTATCTGGAGCGGGTAAATCAACCGTAGCAGGGGCGTTGGAAAATCGCCTTGCAGCATTGGGTTACCACACCTATTTATTGGATGGTGACAATGTACGGCATGGTTTGTGTAGCGATTTAGGTTTTTCTGAACAGGACCGTCGCGAGAACATTCGTCGCATTGGTGAACTGGCGAAGTTGATGGCAGATGCGGGTTTAATTGTTCTGTCGGCGTTTATTTCACCGCATCGTGCAGAGCGGAAGTTAGTGCGCGATTTATTGCCAGAAGGCGAGTTTATCGAAGTGTATGTCAATGCATCTCTAGAGGTTTGCGAAGGTCGAGATCCTAAGGGTTTATACCGTAAAGCCCGTGCGGGAGAGATTCCTAATTTCACTGGTATTGATTCGGAATATCAAGCGCCAGAGAACCCTGAAATCGATTTGCCCGCGGGAGAAAAGAGTGTCGATGAGCTGGTGGATTTGTGCTTAATCGCTCTTAAACAACGCGGTGTGATCCGATAAAAAAGCATTTAGATCATAGGTGACCTAAAGCTCTTTGAGCAGCTGGAGAAGTATTTGGATCATAGGTGATCAAATGCTTCTCAAGCTGGCTAGACGGTATGATGAACCGTACTTTTAGCTTCACTATGGACACTAAACCTATGATTTAACAGTGCAAGCATCTGATCGTAGTATTCGGCATGTGGTTTGTTTCCGAGTAAGGTACAGAGCTCATTACCTGTCGGTGTGAAGCGGTAATATAAAAGGCGGACACCTTTACTGTTTACGTTCAGTGACAAGTTTTTACCTTGGTAGGTGAGGACCAACGGTGTCTCGATACTAATTTCGCCAGATTCAAGTTCGGCACTGTGCAGCAGCCCTAATTCAATTAAGAGCAACAAGCTTGAATACGGCAGTTGAAAACTTCCCATATTTAGGCTGTTAGCGACGTCTCGCTTGCCGAAGCTAAATATGCCTCCTTGGGCTTTGTAACCAATCAGCAGTTTTCTGCTGTGATCCCCTCCAAAACTGCACGCTAAAGAGGCGGCTCTCTGCAGAGTTTGTGCTTCCTTTGGTGACATATCCTTGAGGGTTTTCAACGCTTTCATGGACGTTGAACCCGGATTGGTCACTTCACGCTTCATCACTTGAGCCCATAGCTTTTGCATCGCGCTGTTATGGATGTCTTGAGCCATCTCAAAAAATCGATGCAACCAATCTTGGTCTGGCTCTCCCGCTGTCTCATCTCGGCATGAACTGTGCGCTAATTTTAAAATCTGTTCTAAGTTTTTTTGTCGCTGTTCTTGGCGTCTTTGCTCTCGCAATTGGGCTCTTTCAAACGCAGATTTGGCTGGCGGTTCGGTTTGCAGTAAGGCGTCAAGACCGTGTATTTGGGCTATGGTTTTTACCTTACTAGCACTGTCTTTTATGTAGCCTTGTTTCTTTTCTTGTTGCGTATTTTTTTTTGTGTCTGACTGATGTTCGATGACAACAGGTTGCTTTGTCGGGTCTGCCATTCGTTTTCCTACCAAGAACTGCGCGGTTCGCACGTTTAAATTTACACCTTATCTGACCAAGCGACCAGACAGGAGTTCTCAGTTTTTGAACGAATAGGGCTATTCAAAATGATAATGAGTTGTTAAAATTGTTATCGTTATTTTGGAGGGGCTATGAAGTTCTCAGAAGCAGGTAAACTCAAAAAGCACCTGTCGATAGCGTTTCTTTTGGTTATTTATGTGGGCGTATTAGCGTATTTATCTCGTTATATCGTATAGCACAAAGCTAAAAAAGGCGCCAGTGTGACGCCTTAGGTGTAGCGAGGCTTATCGACGACTTAAATTACATATCGTCGTAGGCTTCTATTTCTGATCCCTCAATAACGTAAGCCGTTTCTGCCAGTTCGTGGTTTATCGTCTCGGTTTTCAACGTTCCAACCACATATATGACATCCCACAACTCTTGAACAGGCGCGCCTTTCGGAAACTTCACGTAAATGATCTGGTTTGGAGGCGGTGGTGGCACGTGAATACAAGCTCCAAAATATGGCACCAATAAAAATTCGGTGACGGTATCGGCATCACCTTCAAGTGGGATAACAAACCCCGGAATTTTAACTTTGCTTCCGTTCAGTTCTGGTCGAACGTTACCAATCTTGGACTGCTGGGCTGCGCCACCACTGTGATCAGATGCGGGCATGCCTATACTGTCGAATAACTTACGCTCTTTTTCTGGAACAAGGTCAATCCAGTCAAGCTTCAATGGTTCTTCGCTGGCCATAACAGGCGCTGTGAATGCGACGACCAGCAAGCAACTTGCGAGAATTTTTTTCCACATTTTATTAAATCCTTATTGTCATTCCGTCACTCAGTGACTGTCGGTAGGCGCGGAGTGCGGGAATGAAACCAATCACAATACCAGCGCATTGTACGAAACCTAATAGCATCCACTCATAAGTAGATAAGATGCTTAAGGTGAGATGTATTCCATAGTGCTGTTGGATGATCGGCTGCGCGATAGCAAGAATAGCATACAGCCCAGTAACGCCAGTAATAATACCAGCAGCAGTAAGCAAGCTGGCTTCACTAATTAAGAGTGAGAAAACATGACGAGGCCTTGCTCCCATGGCACGCAAAATCGCCATTTCACGGCGGCGTTCCTGTAGGCTAGTTAATAGACTGCTTAACATACCTAACAACCCTGCGATCACGACAAAACCAGATACTGCCATTAGGGCTTGCTCTGCAACAGACATCATTCCCCATAACTCATGCAACGCAATGCCGGGCATAATGGCGCTGAGCGGCTCTTTGGGGTAGGTGTTAATTTGTCTTTGCAGAGCGAAAGTTTGAATACGAGATTTCAAACCAACGAGCATAGCGGTAATTTGTTTGGGCTGAAAATATCTGTTTTTGAGATCTTGTGCCTTGGGTGTCGGGCCCAAACGCGCACCACTTTCCCACCCAACGTGAATGGCTTCGATGGCTTCCAATGATACATGGACGGTTTTGTCGACTGGTGTTCCTGTAGGTGCAAGGATACCGACAACTTTAAATGGCAGATTGTCATGGCGGCTAAAGCCAACGTCGCTAATGCCGTGGGCAATGATGATTTCGCTACCGATATCATAACCAAGTTGTTTAGCGACATCAGAACCTAGCACGGTTTCAAATAAACCATTGAATTCTCTACCCTTGCTAAATGTTAGTGGTTGCTTACTTCCAAACTTGTAATGCTCAAAGTAACTGTGATTGGTTCCCATAACTCGGAAGCCTTTATGCGAGTCGCCAAGCGAGATTGGAATAGCCCAATCGACTGAACGATGATTGGCAAACTCTTGGTAGCTTTTCCAATCGATGTTGTTGGTCGCATTACCAATACGAAACACAGAATAGAGCAATAGGTTCACTTGCCCAGAGCGTCCACCAATAATGAGGTCAGTGCCTGAAATTGTATTGGCGAAGCTATCCTTGGCTTGAGTTCGGATACGCTCGACGCCCAAGAGGAGTACCACTGAAATCGCAACGGTCATGATGGTTAGAATTGCCGTCGCTTTGCGGTTCATCAAGCTTTTCCAGGCGAGCTTTACAACAGCACTCATGATATGGCTCCTAGGCTAGATACTTGATTAATGTCGGGTAGATTGAGCGTGCGATCGAATAAGGGTTCGAGTGTTGGGTCGTGGCTAACGAATACCAGTGTGGCATTGGCTTGATTCGCTTGCTCCATAAGGAGCTCAATAAATGCTTTACGATTGTCATAGTCTAAAGCTGAGGTTGGTTCGTCAGCGATCACTAACTCTGGATGTCCTATCAGAGCTCGAGCCGCAGCCACACGTTGTTGTTGACCAATACTCAATTCAGAGACAGGGCGTGTATGAAGCTCGTTTGGCAAGTGCAGTCGTTCTAGTAGGGCCTGAGCCTGTTCATTTAACGTTTGAGATGAGGCACCTAAATGGGCACGGTCACGTCGTATTTTACTGAACTGACATGGCAATAATACGTTTTCAAGTACGTTAAGGTACGGCAATAAATTGAACTGTTGAAAGATGTAGCCAATATGATTGGCGCGAAAGCGGTCTCTCTGACTGGCACTTAAACTAGCAAGGTCAGTATCGAGTACAGATAGAGAGCCTGAAGTTAATGTGTTAATCCCCGTCAACAAAGCGAGCAAGGTCGATTTACCGCAGCCACTTGGACCTTTGATAAACACATGCTCGCCTTGTGTAATGTGTAATTTGGGAATGTGGATGGTTGCGTTGGTTGAACCGGGCCAGAAAAATTGGGCATCCTCTAGCTCGACAACATTTGGTGTGGTTTCAGTCATATTAAATCACCAAAGCTGTGGCGTGTAAGTGGGTACTTACACGCCACTCGTGTTATTTGATTACGATTTGGGTGTTATCTTTGCTTAATTTAATTGCTGATTGCATGGTATCAGTGAATATATTGACGCTGATGGACTCTGTAGTTGGGAATTGGTTAAACCAATCGGTTTGGATTTGGCTAAGCTGATTAACTTGTTCGCAACTGAAGCGATATTGCACCGAAAATTCACCGTGACCGCCATGATCGTGCGCTTCATCATGAGCGTCATGGTGGTCATGTTTATCATGATGTTCATTATGATCATGGTGTTCGTGCCCTTCATGATCGTGATGTGCATGGTCATCATGGTCGTGCTCACTATGATCATGTTCCTCATGAGTTTCGCTTAGGTTGTGGCTCACGTAAGCTTCTTCAACACTACAATCAGCTTGTGAGTTAATAGCGAACAATGCGTTGCTGTCTTCGAGTGTAGCGACGGCTTGTTTAAGCGCTTGCTCTTGTTGTGCGTTTTCTGGAGCATGTTCGAAACCCACAACATCAGCTCCAGGAGCTGTGATCTCTACTAACAGATCTTTGCCATCTTGGGCGATATTAAACTCGACGTGACCATGCACATGAGCACCATGCTGGCGGTATTCGTTTGCATTCGCTGCTGTCGATAAAGTGAGGCCAATAGCAAGGGCTAAAACGTGTTTTGATGACATTGTATTTTTCCTAATTTTACTGGCATTAACCAAAGGCGGTATTGCTCAGATTCGAGTTTCACTAAGTTATTGTTCCCTGACACACTAGGTGCGGAAATGAACTCAATAATTTTGAGTGTGGAATAGTTTGGAAATTAAGCAAAATAAGGAGGGGCACGAGCAGCGCCAAGAACTTCTTCGCCGTACACGAGATGCAAAAAAACATGATGATGCTGGGCGCGCGTAAAAGTCGGTGTAGAGAGGGTAGGTTGTACCTTTGCTATACCGTGCTGAACACCAGAAAATAATTGGCAATGATGATGGGTATGATGGTCGGGCGTCAGATCGACTTGATGAAGTACAACCGCAAAGTTCCAAGCGATCAGCAACGCAACACTGAAAAATAAAGCAGTGCGATACCAATATCTTAGTATTTTTTGCTGGTGGTGGTACATCTGAGCTCCTCTTACCGACTGTTATAATATAACACCCATAATGAATAAAAGTTCACTCTTTTGTTGGCTAGCAGAAAAATTTAACTCAACACATACGTGCCGAAAAATATTGGTAATACTCTCTGATGGAAGTGTCGCACTTATAAAGAGCAGAGTTATCACTGCCCATGCTTCTAATCAAATTCATATAGCTCCTTACAACAGGAACAAGGAGCCATTCAATGAAGCTAGATGTTCTGTTTAATAAGCTCAATGACTTTTGTTATCTCATCTTGCTCAAGTGCGCCCTCTTTGACAAACAGAACTTTGCCCGTTTTGTCTTGAACAATAATGGCCGAGCTTTCTTCTTTCAGGTCCCAAGTATTAGCAACTACGCCATTTTCATCAAGAACCATGGATGACCAAGGAAACTCTTTTTTGCTGTCTTGAGCTGAAGACTTCACGAAAGAGCCTGTCCCCCAAATTGCATCATCTTGGTTGATGATAGTCGTCGTCTGGTAGCTTTCTTGTGGAAAATTTGCCGCTGTTATTGCCGACATTAAAGGGGCATTCATCTCTTTTGAACTGCTACGGCCTGCGATGGCTTGAATAACACGAACTTTGCCTTGCATATGTTGAGTTGCCCAGGGTTGGTATGCAACGCCTTCGCCTTGTAAAACAATCTCGCCGTAAGCGGCAACATTGACAGGAGGAACGCTTTTTCCTACTGACAAGTTGTGTGCAAAGGTCAAGCTTGGCGTTAAGGCCAGTAGTAGAGGTAGGAGAGTCTTAGTTTTCATATTGTTATATTCCGTACGAGGTTTGGAAGCTTCCAGTATATATCCAGATCTTAGAAATTTGTAGGACCGTTGATAACATTTATTTAACGTATGGAGTGGTGTAATCTTGCGTTATATTTAGAATTTGCTAAAATGATTTCCGTCGCAAATTGCGCATTAAGATTGCAGAGGAAAAATAAGCAATCCGTGTTTTCTCAAAGGAATTGAGGTGAGTTATGCTACGTGAGTTTGCTGTATATCGACCATTACAAGTGGCCCGTTTTGTTAAAACGTTGTTCAAAGGTCAATTTTTTATTGTTGGGGTTGGCTGTTTTCAGTTCGACAATGGCAAAGTGTTACTACCTGACGTCAACGATCATAAAAGGCTCACCATCTTTAAAGAAGTCAACCAAGTGATAGCATCATTATCGGCTTAGTTAGCTTGGTACCCACTTAGATTTAGAAAAGAGCGACCATATCGGTCGCTCTTTTTGTTGCTGGTTAGGTTTATCCTTGGAGGCTTGGTGGGAAGCAAACTCCCGTTCCTCCGATGCCACAGTAACCATCAGGGTTTTTCGCCAAATATTGCTGGTGGTAGGTTTCCGCAAAGTAATACGGACCTGCTGGTTGTATTTCGGTGGTGATGTTCGCGCGCTGCTCTTCTTGCAGTGCTTGCTGATACAAGAGTTTCGATTTCTCTGCGCTCTCGAGCTGCTCCGTCGAATAAGTGTAAATTGCAGAACGATATTGAGTACCTAAGTCGTTACCTTGACGCATTCCCTGAGTTGGGTCGTGTTTTTCCCAAAAAACAGCCAGTAGCTTTTCTAATGAGATGACGCGTTCATCGAAAACGACTCGTACGACTTCTGTATGACCCGTTTTACCTGTACAGACCTCTTCATAGGTGGGATTGAGTGTATATCCCCCAGCGTAACCGACCGAAGTGGATACAACGCCGTCGAGTTGCCAAAATACGCGCTCAGCGCCCCAAAAACAGCCCATTCCGAGCAAAATCTGCTGTTGGTGTGACGCAAGAGGCGCCTTTAGGTTAGATTTATTTACAAAATGATGATCGTCAATCTGCATTGGTTGATCTCTACCTGGCAAGGCATCTTCTATACTGATCAATGTTTGTTTGTTGAGCATGGTATTTGTCCTTCAATACGTGTCTTAAATTTGCGAACTTTTTCATTTCGTCTGTATCTGATGCTGTGATGACATAGACCGCGTTAAACCTATTAATATTACAGACTTAGAATCTAATTGGCGTTATCATTATTTACGTTTACTTAACCTCATTCAGCCATAAAAGCATGATAAAAAAAGCTCTCCCCACCATTGTTGGCCTGTTTGCCTTTTCTCATGGTGCCTATGCCGATGTTTCTTTGACTTTGAAAGGCATTGATGGCGCTTTAGAAGAGAATGTCAGTGCGTATCTATCATCTATTCCAGAGAAGGATTACTCCACTTCTCTGCGTTTTCAAGCGAGATTAGATCAAAGTATCACTGAAGCGCTTAACGCGCTTGGGTATTATCATGCAAAAATTTCATACTCTATTCCTGAAGCGAATGATGAGTTAATTGTGCTCATCAAGCCGGGCTTGCCAGTGAAAGTGAAAGTCATGGATGTGGTCATCACTGGAGAGGCCAAGGACGATGAAGAATTTGCAAAACTTATTGAGCGCTCTCCGCTCAAAGTTGGCCAAGTTTTGAATCAAGGCCAATACGACAGCCTTAAGTCAGGCATTCGTAACTTGGCGCTTCAGCGTGGTTACTTCAATGGTGAGTTTACGCTAAGTCGATTAGAGGTTATCCCTGATCTGAACGAAGCTAATGTCCGTTTGCACTACAGCAGTGGAATACGTTTCAATTTTGGCGACGTTTCTTTTATTGGCAACCACATATGGGAAGACCGTGTCGCATCACTACAACCTTTTAAAGAAGGGGACCCATACAACGTTTCGAAGCTGGGCGAGTTTAACCAGAAGCTATCAAATACGGAGTGGTTTTCCTCAGTTTTTGTTGAGCCTGAATTGGATAGGCTTGATGATGGCCGAGACTTGCCAATTAAAGTGTCTTTATCTCCTGCTTCTAAGAATCAGATCGAGACGGGTATTGGTTACTCAACGGATGTCGGCGTTCGAGGAACGTTGAAGTGGAAGAAACCTTGGGTGAGCTCCCGAGGACACAGTTTCAACACCGCTTTATCCCTATCTAAGCCAGAGCAAACCGTGACTGCTTCTTACAAAATTCCTTTAGAAGATGTCGCTAACGATTATTATCAAGTTCAATATGGGCTTAAAAACCTAGACAACCGTGACACACAGAGTATCGAGTCTAACCTTGCAGTGGAACGTCATTGGTTAGCAGACGGTGGTTGGCATAATACCGTTTATGTTCGTCATTTGTACGAGAGCTTTACGCAAGGTTTACAAGATGATGAATTCAACTTCGTACTTCCAGGTGCGACATTTTCTCGGACTAGGGTTCGAGGGGGCAATATGCCAATGTGGGGAGACAAGCAAAGCATCACTATTGAGTATGGTGATACCGCTATGCTTTCTGAAACTAGAGTGCTCCGCTTAATTGGCTCGACTTCTTGGATTCGTGGTATTGGAGAGAATCATCGTGGTTTGTTCCGCTTAGAAGGTGGTGCGAATATTACCGATGAACTTGAAAAACTATCACCGTCGCTGCGTTTCTTCGCTGGTGGTGACAATAATATTCGTGGTTACGGCTATGAATCTATTTCACCTGTGGATGAGAGTGGTGCTTTGACGGGTGGTAAATACATTGTTAGCAGTACATTAGAATACCAATATCGTGTTTATGGAAACTGGTGGGCTGCAACGTTTTACGATATTGGTGATGCGTTTAATGAAACACCAGATTGGAAATCAGGTGCTGGTGTTGGTATCCGCTGGGCGTCTCCGGTGGGCCCTGTTAGTTTTGATTTTGCATGGGGGTTGGATGCAAAACCAGAACGAGAGTTTCGTATCCACTTCTCATTGGGGCCTGAGCTATGATCAAAATGATGTTTAAGTGGACCAAATGGCTGTCGCTCAGTTTGATTGGTCTATTGCTGTTGCTCATCATTATTGTCGCGACAGTTTTATTTACCCACCCAGGCCTCAAATTTGCCTTGTGGGGAGCTGAAAAAGCACTACCACAATTGCAGATTGAAAAAGTGCAGGGTTCATTGTTTCCTCGCTTCGAACTGCATAACGTCAGTTTTGTCGATGAGTCTTTGAATATCGATGCCAAAGTCGAGCGTTTAGCTTTGGCAGTGAACTTCCGCTGTTTCTTTGACCCTAAGGTCTGTGTCGATGAGTTAAGACTGCAGGGGCTTGACTTTAAGATGCCAGAACTACCGCCAGCAAGCGAGGAGCAAGAGGAAACACCACCACTGCGTTCTATCAGTACGCCAGTGCCAATTTTTGTTAATAAAGTCAGCTTTAATGACATCAATGTCAATGTGCTGGGCAATCAAATTGATTGGCAAACATTCTCGACCGCTTTGTCGATGCAGGGTGATCGTTTGGTGATCGCACCTACCGCGTTGAAAGACATTAATGTGGCTTTAGCACCAAGTGAGGCTGAACCTGAAGCGGCTGCCGAGGAGCCGAAAGAAACTGACGTTACGCCGCAAGATATTGTTTTACCCGAAGTATGGATTCCACTGACGGTTGAAGCGCGTCGTCTTGATATTCACAATTTCAAACTGGCGGGTGAAACGCCAGTGATCGTCAATCATCTTGGTTTGGTTGCAAGAGCAGGCGGTGAACGTGTTGATGTCAAAACGTTAGAGCTCGACATGCCAGAAGTGGAAGGCAAGTTGAGCACACAAGTGACGCTTTCTTCTGATTACCCTATCAAAGCGCAACTGGACGCGTTAGTGAAGCAAGCGGATGCGAAGGGACAAAAACTGTCGCTTTCGGTCTCGGGTTCGGTTGGTGATTTGTCACTAAATGCTACGCTTTCTGAGCTTGTACAAGCGGAGATCAAAGGTGATATTCAACCGCTTAAAACGCAGTTACCGTTTGATGTCGCGATTAAAAATGTACAGGCGCAATGGCCGCTATTTGGACAAAGCGATTACCAGGTTTCTGTACCAAGCTTGGCGGCAAAAGGCTCACTTGATGGCTACGAAGTCGCATTAGAAACCAAAGCGTCAGGCAAAGATATTCCCGCCGTTGATGTCGCACTAAACGGCAAAGGTACGTTAGAGCAAATTGACCTCGAAAGCCTTGTAGTGAAAACCTTAGGGGGCGAGCTCTCTGGGAAAGTCATGGCCAATTGGGCCGCGCCAATCAACTGGCAAGCTGACTTAAACCTGAAGAACATTCAACCAGGATTGCAGTGGAAAGAAGCCGAAGGGGATATCAGCGGTAATCTTTCGACTTCGGGGTCGTTAACAGAACAAGGCGGTTGGCAAGTCAGTTTGCCTAAGTTAGACATTGACGGCATTTTGCGAGGTTATCCGCTGAATGTTGAAGGGCAGCTTGAAGCGTCTGACAAGAACGGCAAAGGCGAAGACATCCAACTTACCACTCAGGGTTTAGCGCTTTCTCATGGCCCGAACCAACTGAGTGCAAAGGGTAAGATCGATAAGCAAATTCTGATGGATGTTGAGGTTAACTTCCCTGATTTTGCAAAAAGTGTTCCGGATCTTGCAGGTAAAATGCAAGGTAAAGTCGCACTACGTGGTAGCTTGAAAGAACCAGACATCAATCTTGATCTCGCTTTAAATCAGATAAACTGGCAGCAACAGGCGAACGTAGAAACGATCACCTTAAAGGGTGATGTGAAGCCTCTGCCAGCCCCAAAAGCGAACATAAGCCTAATTGCGAACAACATTACCTATGACGACATAAAAGTTGATAGTGCTGACCTTGAAGTCTCTGGGGATGAAAAACTGCATCAACTGACGCTCGATGTAGTGTCTGACCTGGTGTCGACCAGTTTAGAAATTGAAGGGGCATTCCAGCAGAAACCAGAAATGATTTGGGATGGGGCGCTGCGCCGCTTGACGCTGAGCTCGCAACAAGGCCCGTGGGCGTTGCAAAAATCGACCGCGGTGAAGGTCAATATTGACAAACAGATCGCGAACGTTCAAGCGCATTGTTGGTTGCAAGCGGAGTCGAGCGTATGTCTAACCGAAGACATTAGTGTTGGTAAGAGTGGCCAGGCGAAGCTAGCCATCAATGATTTTGATTTTGACCAAATCAAGCAATTCCTGCCGCCAGAAACCAAGCTGCAAGGCTCGGTTAATGCACAGGCTTTTGCTAAATGGGCACCAGAGAAAAAGCCTGAAGTAACCTTAAGTGTCAATATGCCAAAAGGCCAAGTTGAACAAGCGCTTGAGCAGCCAATTAAAGTCGGTTGGGAAAGCTTCAACTTTAAAGCGGCATTAGCGAAAGACAAGCTTGATGCCGAGTGGCTATTTGATGTGAAAGATAACGGTGACTTGTCTGGTAAGGTTTCTTTACTGAATGTCTCGTCTGAAAAGCCCACTATTGATGGTAAGGTTTCACTCTCTACGTTCCACTTGGACTTCTTGGCACCGTTGATTGGTGAGTACAGCTTGTTTAAAGCAAACATGAATACTGACCTAGCGATATCAGGTGACGTCATGCATCCGAAGGTGAATGGTCAGTTCTTGATTGACCAAATGAAGCTACAGGGTGAAGTCACACCGATAGATATAAACTCAGGGCAGGTCGTCATCAACTTTAAAGGCCATCAAGCGGACTTGGATGCCGGGATTCTAACCCCGGATGGTGAGTTGAACGTTACCGGTGATGCCGACTGGCAGGACTTACAGAACTGGCGTACTAAAGCGCGTGTATTTGCTAAAGAGCTCAATGTTGATTTGCCCCCAATGGTAAAAATCAAAGTTGAGCCTGACATGACAATAGATGTGACTCCTCAGCTTGCGAAAATTGAGGGTGATATTAATTTGCCATGGGGCAGAATTGTCGTCGAAGAGCTTCCACCAAGTGCGGTAGGCGTATCGAGTGACACCGTTATTCTCGATAAAAACTTGCAGCCAGTGGACGATGTCGCTGCGATGCCGTTTGATGTGGAAACGAACATCAACATTAAAATTGGTGATGACTTCCAACTTGCCGCTTTTGGTTTAAAAGGTGGGTTGAAAGGGAACCTAAACGTGACACAAAAAGACAAAGGTCCGTTCATCGTTGGTGAAGTGAATGTTGTCGATGGTTCCTATCGTTCGTTTGGTCAGGACTTATTGATTAAAGAAGGTAAGATTCTGATGAATGGTCCACCAGATCAACCTTACTTGTCTATCAAAGCGATTCGTAATCCAGACAATACTCAAGATGATGTCATTGCGGGGGTACAAGTGTCGGGCCCAGCATCTGATCCGAGTATAGAAATTTTCTCAGAGCCAGCGATGAACCAAGCCAATGCGCTTTCTTATCTACTTCGTGGTCAAGATATTGATGGTGAAGCCGGTGGTAATGCAATGACGACTACCTTAATTGGTTTAAGCTTGGCGAAGAGTGGTCGTGTGGTTGGTGAAATCGGTGAAGCCTTTGGCGTACAGGATTTACAGCTGGACACTGCTGGGTCGGGCGATGATTCGCAAGTGACGGTGAGTGGTTATATTCTGCCAGGTTTGCAGGTGAAATATGGTGTCGGCATCTTTAACTCCCTAGGTGAGTTCACTGTGCGTTACCGATTGATGCAAGACTTGTATTTAGAAGCGGTATCTGGTGTAGATAGCGCCGTTGACCTACTCTATCAGTTTGAGTTCGATTAAAGTGCTTTAACCTAAGCATATACAGTCATGACTAAGGAGTGGTTATGCAGCATTTGATTTTTGTCTACGGCACGTTACGCAAGGGAGAGTACAACCATCAGTATTTGCGCTCGGCGCAGTTTCTTGGTTTACATGAAACGGATGCTCAATTTGCAATGTATGACTTAGGCCCTTATCCAGCGTTGTCTGTTGGGCAACGCTCGATTCAAGGTGAAGTGTATCTGATTGATGATGAAACCTTATCCGAGCTAGATAAGTTGGAAGATGTGCCAGTGGAATATCGCCGAGAGAGCATCGTCACGCCGTTTGGCCAAGCTTGGATCTACTTATATCAAGATACTGAGCAATTAACCGAAGAAATCTCTTCCGGAGATTGGTGTCAAAAGGTGTGAGCTATACTGACATTATCAATAGCAACGAGCTAAACACTAAGGAGTCACGATGAAAGCATTCGTAATTGGAGTAATGGCGTTGCTTCTTGCTGCATGCGCACAAACAACACTACCGACTTCGAATAATGTGACCGATTGGCAAGTGTTTGGTAAGCAGTCAGCTTTAGATGGATTACGGGAGTTATCTGAGGAGCGAATTGCGAAGCTGGATGATGTTAACCATGCGACGCCAGAACTGATAATGGCTTATCAAGCGGGTTACCAGCAAGGCAAACAAGAGTATTGTGAGCAAAGTGCTTATATGCTCGGTGTTATCGGGCGGCCGTATTTTGGCATTTGTGATGATGTTGACCCCTTCTTTCAACATGACTACGACGCTGGACGAATGTCTTCAGCAGGCGCACCTATCTAGTTGACACAGGTAAGATGAAAGCAAAAGAGCTGCCCTAGAGCAGCTCTTTTTAATTTTGTATCAGCAGTGATGCTTATTTTTTCTGAGCTCGCTCGTAAGATTCTAGGATTTCAGCTTTGGCGGCAGCAACATCTGCCCAACCATCCACTTTCACCCATTTGCCTGCTTCAAGCTCTTTGTAACGCTCAAAGAATTGCGTGATCTGCGCTTTCAGTAGTTCTGGGATATCGCCCACATCTTGGATGTGCTCGTACTCTTTCGAGATTTTTGAGTGGGGAACCGCAAACACTTTTGCATCTTCACCCGATTCATCTGTCATCTTCAAAACGCCAACAGGACGGCAGCGAATGACTGAACCTGGCATGAGTGGGTATGGTGTTGGTACCAATACGTCGACTGGGTCGCCATCAAGAGACAGGGTATTGTTCACGTAGCCATAGTTGCATGGGTAGAACATTGGTGCAGACATGAAACGGTCGACAAATACAGCACCAGAGTCTTTATCTACTTCGTACTTGATTGGATCTGCATTTGCAGGAATTTCGATAACGACATAGATATCTTCAGGCAGCGACTTGCCTGCTGGTACATGGTTTAAGCTCATTAGAATATTCCTTTTCATTAACGATGAGTCACACAAAAGCGGCTTCATCTGATGATAAATTCGCGTTTCACTTTAGCGACAAAAACGCGGCAGGTAAACACCTGCCGCGTTGGACAAAGGTCTGAAATTATTCTTCGTCGCGGTGCAGTTCAAGGAACTCTTCAACTTTGCGAACCATGTTCTTCGAACCCACAAAGAAAGGTACACGCTGGTGCAACTCAGTAGGCTTGATGTCCATAATGCGATTCACGCCGTCCGATGCAATGCCGCCAGCTTGCTCAATGAGGAATGCCATAGGGTTACATTCGTAAAGCAGGCGTAGCTTGCCTTGTGGGTGGCTTTGTGTGCTTGGGTAAAGGTAGATACCACCTTTCAGTAGGTTGCGGTGGAAATCAGCAACCAGTGAGCCAATGTAGCGAGAAGTGTATGGGCGACCGTCTTCTGGCACGTTTTCTTGGCAGTACTTGATGTACTTCTTCACCCCTTGAGGGAAACGAATGTAATTACCTTCGTTGATGGAGTAGATCTTACCATCATCAGGAATCATCATGTTTTCATGAGAAAGACAGAAGCTGCCGATAGATGGGTCGTAAGTAAAGCCGTTTACGCCGTTACCAGTTGTGTATACCAACATGGTGGAGGAGCCGTAAATTACGTAGCCCGCAGCCACTTGTTTGTGACCAGGTTGTAGGAAGTCTTCTTCAGTTGGTGGAGTACCGATTGGAGAAACACGACGGTAAATCGAGAAGATAGTACCAACAGAGACGTTCACATCGATGTTAGAAGAACCATCAAGTGGGTCCATCAGTACTACATATTTGGCGTTTTGGTTGAGTTCTTTATTGAACGCAACTGCTTCGTCTTCTTCTTCACTGGCAACGCCACACACTTGATCACGAGCTTCAAGCGCGGCTTTGAACTTATCGTTCGCGTAAACATCGAGCTTTTGCTGATCTTCACCTTGGACATTTTCCGTGCCTACAGCACCAGTGATATCACCGAGACCCGCTGCGTTGATTTCGCGGTTAACGATTTTTGCAGCTAAACGAATGGAGGCTAAAAGGGATGATAGATCACCGCTAGCGTGGGGGAAATCCGCTTGTTTTTCGACAATGAACTCGCCTAGGGTGCGCAGTCCTGACATGGTTAATCCTTACATTTTCATTTCATTGGGGGTAGTGCGCAAGTGAGCATCTCTTTATGGATGTTAAACGATTGCGCTGGATGTAAGTTTAAGTCGCAGATCTTTTTAATGGTAATGAAGTAACTGTTTGAGATCTCAATTTATTTGTAGACTTGTTTGAGGGATTCATCAGTAAGCAAGAGGTTGTACAGTCTGTGTTCAACCTTGTCATATTTGTGAAAGGGACTGCAAGAAGAAGGCTAAAGTCACTCGCTTTTCAGGCGGTAATCGCGATAATGAAAGCATTAAAAAACGCATTACAAGGTTTAGTTTATGCACATTCATATCTTGGGTATCTGTGGCACATTTATGGGCGGCGCAGCGATTCTAGCGCGCCAATTAGGACATAAAGTCACTGGTTCTGATGCCAACGTTTATCCGCCAATGAGCACACTGCTTGAGTCTCAAGGTATTGAAATTATTGAAGGCTTTGACCCGTCTCAACTCGACCCTCAACCAGATCTTGTGGTGATTGGTAATGCGATGAGCCGTGGCAACCCTTGTGTCGAGCATGTGCTCAACACTAACATGCGTTACACCTCTGGCCCGCAGTGGCTCAACGAGTTTTTGCTGCATGATCGTTGGGTATTGGCGGTATCGGGTACACATGGGAAAACGACCACGTCGAGCATGCTTGCTTGGATACTTGAAGATTGTGGTTATCAACCGGGTTTCTTAGTCGGTGGGGTACTCGGTAACTTCGGAGTGTCTGCTCGTTTGGGTGAAAGCATGTTTTTTGTCGTTGAAGCCGACGAATATGACAGTGCTTTTTTCGATAAGCGTTCTAAGTTTGTGCATTACCATCCTCGCACTTTAATCATGAACAATCTTGAGTTTGATCATGCCGACATCTTCGATGATCTAGAAGCGATCAAACGCCAATTCCATCATTTAGTGCGAACTGTACCGGGCAATGGATTGATCTTAGCGCCGAGGCAGGATCAAGCGTTAGCGGATGTATTAGAGCGTGGTTGCTGGACAGAAAAGCAGTTTTCAGGTGTTGATGGCGACTGGCAAGCGCACAAATTAGTGCTTGATGGCTCAAAGTTTGACGTTGCGTTGCAAGGTGAGAAGGTTGGTACCGTCGAATGGAATTTGGTGGGTGACCACAATGTGGATAATGCGCTGATGGCAATCGCTGCTGCACGACATGTTGGAGTCACTCCGGATCTTGCTTGCCAGGCATTAGGGCGTTTCATCAATACCAAGCGCCGTTTAGAGCTGAAAGGTGAAGAACAAGGTGTGACGGTTTACGATGATTTTGCGCATCACCCAACGGCAATTGAACTTACTGTCGGTGGTTTGCGTAACAAGGTAGGTGAAAAACGCATCCTTGCTGTGTTAGAGCCGCGGTCTGCCACCATGAAGCGTGGTGTACACAAAAACACACTTGCAGAGTCACTACACAGTGCAGATGAAGTCTTCTTGTTCCAGCCAGATAATATCGAGTGGTCTGTGCAAGACATTGCCGACCAATGCAAACAGCCAGCGTTTGTCGATGCGGATATAGATAACTTTGTAGCCAAGATCGTCGAACGTGCGCGACCAGGTGACCAAATTCTAGTCATGAGCAACGGTGGCTTTGGTGGTATTCACGGAAAACTTCTTGAGCAGTTAAAACAAAAAGCCTGATTTATATGCAAAACAAAACACAACCCTCTCACAAAAAAGCCATCACGTTGGCATTAACGGGGGCTTCTGGTGCTCCCTACGGCCTTCGTCTTTTAGAATGCTTGGTTGCGGCGGATTATCATGTCTACGTTCTGATTTCTTCGGCAGCTCGTGTTGTGATGGCAACCGAGCATAATCTTAAGCTACCAAGTGGCCCAGAAGCGGCGCAGCAAGCATTGGTAGAGCACCTGAACTGCAATCCCGATAACATCACCGTTTGCGGTAAAGATGACTGGTTCTCACCGGTTGCGTCTGGTTCTGCTGCACCAAAGCAAATGGTGGTTTGCCCATGTTCTGCGGGAAGCGTTGCAGCGATTGCGCATGGTATGTCAGATAACTTGATCGAGCGGGCCGCTGATGTGGTAATGAAAGAGCGCGGGCAGCTGTTGCTCGTGGTTCGCGAAACACCATTTTCAACGCTACATCTGGAGAACATGCACAAACTGTCGCAAATGGGCGTCACCATCATGCCAGCAGCTCCAGGCTTCTATCATCAGCCAAAGAGTATTGAAGACTTAGTGGATTTTATGGTGGCGAGAATTCTTGACCACTTAGGTATTGAGCAAGGTTTGGTGCCTCGTTG